>NZ_OY782578.1:3600000-3921950 GCF_963677945.1 uncultured Bacteroides sp. | reverse complement strand
CCAGCTCCAGCGGCACAACTTTTTTGCCGTGCTTCGCTAAAGATAACTGCAATAACGGGTGAACCGCATCGGTCCAGTCAATAAGTTGCTTGTCTTCCAAAGCAGGTTGAATGGCATTGATCTGTATGGAGAAATGAGCCTTGGCGCGAATAAAATCAATCTCGGCAAGGAACTCGTAACTTTGAAGAATTTCAGGAACGGAAGGACGTAGCAATTTGGAGAATTCAACTAAGATGCGGATAATTTCCCTTCGTTCTTCACCTTCCAGCTCACGGATTCGGTTGTTTGCCTCCACAACCACGGCAGGTTCAATAAATACAGTCTTTCCACTGGCCGATTCATCGTGTACAATACCTTTGATTTTACGCTTCATAGCCGGAGCAACAGGAATCACCAATCGTCCGTCGCGCATGGTTGGTGCTACATCTTTGTCCACATAACCTTCACTTTGTGCTGTGCGGAGAATAGCATTCAAGCTACGGGAAATACTCCCCATCGTATTACTTAATTCTCTTCGGATACGTGCCAGTTCGGCCGAAGCATTGTCTTTAATCTTCCCATATTTGTTCAGAATCTGATCAATCTTGCCAATAAGTTGAGGAAACACAATAATGTCTCCGGCAAGAGTTCTTAAATGAGGGTAGGGGAATCCCTTTTCCTCCTCATCATCACGATTCAGAAATTTAACAATATCATTAATGGTTTCCAGTGAACGACGAAGATCGAACACTTCCTGTTCGTCCAGGTAAGTGCCTTCAATGCGAATCTTCTTTAGCGAAGGTCGCACATCAAAAAAGTATTGATCGGGGAATCCATCCTCTTCCTGAATGATGCGGACAAACTCCGTTGTCTGGCATAATTGTTCTTCAATCTCGGCAAACTTATCGGAAAAGCACATGTTATCTACACGCTCTTTACCAAGTGTGCTAAGACATTTTCCTTTCAGTAATTCGCGGATGGTGTCGAATCCTATCTTCTGTTCAAAGTTATGGGGATATATCATCTAAGTTATCTTGAATAATTCTGCAACAAAAATACAACTATATCTTTGTTCCGGCAAGAAATATTCAATTTACATAGACCTCGGGGAAATAACGGGAGAATAGTTCCTGTGCATGCTCCAGTTGGGCCGGAGTGTTTTCTTTTACCTCTTCCAGTAGGTAAGGCTTCTTTAAAGCTTCGTATTTATGCTTTCCCAATGTGTGATAAGGAAGTATTTCGATGCGTTTAATCATGGAATAAAATTTGAAGTGTTCGCACATGGCAATGATATCTTCCTCGAAATCGCTGTATCCTGGAACCAATACATAACGAATCCACATGGGTTTCTTAATTTCTTCCAGATAAGCAGCAGTGCCCAAAGTCTGGGCATTGCTGCGTTCTGTAAGTATCATGTGATGATTGGGATTGAATTCTTTTATATCCAAAAGAACTAGATCCGTTAGTGAAAGAAGTTCTTTCACATCGTCATTCATATTTCCTCCGTTAGAATCAAGGCAGATGTGAATTCCTTCCTCGCGCAATCTGCGGAACAAAGGAATCAGTTCCTTGGCCTGAAGAGTAGGTTCGCCTCCGCTAAAGGTAATGCCACCTTTCTTTCCGAAGAAAGCCTTCTGACTGAGAGCCATGCGCACAATCTCTTCAACCTCTGTTGGCTTGCCGCCTTTAAGAGTAATAGTATCAGGATTGGCACAGTACTTACAGCGAAAGTTGCATCCTTGCAGGAACACTACCAATCGCAGGCCGGGACCATCAAAGGTTCCCATTGATTCATATGAATGAACGTTGATCATCTTTTTATTATCACATCTTTGAGTGGAAACTTCTTGAAATAACTTCCAACTGATGTTCGCGGCTCAGGCTGACAAAGTTTACAGCGTAACCTGATACACGAATTGTAAGCTGTGGATAGTTTTCAGGATGTTCCATTGCATCTTCCAGCATTTCGCGGTTCAATACATTCACATTCAAGTGGTGAGCACCTTTGCTGAAGTAACCATCCATCATTGAAACAAGATTTTCAACACGATCTTCAGCTGTTACACCAAGAGATTTAGGAACGATTGAGAATGTATTACTAACACCGTCCTGAGCATCATCATAATTGATTTTTGCTACAGAAGTAAGAGAAGCAATAGCACCTTTCTGATCACGTCCGTGCATTGGGTTTGCACCCGGAGCAAAAGCTACACCCTTTTTACGTCCGTCAGGAGTTGCACCAGTTTTCTTACCGTACATTACATTCGAAGTAATTGTAAGGATAGAAAGAGTAGGGCGTGCATTCTTGTAGATAGGAAGCTTACTAAGTTCTTCACTGAAATAGTGAGTCAGGTCTACAGCTAAAGTATCTACTTTATCATCATCATTACCATAGAATGGGAATTCTCCGTCAATGTCAAATCCTTCAGTCAGGCCAAGCTCATTACGACGAGCAGTAACCTTTGCAAATTTAATTGCAGAAAGAGAATCGGCAGCAATAGATAATCCGGCAGCACCGTAAGCAAGATTAATACGAGGATTAGTATCAATAAACGCCATCTGAGCTTTTTCGTAGTAATACTTATCGTGCATGTAGTGAATAATGTTCATCGCGTCATTATAAACACGAGCAACTTCTTTCAAAACAATCTTATAGTTAGCCATTACTTCATCAAAGTCGAGCACATCGCTCTTCAAAGCTGGAATACCCTTAACCATTAATGTTCCGGTGTTTTCGCAACGTCCGCCGTTGATAGCAAGCAATAATGCTTTAGCCAGGTTGGTACGTGCACCGAAGAACTGAATCTGTCTACCTATATCCTGGAAGGAAACGCAACAAGCAATTCCGTAATCGTCACTGTGACGGATAGAACGCATTAAGTCATCATTTTCATACTGGATAGAAGAAGTATCAATAGAAACCTTAGCACAGAAATCTTTGAATCCTTCAGGCAGTTCAGGCGACCAAAGAACAGTTAAGTTTGGTTCTGGAGAAGCACCTAAGTTATATAGAGTTTGTAAGAAACGGAATGAAGTCTTTGTTACTTTATGACGGCCATCGTTAAAACGACCACCAAGAGATTCGGTTACCCATGTTGGGTCTCCGGCAAAGATATCATTGTAAGAACCCATTCTCAAGTGGCGAACCATACGAAGCTTGATAACGAATTGGTCAATTAATTCCTGAGCAAAAGATTCATCAATTGTTCCCTGACTTAATTCGTAATCAATATAGATATCAAGGAAAGAAGAAACATTTCCAAGAGACATAGCAGCACCATCTTGTTCCTTAACAGCAGCAAGATAAGCCATATATACCCATTGAACAGCTTCCTGAGCAGTATATGCAGGACGAGAAAGATCTAATCCGTAATATTCGCCCATCACTTTCATTTCGTTCAAAGCTTTGATCTGTTCCTTAACCTCTTCACGTGTTCTGATACGCGCTTCAGTCATTGGACCGGTAAGATTGTGAAGATCTTCATTTTTAGCTTCAATCAATCTGTCAAGACCATAAAGAGCCAATCGGCGGTAATCACCAATTACACGGCCACGAGCATAATTATCAGGTAAACCAGTTAAGAAACCAAGAGAACGGAAAGAGCGAATTTCGTCTGTATATACATCAAAAACACCTTCGTTGTGAGTTTTACGGTAATGAGTAAAGATATCTTTTACCTTTTCGTCTACTTCAAGACCATTTTCTTTGCATGATTTAGCAACAACGTTAATACCTCCGAAAGGTTTGATAGCTCTTTTTAGAAGTTCATCGGTTTGCAAGCCAACGATAAGTTCGTTTTCCTTATCAATATAACCAGCTTTATGTGAAGAAATTGTTGATACAGTTTTATTATCAATAGAGCGAACTCCGTTGTTTGCTCTTTCTTCTGCAATAGCAGCAAGACATAAATTCCAGATTTTTTTAGTACGTTCTGTAGCACCTGCGAGGAAGGAAGCATCTCCATCATAAGGAGTGATATTAGTAAGAACGAAATCTCTTACATTGATTTCTTTGCTCCAAACACCGTTTTTAAAGGTTTTATTCAATTCCATAGAAAAAGTTGTTTTTTTGGTTGATTTGTCTTTTTAGAGCGTACAAAGTTACAACCTTTATTGTAATATCAACTATAAAAGGAATGAAAAATATGTTATATAACACGTTTGTGAGCTTTGAATACATTTTTCGCCTTTTTATGATAAAATTTTAAGTAAAAGTGTTGCAATTAATAATAATTCAATTACCTTTGCACCGCTTTTAAAGAAAAGCAGTCGTGAAATTAGTTATTGGAGAGATGGCAGAGTGGTCGATTGCGGCGGTCTTGAAAACCGTTGAACTGCGAGGTTCCTGGGGTTCGAATCCCTATCTCTCCGCTGAAAGCGCAAATAAGCAGTGTACTGCTTATTTGCGCTTTTTCTGTTTGTTATTCTTTAAATAGTATTCATTTATGGGATCAGTCAATAAATTTGTGGGAATGTTAAAAGTTTCATCAGTTTATGCGTAAATTTTAGCCACTCTGTAAAGAAAGAATTTCATATCATTTACTCCTCTAAACGATGCTCTGAAAGCCTTTAGTTTAGCATTAAAAGATTCTGCAGCTGCGTTAGTACTTCGATTTTCAAAATAGTTTAATATTCTCTCCGAGTGATTCTCAAACATAGATATTATTGCTGAGAAGTTAGGATACCCTTGATTCTCGATTTTGTTATCTGTTAAGTTATTAATCTGTAATTTTCTGTATATTCCAATAAAGTGACAATATTCTGAATGCTCTAGATTGGGAAGTAAATGTTTAATATTGCATCCTCCGATAGCAACGTAAAAGACAAGCTAAGCATAAGGTGTTGATTTATATATAGAATAGTGTCAAGTATTTTATGCCGTTTTTACTTGATAGACATATAATATATAGTATATTTGTATAATTTATTATATAAATCAATGAGGCGTACCAAAAAGTGGTAAATGAAAATTGGTTTAAATATAACTACTTTAGATTTATAATATTTATACTTAAAATTGCATTTAGATAAATTAGCCTGCTATAATGAACAATTATGATTTCGGAATATTGTCACCCTTAAGATTTGAGCAACTGGTAAGGGATTTACTCAGCCATAAATACGGCACCTTTGAGAATTTTGCAGAAGGAAAAGATGGCGGAATTGATTTTAGGTATTCTTATTCAAAGGAGAAAATACTTATTGTTCAATGTAAAAAATATAAAAATGTCACAGCCCTTATTTCGTCTCTTAAAAAAGAAAGCCAAAAGCTGCAGCATTTAAAATTTACAGAATATCTTCTCGTCGTTTCGCTTGACTTGACTCCTAATAATAAAGAAAAGATTATAAACATATACAATGGAAAAATACCCAGTCCTGATCGTATTATTGTAAATAGTGATCTTAATGATTCACTAGGGTTGCCGGCTAATCATTATATTGAATTCAAATATCCTGAACTATGGATGAACAGTATCAATGTTCATCAAAAGATATTTCATTTGGGCTTCTTACAGCACTCGGAATTTATAAAAGAAAAGATACAAGAATCCCTGAAAACCTTTGTTCCATATAAGGAATATTACCGTTTGATCGAGCACTATAAGATTAATAATATTGCTATTGTCGTTGGTAATCCCGGCATTGGCAAAACAACTTTATCTCACGCCCTCATAGCGCACTATATTTATTCTGAAAAGTATCAGTTGATTGATCTTTCATATCGAACAATTCAGGAAGCGGAATCTTACCTTTATACACCAAGTCCCTCCATTTTTCTGATAGATGATTTCCTTGGAAAGATTAAATTTGAAAAAGGAAATGATTATATTCAACTTCTTTTATATTTTATCGAAAAAGTAGAGAAGATGAAAGATAAAAAGTTAATTATTACATCACGCGAATATATCCTTAAGAAAGCCAATAGAGAATCTTGTCCTGCTAATGAGATATCACAACGAATATTTCATTATGTCATAGAACTCAAGTCCTTCACAAGAAGAATTAGAACTGAGATATTATACAATCACCTCATGAATAGTGGACTACAATCCGATTTTATAGACAATCTAATTAAGAACAATTTCAAAGCAATAATAGATCATAAAAATTATAGCCCCCGCATTATCGAGCATTTGACCAATCCTATACTTTTAAAAAATGTTCAGTCTGCAGAATATTTTACCTTCTTTTTACAGAATCTTCAAAAGCCGAATGAAATATGGAAAATGGTGTACAATAATCTACCGAACGATCTCTATAAGTTGGTATTGCTTAACAGGTTTGTGATATCTGAACAAATCTCGATTAGTAAATTTGAAGAGTCTATAATGGTGTTTATAGAGAAATTAGATAAATTTCGACAATATAGTTATGACGACTTTGAACATATTATTAAAGAAATGGAAGGAACATTCTTCACCTTCCGGACTGAATACGACGAATTAGTTGACGAAGAATATGACGTAATCGAATTCCAAAACCCATCAATCATTGATTTTATAGATAGTTTTGTTTGGGAGAAAAGGAACTGGTTGCAGATGATTATGGGAAATGCTATCTTTTATGAACAATTATTCAATACGGAATTGTTGGAAGTTGTCGAAAATGATGCGACTTTGTTTGTAATATTTCGAAATCAGTTGATAAACAATTTTTCCACCCTCACAAATGCAGGATTCGGCTTTTTTAAATTTGATGCCCCAGATGAAGGACTTTTTGAGTGCTGGAGACCTGAACGACGCATTTATTATTTGCATGAAGCTATGTCTATTATTGATGTAAAAAAAGATTGGGAATTCGCCGAATTGTTGAAGACTGAGCTTTTTAGATACGAATTTGATGGTACTGAAAATATTTCTGAAAAAATATGTTTTCTTCAGGTAGCAAAGGATCTTATAGATGCAGGCTTGATCGATGGGGAAGAAACGGTAAAGCACTATATACAAGGACCTATTGATGATATCAAAGAACTGGTCTTTTTGGAATACATGACCAGAGTCTGTAATAAACAAGTTTTAGCTATGATAAGGAAAAATAAAAAGCTTGTCAAAGAAGCAGACCACCTGTTCCTTATCCAAATTAAACATCTGGATGAAATGGATTTTATGGATATGATGGACTTTTATGACGATTACACTCAGATAAAATTTATTTTACCACTAACAAGAACGACTAAAAAACTTAAAGAATTGGACTATGATCAGTTGTCGAATAAGGCATTTAAAAGGTTGGAACAGTTGAGCGATGAAGAATCGGACAAAGAGGACGCAAATGATATTTATAATGATATCATAGACGAAGAAATAGATCAAATGATTATGAAAATCAAGAAATAGATTCATAATGAATATAACACGACTATTTGACCGTTAGTTTTTCCAGATCATTAACACATATTTCTCGTGACGATATTATCCCTTTTGAAATCGAAAAACCAATATAAGATCTTATGCTTCGATTGATAATGATTGGATGAGTTTTGCTTGGGCTACAACTCAATAGGGGGGAAGGAAAATCTCCTGTATGTAGGAGGTTTTAATTTTAAAATACCGAATGATTTTCAATAGATTGAGAAATTTCATACTTACTTAAGAAATAAATGTCGTCATCGAAAAGCCATTTTTGCAAAAAAATGAAAGCTTTAGCAAAGGATAGACTGATAGATTTTAATTATAGTACGGAATAAATCTCCAGACGATGCAAATTGCCGTTGATTCAAAAAATATAGGGGAGAGTTGTTTTTATAACTTGAATTTAGCCTATATATTTTTTTGCTTCTATTAATCTCATTTTCAATCTTTTTCCCTATATTGCATATAACTTCTTAATCTTAAATTTTATGGAAAAAGTGGATATTTCTGAAGTTATTGAATGGGCAAAGCAGTTTCTTGCACAATCAGAAAAAGAGATCACTAACGAAGAGCGTAAAGAACAACAGAAATACGCCATTTTGGTACAAAAACCAGGAGATAAGATTCTGTTATCAAAGTTGCTTGACGAATCGTCGCAAATACGGAATAACAAGAAGCTGGCGCATCGCATGAAAGTGCTGATAGATCGCTACGGCGTGCCCGAGTTTTTTGGTTTTGCCGACAAGATTCTTATCAAACTGTTCACGGCGTTTGGCTACTTGTTCGATTTTATAGCCATTCCCATTTTTAAGCAACGCTTACGGTCCGATACTTCCAAAGTAATTATCAACGAAGCACCCTCACTGCTGAAACGGCATCTGCAACAGCGTAGAGAACAAAAAATAGGGCAGAATGTTAACCTGCTCGGTGAAGTGGTTTTAGGAGACGGAGAGGCTAATCACCGTTACCAACATTACTTGGAAGCATTGAAAGATTCTCAGATTAACTACATCTCCATTAAAATTTCAGGCATCTATGCACAGATAAATCCGCTCAACTATGAGCTGAATAAAACTGAGTTATGTGAGCGGCTCTCTAATATTTACCAGAGAGCAATCGACTTTCCATTCGTAGACGAAAATGGCATTAGCTTTTCCAAATTTGTTAATCTCGACATGGAAGAGTATAAAGATACTGAATTGACGCTTGATGTGTTTACAACAGTTCTGGATTTACCGCAGTTCAAAGACTATCAGGCGGGTATCGTTGTGCAGGCTTATTTACCTGATGCATGGCATTTCCAGTCCAGACTACTGGAATTTGCGAAAAAGCGGGTTGCCGAAGGTGGGGCTCCAATCAAAATGCGTCTGGTAAAAGGGGCAAACCTTCAGATGGAAACTATTATTTCCTCTCTGAAAGGATGGGAAATTCCTACTTACTCCACCAAAACAGAGGTTGATGCTAATTACTTGCGTTTGCTCGATCGTGCTTTGGAACCTGAAAATGCGGAGGTGGTGCACATCGGTGTGGCTTCCCACAACTTTTTTACACTTGGTTACGCTTACCTACTCAGCCAAAAAAATAAGGTTGATGAGTTTGTTACTTTCGAAATGCTGGAAGGAATGGCGAATCATCTTCCTCGCGTAATGCGCACTCTCGGCAAACAGATTATCCTTTATACACCGGTGGTGAAGAACGAGCATTTCCTGAATGCTGTGTCGTACCTGGTTCGCCGGTTGGATGAGAATACCGGCAAGGACAATTTCTTAAGCTATTCGTTTAATCTGAAGGCGGACAGCGAGCATTGGAAGTTCGTGCAAGAGCAATTCGTTGAGGCTTATAAGCAGAAAGAGAGTGTCAGTACTACACCACGGCGTACACAAAACAGAAACCTTCTGGCTATTCCCCAGACTGACCTTTTCACTTTCCGAAACGAACCTGATACCAATTTCGATTTGAAGCCGAATCGCTTGTGGGCAGATGAAATCCGCCGGAAATGGAAAAAATCTGCCGATGATAAACCTTATCATATTCCGTTGCAGATTGGTGAGAAGGAGGTAATATCAGAAAAGAAACGCGCATACCTCGACCGAAGTCAGAATAGTGAAATCTGTGTTTGTGAAGCTTCCCTTGCCAATATCGATCAGGTAAAGGAGATTATTGCTGTTGCCGAGAAAGATGCTTCGGGTTGGCGACAAGCGTTGCCGGAAGAGCGCAACCGCATTTTGCATGAGGTGGCAACCAATCTGAGTAACCACCGAGGTGATTTAATTGGTTGCATGGCTGCCATTACTGGTAAATCTTTTACGGAGGGAGATGTGGAAGTGTCCGAAGCTATCGACTTTTGTTGTTTTTATCCTGTTTCCATGCAGCAATTCACCAATCTGGAAACAATAACCTGCACACCAAAAGGCATTATTATGGTAATTCCGCCATGGAACTTCCCTCTGGCAATTCCGGTTGGAGGTGTGGCGGCCGCACTTGCCGGAGGCAATACGGTAATTTTGAAACAGGCCACGGTTGCTTATCCAGTTGCATGGCAATTTGCTAAACTATTCTGGGAAGTCGGAGTACCGAAAGATGCACTTCAGTTATTCTGTGCGGATGGATATGAACCGGTGAACTATCTCACCACACATCCTTCTATCAAACATATTATTCTTACAGGAGGCACCGATACTGCTTTTCGTTTATTGGAAAACAATCCAACTTGTCCGTTGTCGGCAGAGACTGGAGGTAAAAATGCAATCATTCTTACTGCCAGCGGAGATCGCGACCATGCTATCCAGAACATTATCACCTCGGCATTCAGTAATGCCGGACAAAAATGTTCGGCTTGTTCGCTGCTGCTCCTTGAAAAAGAGGTGTATCACGATCCGGAGTTTAAAGCAAAGCTTATAGATGCTGTAACCAGTCTGCACACAGGAGGAATATGGAACGGAGGCAATGTGGTTGGTCCGATGATTACCAATCAGAATGAGAAACTACTGCATGCCATCGACCATCTTGAAGAAGGCGAATGGTGGTTGGTAAAACCTGAATTTGCAGATGAAAAGAAGTTAATTCTGAAACCTTGCGTGAAATGGGGCGTAAAACCTGGAAGCTATACATTGACAACCGAACTGTTTGCCCCGCTGCTGGCTGTGGTTTGCATTGATGATTTACAACATGGAATCAGGCTGGTTAATAACTCTGAATACGGATTGACTTCCGGATTGCAAAGTCTGGATGAAAGCGAACAGCTCCTTTGGAAGAATAGCATTGAAGCCGGAAATCTCTATATCAACCGAGGCATTACTGGTGCTATCGTAAACCGACAACCTTTCGGAGGAATGAAACGATCGGCCTTCGGAGGCGGTATCAAAGCCGGAGGACCCAACTATGTGTCGTGCTTCATCAATATTACTGAAAAACCTTTGGAAGGAACAGTTCCTAAAGCATCTCACACTTTGGCTGCAATTCTTCATTCTGATGATACAGCTCGTTTCAGCAAAGCCGTTGAAAGTTATCAATTGAACATGGAAAATGTATTTTCTAAGGAACACGACTGTAATAAGCTAATTGGCGAACAAAATATTTTCAGGTACCTGTCGCTTAGAAATATGGCTTTACGTATTTATCCGGAAGATGAATTGTGCGACGTGCTTATGATCCTTGTTGCTGCCAATATAGCCAGAACACCTGTTGTATTGAGTATCGCCAAGGAAGATCCGAAACTGATAATTCTTCAGAAAGGAATCAATAAAGAGTGCATCATTAAGATTCAGTCGGACGATGAGTTTCTGAATGACATCGATCAATACGAACGGATTCGCACCTGCAGTAGTCGGCTTCCATACGAACTTTACAAACAGGCTGCTCGTCTTGGTAAATATATTGCTACGGCCAAACCTCTGGTGGAAGGAAGGGTAGAGTTGCTTCATTATCTGAAAGAACAGAGCATCGCATTTGAATATCACCGTTATGGAAGTATAACCGATGCTATTGAATAAAATTTAAACAGGCTCTTAGATTGGCTAAACTTTATGCGTAGCCTCACTAAATATTGGGTGAGCCGTTTTTCTTTAAAGGAATGCTCCAACCAAGAAAGGGTGCAAATCTGCTGATTTGCACCCTTTCTTTTATATACTAAAATATAAATTAGGGAATTCTTTTATTACTCAACTGTTAAGCTACCTATCACCTGCGAAGTATATACCTGCTCAATATTTGGGTAAGCCGTTTTGTACTGCTCTTTAAGATCTTCGGCAAACTGATAAGTACGGTATTGCGATGATTTCACAATAGGTTCTTGGTACTCCATGAAAATAAATGTACGATTTACATCATTGTAATGCAACGTAAAGGTAATGTAAGGATAGCTTCCATCAGCATGTTTAACCATCACTCTCTTAAATGTACCCTCAATGCCATTATAGCCATACTTGTCCGGATAAATAAAAACAATTCCTTTTGTCTCATCCAGTTTTTCGCCTTCGGTATATACAAACTTGTATCCACCACCAACTTTTACAGGAATGGTTGCAAGCATTTTTTCTTTCAGTTCTTTTTGGTTATCTGCCGTCATATTATTGCCAACGACAGTTGCATCTAATTTTGATATAATAATATTTTCTGATTTATAAGTTACCGTTACATTTAGAATGTACGAATCTCCGGATGAATCTTTAATCGTAATGGTAGCATTACCTACACCTAGTGGTTCAAATGAAATATAATTGCTTTGAGTCATTTCGACTTTTAACAACGATGATTTGCAAGAAAAAGAATAAATTCCATCTCCTCCAATAATAGTAGCGCCTCCTTTGGAACCATAGTAAAGTTTGATGGTGTTATTTTCAATCTGATGCAGGGATAACGGCTCAATATTGGAGCTCTTATCACATGATGTCCAACCGAAAGTAGAAAACAGGATAAGTAAGCTACAGAGAATTGAGTAGATTTTTCGATTCATTTTATTTGTTATTTGAATGTTTTTTGTATTCACTTTAATATTCGTAAGTTAATTCAATGGTGTTCTTTTCAGGAACAAATATTTTATAGTCTTCGGGGTAGGCAACTCCGTTCTTCATTTTTATAATTCTTACAATGTTGGTGTCATTCCGGGCCACAGGTACATTTCTAAAAGTCTGATTCTCGTCTTTTGCCACAAAATGATCATAGCCACTGGAGCTAATTCCATATTCTGTATTCAGCATCTTTTTTTCATCAGACTTCGTCCCCCATGGGAAAAATGTCTGTACTTCGAAGTGGTCAGATTGATTTGTTGGTTTGAAATTTTTCAATGTAACTGTAATATAGTCTTTGGTTGGAATATAGAAAGATACATCGTATACCGTATCCCGCTTTAACGAAATGATCGGGTTATACGAATAAGAGGTTCCAGTTTCGGAAATCTGCTCTGGCAGGAAGTATTTATCCGGATCTAAATTTCGGAAGTCAATCTGTAGTTCGAAATAAGAAGAAGATTGGCCTTCAAAAGATTCAACTTCGTTATCTTTAATATTGAAAGACATTTTGTAAGAACCATTTGCATCTGTTGTTGTTTTCCGTTTTAACCAGGAATGGTAACTAGCAAGCCATTGAGTTTCGACATATTTTAATTGTAATTCTACACCTTTTAAAGGTGTGTTGTCCGACGTTAGAATATGCCCACTGATGGTTGTATAACCGGGAGTACATACAGCTTCGGTATCATCATCTTCTTTCTCGCAACTCGTAAAAGTGAACAGGATAAATAAAATAAATAAGATTTTCTTCATGCTCTTATTATTTGCATTGTATTTAAGTGTTAATTTACCACTACATCAACACCTGATGTTTGTCCTGTAACTACATCGGTAACAATCAGTTTGGTTGTGCCACTTTTTAATGGTGTTACCCGAACGACGGCAGAATTACTTTCTTCGTTAAAATAATCTTCCCCCGGAGTGATAGACTCGACTACGGCTACCTTTTCATCAACTACTTTGGCGTTATAATGACCGCTACCTCTCCAAATAGAAATGCCGTTAACTCCAACAGTAAACGGGAGATCAAAAGTCAGCTGTCGGTTTTCTGACTCCGGAATGAACAAGTCGTATTCGTTTACAACAAAAATACGGACCGAGAAAAGTTCTATTTTTCCTTTATATATTTGAAATTCAGTGATGCCATTGGACTTTGCCTCTACCCTGAATTTATTACCCAGTGAAACATTGGCGGACATAGAGACAATATAATCATTGGCTCCAACTAGACTATCATTTTCATCAAAAATAAAAGGCAGTTTGAATATACGGCATTCTCCTTTTTTTATGTATACGTTCTGGTGTGAATAATCCCCATAATTAATTGACTCACGAACATTAACATTGATTGTTTTAATAGCATATTCATCACCTGTTGTGTTATCGTCAACATCCATAACCGTAATGGTAGCATTACCCTGTTCATGACCGATAATATAAAACACGTCTTTGTCTTCTTTATCGAATTGAATTTCGGCAATACCAGGATTTGACGAAGTTACACTTAGTGAACCTGTTCCTTTTAGCTTTTTAACCTCGGCATAGCTATGCTCATTGTCCAACACGCAGGATTTTACGTTTAATTGAAGATTCTGTTCTAACCCGTCATCTTCTTTTTTACAGGAGAACAAGGTAGAGATTACAACTAATAGCAATAATAATTTTTTCATTTTGAATTTATTGTATTTGTTCACTTTAAAACTCATATTGCAAAGATAAACTGATAGGATATAAATACTTTTGATTCAAATCAAGAATTCAGTGGTAGCAACAATCTTCTTTTGATTCTGCTCAAGGTTTCAGGTGTAATTTTTATAAAGAAAGCTACCTCTTTCAAGCTGACGTGGTTTAAAATATCGGTATAACGTTCTATTAGTTTTCTTATAATCATGAATTTACAAATAAATCTAATCTTCTCATCCAGACTAAATTTATACTTGTATTAGTTTATACAGATTGGTTGTGCGTTGTTTTACTTTTCTGTTGTGGTAAATTATAACCCTCGCCAATCGTAGTTTTTTTTTGTTTAATTCGTTCAAAGGTAGCGATTTTTTTAAATTTTAATGTATTGGATGTGGATTTATCTATGCATTTTTTAAATAATATATAAATTAAAAAAGTCAGATAAAAATATCTTATTTTGGATTAATATAATTTGATTTTTTATTACTTTTGCAAACTATAAAATGGAAGCAATAAAGATAAAAATTGCTTTAATAAGCTACTAAAGCAGCAATCATATCTTAACTTATTGTGTAATTTAGAACCAAACAAATGAAAGCAGTACTTAAATTGGTAATTGCAGCATAGTTAACCTCAGCAAACCACAGGTTAATGTTTTGGTAGTTTAGGATACTTTTCTGAACAGGTTTCTTATTGTCTTAATAAACGGAATAAAACTCATTGATATATTGTATCATTGGCTAATTCCTATTACATAAATTACACAAAAAATCAATTATGAATTTTAATAATAAAAATCAAATAACCGGCTATTTGTTAGCCGGAGTCATGCTTCTAGCATTATTAAACAGTGCTTACTTTTTTCTGTCAATAGTAAAACTAGGTTTTTTTGAGTGGTTGGCTTTCAATGCATGCTCGCTTTCCATTATTGTTTATTTGGTATGCTTTATCTGTTTTAAGGCTACTAAAAAGGATTTGTTCCTAGCTGTAGCTTTATTGCCGCAATATTTTTATGGAACAATGGGCTTGTTTGTTATGCCCTGGAATGAAGCCAACATGTTTGCTCAGGTTACCCATATTATTATTACACTTAATGTGCTGTGGATTTTATTTGTGCTTCTGAAGAATTCTAAATTTGAATCCATAGGCAAAGGTTTGCTGATCGGAATACTTCTGTTTGTTCCAGTTTTTGCTGTAATACAGTCGTATATGCAATTGCACATGGATACGTTTATGCAAATGCTCCAAAATATAAAATAATCGGATATTATTCTCTTTGCAGTCATTGCAGGGAGAATAATTCTTGCAGATTTATTAATCCTTTAAAATTAGAAAATTATGCCAAACAATAAATTATTATATCCACGCAAAGACGATAAGACTATGGTTTATCTGAAAAGTTGCGTAAAAAGCCCATTTATAGAGGTGGGCGATTATTCTTTCTATCACGATTTTGACAATCCATTGGACTTTGAACATAAATGTGTTTTGTATCATTATCCGTATGCTAATAACGACAGACTGATTATTGGAAAATATTGTTCCATAGCCTGTGGTGCCAAATTTTTATTTAATGGTGCCAACCATACGCTTGGTTCGCTGTCCACTTATCCTTTTCCCGTATTGGCTGATGAATGGGATTTGCAAACATCAGTAACCAATGCCTGGGACAATAAAGGTGATATTGTAATTGGAAATGATGTGTGGATTGGTTTCGAAGCCGTTATCATGGCTGGTGTTACTATTGGAGATGGAGCAATTATCGCATCACGTGCAGTGGTTACCAAAGATGTTCCTCCTTACTCCATTGTAGGAGGGACTCCGGCGAAGTTGATTCGTAAGCGTTTTACCGATGAACAGATAGATAAGCTGTTGAGGCTCAAATGGTGGGACTGGGATGAGGAAAAAGTCCGGCAAAATATTGACAAAATAATGGATGTGAATAAGTTGCCCGATTTGATATAATTGAATTCAGAACTTCAATTCGCAAACACTTATGGTGTATTGTATTTTATCATAGAAAGAAAAGTCCCGAAATAGCAATATCTTGGGACTTTTGTATTTCCACCATTGTTCAGATCAGGGATATTAAATGTTCTTGCAGATTATTATACCACAAATATTTTAAATAAAATATTGCATTTATCTACCACCTGCTACTAATTAGTACTTAAATGCCATTAAACCAGTTTTTTATTTTAGTAGCAGATAAAAGTGTTGTACATTTTATCTGCTACCAACAACTGCTATCTGCCACCTAATTTCTTCCTTTTAATTCTAATAAGTGGCAAATGTGTGCTATAATTTCTTTGCCCTAACTAATTCAATAGCCTCTTTCCCAGTCATGTGTTCAATAGATAATTCTATCATATGCATATGATTAAAACCTTTTTCAATTTCCTTTAAGCGTCCTTCTTCCAGAGCTGGTGAATATTTCTCGGTCAATTTCTCAATAGCTTTTCGCTTTTCATCATTATCTTCTAAAATGCGAATCTTGCCAAATACAATAACACTTCTGAAATAAGTTGTATATTCTTCAGGAATAATGTTATCTTGTTCTATAACGCAAAAAGATGCTTTGCTGTTTCTGTTGATTGCATCTATTTTATGACCCGATGTTGCACCATGAAAATATATTTTATTGTCATAGTAAACGTAACTGAGCGGTACTGCATAAGGATAATCATTATCCCCTGTTATTGCAAGCACACCAGATGTCATTCTATTCAGAATTGAGATGCTTTCTTCTGCGGATAATAGTTGCTTTTTTCGGCGCATTTCTCTAAACATATTCTTTTTCCTTTTTATTGATTTATACTACTTTCAAACCGATGATTGAAATTATTAAAGTTGTAATAAAGAACAAACGTGCAATAGTTGAAGGTTCGTTGAAAAATAGAATTCCAACGAGCACGGTACCAATAGCGCCTATACCGGTCCACACAGGATATGCTGTGCCTAGTGGCAATGTTTGTGCAGCTTTTGCCAATAAGTACATACTTAATAATACTGATAAAATAAATCCCATTCCCCACAGATAAAATTCAGTTCCTGCGGTTTCTTTTGTTTTCCCTAAACAAAATGTAAAGCAGACCTCAAATAATCCGGCGGCAATCAAAATAATCCAACTCATATACTTCTGTCTTTTCAAATTGTTTGCAAAATTAGTCAAATGTCCTATTATCTCTCTTTACATTTGATAAGAAATGATAGTTGCAAGATTATAAGTAATTTACAGTTCTCTTAATCTAAGATTTAATACCTTTGCATTCATAAATTAAGAGCTATATTTATGGATATACTTGAAATAATAAATAGCATATATCAAATGCCTCAATCCTCTATGGATAAGTTGATAAAGCATTTGTCAAAGGTTACGTACCCTAAAGGTTTTCTCATATTAGAGGCCGGTAAAGTGGAAACAAATGTTTTCTTTCTTGAAAAAGGAATTGCCAGAGCATATATTCCTTTTGATGGGAAAGAAATAACCTTTTGGATTGGGAAAGAGGGGGCTACTATTGTTTCCTTAAAAAGCTATGTGAGCAATCAACAAGGATATGAAACGATGGAGCTTATGGAAGACTCAACCTTGTATGTGTTGAAACGTAGTGACTTATATGAATTATTTAAGGAAGATATACATATTGCTAATTGGGGTCGAAAACTCGCTGAACTAGAGTTTTTGCAAACAGAAGAAAGACTTATTCCATTGTTGTTCACAACAGCATCCGAGCGATATAAAATACTATTAGAGAATAACCCGGACTTGTTGCAAAGGATACCTTTGGAGTGCCTTGCTTCTTATTTAGGTATTACTCCGGTCAGTTTAAGTCGTATACGAGCTAAACTGAAATAAACAAATCTCTTATTTTTATGAGATAAATAAGCAAAGTATATTCTCAAAATATTTGTTTTTCCTAAAAGTATCTAGCAGTCTAGCACTTTGCTTTTAAGTAATTAAATATTAGTGTGTTATATTTGCTAGACTTCCCGAAAATACTCTAGCGGTAGTCTAGCAGTCTAGCGCTAGACTGCTAGACTTCTGCTAGACTTCTCTAAGTGTATCTAGCACCTGTATCACGCTTATGAACAGTAACTTATGCACCAAGTGCTAGACTGCAAGACTTTTTTTCGAAAAATTAAAATTTATGTAGTGATGTTGAATGCTATAATAAGTTACTCTGGCTCTCCGGAAAGATGCGACGAGAGCTTCTTTAAACTCCCGAATAGCTTTTTATATCTCAGGCGGGATGTTTCTGCACTTTTGTACAAAACAATTATATCTTCTGTACAAAAGAATTAATTGTTCTGTACAGAAGAATGCATTCTTTTGTACAAGAATTCATAAATATCCCGAGTAACTTTTGAAAAAGTAAACCGGAGTTTTGTTGTATTCCGGCGGGGTCTCTTTTAAAAGCTTTCAGTAAATAATGTGAGCTAAATTCTACTTACGGGCTTATTGCTGGTCTGTCTAATAAATCTCCTTCAAATTCCTTGCGTATGTTCAGGAATTTTGTGAATATTGCGCACGATAAGGCACATAGATAAACTGTATATCATATATTTAAGATAAGGAAAGTGGTGCAATAAACAATCTCATGTATGATTGATGAACTAATTAAGAAGATAAGAGGAGATAAAGAGAATCGGGACCGATTTGAAAATATCTTTATTGAAAGGCAAGTGGCAGCCAGAACAGTTTTGCTAAACGAAGGCGAAATAGCCTGTTATATACATTTTATTAAAAAGGGTTGTTTGCGTGAATGCTTTAATAAAGACGGGAAAGATATTACTTTTCAATTCTTTTTTGAAGGGCAACCGGTGGCTTCAATTGACAGTGTAATGAATAGTACTCCGAGCTTATTCTCCATTGAAAGCATTGAACCTTCAACAATCCTTTCAGTTAAGAAACAGGACTTTGAGATGCTTCTGTCAACCTATCCTGAGCTGAAAGATAAATTCCAGAGCTTTATTTTCCAACGATTTAGCAACTATGCACGGCTTTTTCTTTCCAGAATAAAAGATACTCCTCAGGAACGTTATGAGGATTTAGTAAAAAATCAGCCCAATATAATCAAGCGAATTCCGCAGCACTATATTGCGTCTTATCTCGGGATTACCCCGGTTTCATTAAGTAGGATAAGAAATAGAAAATAGATTCCATTTATTATCTTTTGTTATCGTCCCGAAGATTCTCATCGGTGTACTTTTGTTTAAAAAAAAGGAATATGAGAACAGACATCAATGGTGGGGGACGAGCTACAACCAAATATATTCAGCTCGATACCCGAAAGTGCGAGGCATGTTGGAAATGCATCGAAGCATGCGATAAAAATGTAATTGGGCGCATAAATCTTCCTTGGCATAAGCATGCCGTTATTGCTAGACGCAATAATTGTACGGGTTGCTTTAAGTGTATGAAAGCGTGTGAGTATAATGCAATATCTAGAATTCAGACTGCAGAACATAACGACAATTCTTGTAAGAGAAGATCTGATGTCCGTTTTATAATCAATCTTAGTTTGCTTCTTATTGGTTTCGTAGTGGTGTTTTCTGGATTCCTGATACAATTCAGCTATCATGTTGGGCACCATGGAATGATTGATATGAATAAAATGGTTTATGGCATAAGTTACTCCGGCTGGACTATGATTCATAAGATTTCAATCATTCTGATCTCTTTTCTGGTTGTGTGTCATGTAAGTCAGCATTGGAAATGGTATAAAACCGTAATTATAAAGAGACTTATAGCAAAGAACAAACAAGTAATTACGCTATCTGTAATTTTCTTAATTGTTGCTTTAACTGGATATTTATCATGGTTTATTGATTTATCAGGCAACGCTCCGATAGTTCGGAAGACTTTTCTTGAAATTCATGATAAAGTTGCCATCGTATTCTTTATATATCTTTTTCTGCATGTGGCGAAGAGGCTTAAGTGGTTTTTTAGATTCACAAAGAGCGGCAAATAACAGACTGTAAATTGTCAATAATTTGCCCTTTGAAATGATATTTTTATCAAAAAACAAAACACCTTTGCAGTAACAGATTCTCAATGATTAGATAAAATAGAAAACATGGCAAAAAAGGTACTTTTATTCCTGGCTCAAGGTTTTGAAGCTTATGAAGCGAGTGTATTTACAGATGTTTTTGGTTGGAGTAGGGAAGCCGGCTTTGAACCTGTGGATTTAATTACTACTGGTTTACGCTCAGAAATCAAGTGTTATTGGAACTTAATTGTAAAGCCGGAGCTTGCTTTTAGTAAGATTAATATTGAAGATTATGATGCTTTAGCAATTCCGGGAGGAGCTGGGGAGGCTGGTTTCTACGAAGATGCTTATGATGAACGTTTCCTTAATTTGATAAGAGAATTTAATAGGAGAGGTAAATTAATCGCTTCAATTTGTGTGGCAGCTCTACCAATTGCTAAATCGGGCGTACTTAGTCAGCGAAATGCTACCACATGGGATTTAAATAATGGTGTAAGACGAAAGCAATTAGCAGATTTTTGCGTAAAGGTACAAGATGAGCAGTTAGTGGTTGACAATAATATTATTACTTCAACCGGACCGGCAACAAGTCTTGATGTTGCTTTTAAACTACTCGAAATGCTGACGAGCATAGAGAATGTTAACGAGGTGAAAACTAATATGCGGTTTATTGTATAATTAAAGGTTCATTAAAGCTGTTGGATGCTTATTTCTTGTTTTCATTCTTTTTCGTTTTCTATGTATAGTATCCTTAAATTGCTTTGTCAATTAATGGATTTTCGTTGTCTAATACTTCAAATACTTGGATTCTCACGTTATAATTCTTTGAGAATTCCTGAAATTTAGGCTCATTATTAATTTGTTGATAATCATTCAATACAGCATCAAAACACTCTTTTGCTTTCTCGTTTATATCATCTGATTTGTCGAACCAAAACAGCTTGTTTCTTACAACTAAAGTTTCATTATTTATGTTGTTAATAATTAGATTATCATGTTTCCAAACCTTACCGGCCTTTAATGTTTTAATACCTTCTAAAATGTCAGCAATGTCTCTATTTAGATACTTCTTGTCGAGTTGATTAAAGTTTAATATACCAATTGGAATTCCACCAATACCAAAAATAATAATTTTGACTATTAAATTGGATATGTGCATATTCTCGATCTTAAAGTTACTATCCCACAAGAACAATAAAATAGCCATAATAAGTCCCCAATAAACCGTTCCGTGTAGAAATATGTATAGCCACTTTTTCTTTCTCCGTTCTTTCCATTTTTTATAAAATGTTTCTTCTTTGGTAGTCATGTTTTTTATTTGCTGCTTTTTTTATTTTGATTACTAGTACTTAACGAATGTGGATATGAGTTTTGTTACAATTACATATCTCGAGTTTCTATCTCATTCTCGATTAATTTATATTTAAAGTACTTTCTTAAACAAGTAGAAAGAATCTCAAATTCATTCAGTTCATATAAACTCCCATAAAGTTTAAACGTGCAAATATCAGTTGCGCTAATAAATGGTTCGGTTTTAAGATGACTATGTGATAAACCTATGACTTTATTTCCTTCATATTCTGTGGGAGAGAAAATTAATCTGGAATGAATTTTTCTCCATGAAGTAACATTTCCTTCCTTATCACCAAAGAAAATATAATCATTACCAAAGGGTATTAGTTTCGGTTGACTAGTCCCCAAAATGAAATAAAGTTTATATCCAAGTTCGTAAGGGATTAACTCCATATTGATATTATATCCTTGCGGACAGTTTACTTGATATTTTTCATCGCTTGTGACTTCTTTAAACATTTTCTTTTTAATTTGTTGCAAGCTCTTTTCAACTTCAGTTAAATCTCTTACAATCAAACTCTCTTTGCAAGGATTGTTGAAGCTATTTTTAAATATCACTTCATAAATGCATTTTGTACCTTCTTTTGCTAATACAACAGCCGAAATAGAATCATTTCTTTGATAGATTAAAAGTCCACCAAAATCTTTTTTGATTTCTTTCTTATCCATTGCCATATCGCTTGTTATCCAGGCTGCTTTTTCATACTTGTATAAAGTATTTCCTTCTTCTAAGATTGAATCACATTTTTGTTTTATTTCAGTTCCGGTTAATGACGTTTGAGCATTTACACCAGAGAAAATTGTAATTAAAAGAAGAGTAATAACTGTTTTTTTCATAATGAATGTGTTTTTATATTTTTCTTTATAAGGTTAGCCTCTTAAACTCTTTTATACTTTTCGAACTCGTTCGTTTGCAAATGTGTCTTACTTAGAACTTCTGAAAAAGTATTGTTTTTTCAATAATCTATCCAAAAATAGCATATTTATTTTTAATTTACAGTATAAATTATTTGGTTAATTTTTAATTTATCTGATAGATACTCATTTTAAAAATTTGTATTAATAATATTTTATAATGTGAAGCTCAGCTAACTAGATATTATTTTTCTTAAATATATTGATTACATACAAAAAGAAAAGGCGTCTTTAGTACATGTTAAAATGAACTTTAATAATTAGTAAGTATAATGAAGAAACATGTATTAAAAGTTGCGCTTGTATTAGCATTGCTGGCAGCACAACAAGTAAGGGCGCAGTATCCTACGATTCCTGATAGTATTCAAAAAAGAGTGGATACTATGATGAAAGAAGCCGAAGAACATTCGGAAGCTGCTTGGCAAAAAGCTTTGCCTGTTATTAACGAAGAGGCTATGCACGGAAAACCTTATGTGGACTGGGCTGCTCGTCCTACAGATCTGCCACAGGCTAAGATTCCTGCATTCCCGGGTGCAATGGGAGGTGGTGAATTCTCTTTTGGTGGACGTGGCGGTAAAGTAATAACTGTTACTAGTCTGGCCGATAGTGGTCCGGGTACATTCCGTGAAGCTTGCGAAACTGGTGGCGCACGCATTGTGGTATTCAATGTTGCTGGTATTATTCAGCTTAAAACTCCGGTTATTATCCGTGCTCCGTATATTACTATTGCTGGTCAGACAGCTCCGGGTGATGGAGTTTGTATTGCCGGCGAAACTGTTTGGGCAAATACTCACGATGTTGTAGTTCGTCATATGCGTTTCCGTCGTGGAGCAACAGATGTAGGTCGTCGTGACGATGGTTTTGGTGGAAACCCAATCGGAAACATTATGATTGACCACTGTTCTTGTTCATGGGGGCTTGATGAAAATATTTCATTTTACCGCCACATGTTCGATCCTAAAAATGGTCGTGAGGCAGATAAACTTCCTACCGTAAATGTAACTATTCAGAACACAATCTCAGCTCAGGGGCTCGATACTTACAACCATGCCTTTGGTAGTACGATTGGTGGTGAAAACTGTTCTTTCATGAGAAACTTGTGGGCAAACAATACAGGCCGTAACCCGTCAATTGGTTGGAATGGTATATTCAACTTTGCAAATAATATTATTTATAACTGGGTGCACCGTACTGTTGACGGAGGCGATTATACTGCGCTTTACAATATCATTAATAACTATTATAAACCAGGACCAGCCACTCCCAAAGATGCCCTTGTTGGCCATCGTATCATCGAGCCACAGTCGTCCGGACGCAGTAAGCTTGAGCATGCCAGATTTGGAAGACTTTATGTAGTTGGTAATATCATGGAAGGATATGATCAGATTACCAAAGATAACTGGAATGGGGGAGTACAATTAAGAGACTTGAAAGGCGTTGAAATAAGCAAGGAAGATGCGGAAAAGAAATATTTCCCACAAATGAGGGTTGATGAACCTTTCACTATGCCTCAATTCCCTATCATGTCAGCAAAGGAGGCTTACGATTATGTTCTTGATAATGCCGGAGCTAATTTCCCAAAAAGAGATATAGTTGACGAACATATCATTAACCAGGTACGTACAGGTGAAGTTTACTATGATAAGAAAGCAGATTCTAAAACATATTATCAGTTTAAATATCGCCGACAAAAACCGGATTCTTACAAGCAAGGCATTATTACCGATATAAGTCAGGTAGGCGGTTATCCTCAATACAAAGGTAAACCTTACAAAGACAGTGATGGTGATGGTATGCCTGATGCATGGGAAATTAAGTACGGACTGAATCCTCACGATGCTTCCGATGCAAACGGCGACTTGAGTGGCGATGGTTATACTAACATTGAAAAGTATATCAATGGTATTGATCCAACTAAGAAGGTTGACTGGAAAGATTCTAAAAACAACCACGATACTTTGGTTGGCAAGAAGAGTCTTTTATAGCAAAAACTCGGGCTTGTTGACAAGCTTTTGAGTATAAGTAAAAATGAGCGCCTAATTTCGGTTAGACGCTCATTTTTGTTTTCATTTACTCAATGTTATGGTTAACTCTTTAGTTAGTAGCAAATTTAAATGATTTTGACCATTCAAAAAATCTTTCAACTTCTTCTTTGTTTGATTCTAACCACTTAGAAACATCCGGGTCTGTTGAAGATGCAAAAGCTACATACGAAAAAGCCTCAACTAACTTTTTGTCTTTCATTTCAATAAAAAATGGAACATAGTAATCCCAAAAAAAACCATGATTTTCTTTCTTTGATTCTTTTAAGGACGAACAAACTGTATTAAACTTTCTGATAAATTGTTCTACTTCTGTCTTGTTATTATTCTTTTCATCAAAATCCATTGCAGTTTCCATAGATAATATCATATCTGTAACCGAAAAATTGTTCTCTTTTTGTTTTCCTTTAGCCGATACGTCACCAAGCATATTACTATTAATACTAATGTTAATAGATTTAGTTCCGGTTTTTTCAACATTTGCTTTCATTATAGATCTTACACTTTCAAGATTTTGTTTTGCCCTGTCACTTTCAGAATCGAGAGAGAAAAATCTGCAATAAGCCAATAATGCAGGGATTCTTGTATCGTTGATCTTTGAAATCCTGGCAATTGCATTATGAGAACTAGCGTGTTTTGGATTAAGCTTAGCTGACATTTGGAAACATAATAATGCATCATCATATTTTTTCACACTCCACAGAGTTATTCCTTTATTGAAATGGAGCAGGTAGAAATCTGGAAATTGTTTTATTCCTTCATCGTATACTTCGATTGATCTATCCGTTTTATTTAAGCCATCTAAAGCATTTCCGTATGTTACATAAACCATTTTTAGTCCTTCTTCTTCTGGATGAGTTTCAATTGCTTTTTCACAGCATTTAATAGACTCTTCGTTCTTTTTAGACATTAATAAACTAAATGCTTTTTCTGTCAATGCAAGAAAATTGTCTTTATCAAGTATCAGAGCTTTGTCGTATCTAAATATGGCACCATCATAATCTCCTTTGTCGTGATAGGCAATTCCTTCGTTAACTAACTTTTCGGCATCTACTTTATTTTGTCCAAATGAGATGTTGTACATTATAGCAAACATCAAAATTAAGATTGTTTTCTTCATAGCATTCTTTTGTTTAATAATCCATCCAAAAATAGTATATTTATTTTAATTTCAAAGTATAAGTGCTTTAGTTAATTTTTAATTTATCTTATAGATACTTTAGGGGAAGTGATCATGTATATAA
Organism: uncultured Bacteroides sp.; assembly: GCF_963677945.1. Lineage (NCBI taxonomy): Bacteria > Pseudomonadati > Bacteroidota > Bacteroidia > Bacteroidales > Bacteroidaceae > Bacteroides > uncultured Bacteroides sp. Next base: position 3,896,383 of record NZ_OY782578.1, on the reverse strand, counting down.
ATTGGGACTATTTTGGGCGTTGAAAAATTTAATCAATTGTTTATATAAAGTGGATATATTCCTATATAAATTAAATAGTGATAGGATTATGTTTTAACATGTATGTAACTCTTACAAATAATCTTTTGATCCAGTTATTTAAATCAATAAGCATATAATTGTTTAAGTATTAGACTCTATATGGTAAAATATAGAAAAATATAATAGAGGAATCTTCCAGGATTCGTCAACTACTAAGTCTCTAAATAAACTCTACAGGTCTTTCTTTTAATTAAACCTTTTAAGCTTACTTGATATGTAACGGGAATATGTTTCATAAAAATGAATCATTTATCAGGCTAACAATTCTTTCAATTTAAATTTAAATTTTATATTTGCGTTCTTAAACAGGAATTTACATTCTCTGGACAATGCTTAAAAACTAATTATGAAAATTTCTCTCTCTTATAAACTAAATCTTATATGTCTTCTAGTTGCTTTTTTGCTGCCAGGTATCTTTGGTTGCTTAAATGCCTATGGAGAAAACGCTCCCCAAAATTCTATTCTTATAATCAGTTCATATAATCCTGAAACATCTCAAACATCTAAAAATATTTCTGCTTTTTTAGATGAATATCGTCTTTTAGGTGGTAAATCTCCCGTTATAATAGAAAATATGAATTGTGGAAGCTTCACTGAAGCCTCTTTGTGGAAAGGGCAGATGAAGAAAATTCTGAATAAATATTTTTTAAGTAATCGCCATCCGGGAATTATTATCCTTCTTGGTCAGGAGGCCTGGTCTGCATTTCTTTCTCAGGATGCTCAAACGACAGAAAAAACACATAATATACCAGCTATTGTTGGTATGGTGAGCCGGAATGCTATTATCCTTCCAGATGATAGTGTGTCATTGGAAAAATGGAATCCAGAAAGTATTGATGCGCTAAAGAATTCTTATCGGATACATAAAATGGCTGGTTATATTTATCAGTATGATGTAGATAAGAATATAAAGCTGATTCAGGATTTGTATCCAAAAACGAAACATGTAGCATTAGTTACAGATAATACTTACGGTGGGGTTTCTTTGCAGGCGTATGTAAAAAAGGAAATTACAAAGTTTCCCGGATTAGATCTTATCTTATTAGATGGAAGAAAAAACTCAATTTACACGATAGTAGATAGCATTAATAAGTTGCCCGATAATACTGTTATGTTATTAGGTACTTGGAGAGTAGATAAGAACAATGGTTATTTTATGAATAATGCCACCTATATGATGATGGCTGCAAAACCAAAAATGCCAGCTTTTACAATAACATCAATAGGGCTGGGGCACTGGGCTGTAGGCGGCTGTGTTCCTCAGTATCGTACTATTGGTAAAGATATGGCTATACAGGCTTATAATATACTGGATGACAGAACTGTGGTTAAAGCCAAAATAGAGCTCATTTCTAATCAATATACATTTGATGCGATAAAACTGGATAGTCTGAGAATTAGTGTAAATAAACTGCCGGATGGTTATGTTTTGATAAATGAAAAACCTTCTTTTTATGAGCAGAATAAGTATCTGGTTTGGGGATGTGTTTTCGTCTTTTTTACGCTTTTAATAGGTATAATTATTTCTCTTTATTTTTTGATTCGTACCAAGAAGTTGAAAGATGAACTTGAACTATCTGAAGCTGATTTGCGAGTTGCTAAAGAAAAAGCTGAAGAGTCTGAACGTTTAAAATCAGCCTTCCTGGCAAATATGACTCATGAAATCCGGACTCCTCTTAATGCAATAGTTGGTTTCTCGAATGTATTGGCTACGGGAGGATGCGCTCAGGAAGATATTGTTGAGTATAATAAAGTTATTCAAACTAACTCTGATCTTCTTCTTCGTCTTATTAATGATATTCTTGATATATCTCGTTTAGAATCTGGTAAGCTTGATTTCTATTATGAAGAATGCAATGTAGAATCTTTGTGTAAGGAGGTTTTAGCTTCAGTGGAAACAACATGTAAATATCCGGTGGAATTTACATTCGAATCTTTTAATCCAAATTTCTATATGGTTACAGACATACAACGCTTACAGCAGGTTTTATTAAATATCCTTTCAAACTCTTGTAAGTTTACTAAAGAAGGTTCTATTATCTTAAACTATAAGGTCGATGAAATGAAAAAAATGATATTTTTTTCTGTAACTGATACTGGTGAAGGAATAGGGGAAGGAGAAGAAGAAATGATATTTGATCGTTTTAAGAAATTAAATGATTTTGTTCAAGGATCAGGCTTAGGCTTAGCTATTTGCAAAACAATTATGAATGTATTGGGAGGTGATATTTGGGTAGATTCGTCTTATAAAAATGGTGCACGTTTTGTGTTTTCACACCCATTAAATTTAAAACCTCAGGAATATATTGCTGAATAAAATGCGCCAAAAGTTTGGAGGTTTCAAAAAATGTTGTACCTTTGCAACGCTTTTGAGAGAAAGAGCAATAAAGAAAATACTTTTGGAGAGATGGCAGAGTGGTCGATTGCGGCGGTCTTGAAAACCGTTGAACTGCGAGGTTCCTGGGGTTCGAATCCCTATCTCTCCGCTGAGAAGTTTGGATTAAACCAGGCAACTACAGTACAAAAACCTATAAGTTATAACTTGTAGGTTTTTTTTTGTCCGTTATGTTCGTCACAATTCAAAAAAGGTTAGTGATCCTTGATCGTGGATGTTGCTGATTTGTAAGGGTTGGAATAAAGCGTATCAAAGAATAATAAGAAAAGGGGCTATCCTAATTTGGAATTGCCCCATATCTCCGTGTTTCCTGCTCAACGCTCCGCTTTGTGGATAGCGATTAGCTTTGGTGTCTGCATTCAGAAGTAGATACTTCTCAGAAACTTTTTATTTCAGAAAATCTTCCATCATCATAATTGATGTTTTCAGCTCTTCGGGTTTGAATCCATGACCGGCTCCCGGAATAACTTTCATCCTCGCGTTCTTATAAGTTTTCTCAGCTCTCTGTGAATAGGAAAGAGGAACTACGGGGTCCTTGTCACCGTGGATTATCAGTACAGGACCACTATATTTGCCAATCGTTTTATATACATTGATGTTATACAGTTCACTGAAGAAACGTTTACCTATAGGCACATTCCATACCTGTGTGGTATCAGGAATGTCCTCGGCTTTAGGGTATCGCTCTTTCCAATTGTCAGGTATGCACAATGCTGGATATACAAGGATGAGCCGGCTGATATCTTTGGCACAATCGGAAGCCGTGAGTGCTGATACTAAGCCGCCTTGGCTTTCACCAAGAAGAATGATATTCGAAGCGTCCACATCACTGCGATTCTTGAAGTAGTTTATGATGGTCTTCAGATCGTTCACCTCGTCACGTATTGACATGTTAACTGTATTGTTGTCACTGCGACTGTAAACTGAGCCACATCCAAAATCAAAGTTGTAGATCTGGTATCCCAAAGCGTTAAATGCTTTAATATAATTCTTGCCGAAGGCATGAGTTCCGTTGAATCCGTGCGAAACAATAACTAATGGCATTTTCCCAAAAGTATTAGTAGGTTGGCTAAGCAAGCCATAGAGATGTCGGTTACCATTGCTGATCCATAAGTCATCAAAATTAGAGTCTGCCTGCTTGATGGCCTCTTTCAAATTTGGAGATACAAACTTCCAATCATGACTTCCGGCAGAAACATGCATCTGGTATGGAATGCCTTTCTCCCGGAAAGCCTTCACTATGTCCATATTTCCTTCTAGGGTAAAGTCTTGATCACCGACCGAAACCATCCATCTTACCTGACACCAATTTTTCACGTCGGTCTTCGATCCTTGTTGGATGCATTTTATAGGATTATTATTTTCTATTATCTCTTGGCGCCACTCAGCAGATGGGTCTTTTTTCAGAAAGTCAAGCTCTTGGCGACGAAGGTATCCACTGATATCATACACCATAGAGAAGAATTCCGGATGATGAACGCCATAGACAATTGCGGCTCCACCACCCATGGAGAATCCGACAATGGCACGGCCACCCTTATCAGTTCTGATGCGATAGTTCTTTTCAATATATGGGATAAACTCTTGGAAAAAGAAATCCTCATATTTCCACTTTGGTGCGTTGAAGTACATCATATTGTTTTTGTTGGCCTCCGGACATACAAGAATAAGGTCACGGATAGAGCCTGCATCTATAAGACTGTCGACGGTCTGACGAAGAGAACCATAAGTCTCCCAATCATCACACGATCCACCTCCACCATGCAACAGATAGAGCACGGGATATTGTCTATCAGTGTTCTCTTCGTATCCTCCCGGCAAATAAATAGTATATTCTCTTTCTGTTACTCCTTCAAGCATATTACATGGCATGGTGGCATGTATCGTCTTGCCAACATGGGCTTTGAAATTTTTATGTTGAAGATTCCATTCAGGATAATTTTTAATATTGCCGGCGAGGAAAATATCGCTTTTGTCTTTTTTCCCCTTGAGTTGCCAGTCGAGCCAGTCTAACATCAATCTGCCGAAACTTCCACCCTGCTTTTCTGTATAGGTAGCTCCATGACCAGCTGTCGGCATATCGGCATGGACGACAGGCACTTTGTCTATACGTTCATAGTCGAGACTGGCATTCTGGTAAGCAACATCGCCTGTACCGCCTGTCATATATATAATGGGTGCATGAAGTGAATGGAGCGACTTACTATCTGCTCCTGCCATCGTCATGTTTCCCATTCCTGCATTCAAGATTATGTATGACTTCAGGCGGGTGTCGGCAGCATTGCACAACACCTGAGCACCTCCGCAGGAATGCCCGGCTGCGGCTATCTTTGTGGTGTCAACAAAACTGTAATAATCGCTCTTCTTATCACGTGCCTGACTGCATATCCAGTCGAGTGCTGTAGTAACCACGGTTGACGGTGTGGAGTGTTCTTTACGATCAAAAAGCACCATTTGCATTTCACCCACTGCAATGACTACATAACCATGTGATGCAATATCGGTAAGCATGCGCTCATAATGAATGGGGGCATCCATGCAACCGCCATTGCAAAAGATGAGTATGGGCAAAGCATTCTCGCGCGCTACTGCCCAACTGAGATTCTCGGGGCGGAAAACAGTGAAGCCGGGTAAACTTTTCTCTGTGACTTCATAAGCCTTGAACAACCCTGTACCTCCATTGTCGACGATCTTTTGCCGACTTATTAGCGAATCAGCAGATGTTGCATAGGAGCATAAAGTTGCCATACAAAGTAATGACGAAAGCAGTAATTTTTTCATGTTAAATCATTTATCTTTTGAACACATTTATATTGATTATCTTCTCACCAGGAGTGGTATCTGCTTCGCGAGGAAAATAGATGGGAGCATTCTTTTGCAACGGCAAAATGCGGAGCTCCAATTGCTTGCAATTCTTTGGCAAACGCCAGAGTGCATATTGGAAATGACGACCATTATAAAAGTTGTCATCAATAAGTTTTCCGTCAGCATATAATCGAGCACAATCGCCCTGATACTCTATATCGAGAATATCCTCATGATTTGGAATCGTGAAGGTGTATACAGCAGCATCATTGAAGTCAGAATCTACAGGTTCTTCTGCTACTCCACCAAAACCTATCGTAATTTTCCTGAGAGTTCCAGCTTCTTGTGTCTTATTAAATGTTACTGACTGCATCTTTGTTTCATGTGGCTTCTCATTTTCATTCAAGAAGAGTTTACTGGCATCAGAACTGCTGAGTAAGTAGATATTCTTATATACTGGCTTTACCAAACCGAGTGCCTTAACATTCTTCAGCACTTTACCCGAAACGGATATTTCTGTAGGCACGCCAGCAATCTGTTCTAAATAGATTTTATCATCACGTTGAGCAATGATCTGGGCTGTAGCATATTTGATGCCTGCAATATTTACAGGAAATATACACATTGTACCTGCAGGTATCACTGTTGGATTCTGCGGAAATTTTACTCCGCATACGTTGAACTGTATATTTTTCTTCGCTGTAAGATTCTGAAAACGCTCATAATTATTGATAAATACGAATCCTTGATTGCCCTGACTACGGTAAGACCATCTCAGATAGCTGTCAACACCTTTACTTATCGGCTTGTCGGCTTGTGGAAATGTAGTTTCCATTGACGCTAGCACATCTCCAAAGTCTTGAACGAAAAGGTGTATCTTGCGAAGCAAATAGTAATGTGGATTGCGATATCCCACCTCGTTAAGAGGAGCTTGAAAATCGTAGCTTTTCACAGGCAGATCGTTCCAGTTGGTTTCAATGGTACGCTGCATCTCGTTCAGATAGTTGAGTTTTCCGTCTGGATTAGTTCCTCCATGATACATATAGTAGCCCAGCAGATTGCTACCGCTGCCCAACTTTACGATGGCAAGCGAGTAAGCATCCTCTGGATACAGATATACTCGGCGGTGATAACTTGTCATCATGCCACCTCCCAATTCGCAGGTAAAGTATGGGTATCCTTCCTCACCTTTGTTCATGTTATCGCCTGTGTACTTCAACTGTTCTGAAGCTATCGCAGTTGAAATTCGGAACGGACGGAAATTGAATGCTCGCCAATATTCGCCAGCTGCTTCTTTTATGCTACGATCCCAGAATCCGTCAGCATAATCACCATAAAGAGGAATCATCTCTCCGAATGGTATAGGTGTGGCTAACTGTGGCCAACCGGTTCGGGTATAGAAAGGCAAGTCGAAACCGATCTCATTGGCAATCTTCTTGAGGTGCATCAAATATTCACTTCGTCCACGATATTCATTATCAAACTGCATCGCCATAACCGGTCCTCCGTCTTTCCATTGCAAGCCTTGAACTTGTGTATAGATTTGTCTATACAAACGAGTTACATACTCTAGAAAAACAGGATCTTCACTACGCGTCTTACAACCTTTTGTAAATACCCAGTCAGGAATGCCACCTAGTCGGACTTCACCATGGCAGAACGGTCCTACACGCAGGATAACCGGTAGGTTTTCATTCTTGCAAATTTCTAGGAATGAGCGTAAATTACGTTGACCACTCCAGTCGAATTGGTTTTCTATTTCTTCGATGTGGTTCCAGAATACGTAGCAAGCAATAACGGTTACACCACCCTGCTTCATTTTGTGTACAGCCTCAGTCCATTCATTTGCTGGTACCCGCGAATAGTGGATTTCACCCATCACAGGACATACTCTTTTTCCATTGAGGATAAGACTTTTCTCATCCCATTTTACTTCACGTTCTGTTGCATGTATGCCAACCGTAGCTAATAAGCTCAACACCCAGCATAACATTACTTTTCTTATCAGATTATTATTCATTCTATTTATGTATTCAGATGTTACTTATTTCGAAGTATTTTAATCAACTCGGCATCATGGTTTGTAGCCAGTCTGCAACTTGGACAATTCCAAATCATGGTATTCATTTCAGAAGATGTAACAGGTTTCCATTCAGGGAGTTCCAATGATGAAGGTTTCCCTGTTCGGGCAAAGTTGATAAGAGTTGTACTCATGATTTCGCCCAATTCAATACCTTCGGGAGTTGCTCCCGTCATATTTGCAGAACGGATTACATTATCAAAATAGAAGGCGATATCGGCATTATGTCCTGCATGGAAACCGCCATCCTCGCTTGGCAACTGATAGGTAAACAAATAATTCCATACCGGGGCACCACCATCAGCTACACGAGTTTGAATCTGTTCTATGGCAGCGGGACGTACCATCGTGTCAAGTCGGTAAAGCGCATCTACATCATCGTCTGGATAAGAATAGCGGAAAGCATCTACGAAGTTGCTTGCCTTTTTACCCATAGTCTTTTCTAAGTCAGCTTTGGCATCATCCCATGTATTAATATCTTTACCATGTTTGTGCCATGCAGAAAACTCATTTAGGGTAGAACCTATGATTAGTGGAATATCCTTACTTATTTTTTCAGAACCATCCATAAAAAGACCTGCAGGTAAAACATTACCATCGATTACTGACTCCCATGTTAAGGAACGACCAAAAGAACTGTTGTTAGGATTTTCTGCAGCAATTTCTTTCATAGCCTGAGAATTTGCTTTTAATACAGTTTCATAATCTAGAGTCTGAATCTTGTCTATATTGTCTTTGTTTAATCCTAATATTTGAACCGTACGCTGTCCTATCTTCTTGGCTAGATTTTGTTTCATGCCCCGCATGAAGCCAGAACCACTCATGACCATAGCACGATGGAAAAGTCCCTGTGCCATTGGCATGCAAAGCATACTGGATGTCTTGGCGCCTCCACCACTCTGTCCGAAAATGGTTACACAATCAGGGTCACCTCCAAAATTTTGGATATTATCATGAATCCATTTCAAAGCCTGCACGATGTCGATATTCCCTGCATTGCCAGAATATTGGTATTTATCGCCGTAATCAGACAGATCGGTATAGCCTAAAGTATTTAAACGGTGATTGATTGTTACTACAACAACATTCCCTTTATCGGCCAGATTATGACCGTGATAACCAGGGTGATCTTGTCCGCATCCTTCCACGAATCCACCTCCATGAAGCCAAACTATTACAGGACTTTTCTTTTCGTTGTGAATATCTTTTGTCCAGATATTCAGACGAAGACAGTCTTCGCTCTGGTCGCCTTCATGCCATAGATAGAAAAAGGCACTGGCGTCATTTTTCCACCTATCCGTCTTAGGTTGAGGAGCCGAAGGACCATATGTGCGACATGAACGGATGTCTTTCCATGCATCTGGCTCCTGAGGCATCTCGAAACGTTTTGCCTTTGCATAGGGAATTCCTTTATAGGTGTAAACTCCTTTATATACATAGCCGCAAACTTTACCATACTTCGTATCTGTAGTAGAAGCAGCAGTTGAACTATTGATAATAGAACTTTCGCTACGATTGCTTTCTTCGGTAAAGGCATCCATGATTGCCGTCGGTCTGCCATTTTTGAAAGCGCCTAAAGGATATTCTCCCTCAAGCTCTGGTGCCCAATAAAACACTCCTTTGCAATGGCCGTTAGTAAGATTTCGTGTAGCCCTGATGAGTTTTCTCATAAACAAATGTCCTTCATTGGGGCGATTCACTTCATATCCTGTCTCTACAACAATGCAGTCGCATCCATATTTGTTGCACAATGCATTCATATTGGCTATGGCATCGTTGAGAGTGCCGTCATCTGTGGTTTCCACTTTGGCTTTCTGATCCCAGTAAGGATATACACTCATTCCTATCAAATCCCAATGGGCATTGTACTTTTTTAAACCATCGAAAATGAAGTTGTATCGCTTGGCATCACAGCCACAGTCAAGATGTACGATTACCTTTGCTTCGGGATAAATATTCTTGGATGCCTGATAGCCAGCCTCTGTGAGACCTGCATATTGCTTCATGTTTTCTTTTGCCTGTCCCTCAGGCCAGAGCATTCCTTCAGTGGTCTCATTACCGACTCCCACCCATTTCACGTCAATGCCATTATCCTTGAACAGCTGAAGCGTTTCTTTCGTATGTCTGGCAACAGCCTGCTTCAGTTCTTTGTAACTGTAGTTTTTCCACTCTACAGGAGGTGTCTGATGAGAGGGGTCAGACCATGTGTCGCTATAGTGGAAACTCACCATAACAGGCATTCCTAAGGCTTTTGCTCTTTTAGCTATCACAAGTGCATCTTCTTTGTTGCACCATCCGCTTGGCGGATTAACCCAGATTCGCAGTCGGATAGCATTCAACCCAAGTTCTTTCATGAGAGTAGTATTCTCAAGTTCCTTGCCTTGTACATCATATACCTTGCCTCCATTCTTCTCCAGCATGGTAGTGCCACTGATATCAGCACCGAGCCAGAATGGATCTTTAGATTGTGCTGCCATAGGGAGAAACGACATTAAAAAAAATATTTGAGCTATTAAACGTGTTTTCATTTTCTTTAGTTTTTAATATTTATTCGGCTAACTTCTATATTTATAAAAACGGGCAATAAAAAATAATTTCATTGTACTCCGTATTATCAGTATACCTTCTAGAACTAGATCTAAGATAGTCAATAGGAGAGAGAAGGTTCTATAATTGAACTTCAGCAGATAGTCCTTATTTATATTAATAGAATAATTTCCATCTATATTGGTTGCTACGCCAAGGAAAGTTCCTGAAAAATTAACGTAAACACCGATCAACGGTTATTTGTATTAATCGACTACGATACTTGTTACTTGTTTGGATTTACGCAAATAATGTTGTCGATGCAAGAGAAATTTTAATAGTAAATTTTTTTGTTTCATGTTCGTGTTAGTTTTTAAGGTTATAATTTATTTAATTGAATTTTTAGGTTGTAATTTTATTGCTTATTTCTTTATACTAATTTGACCTCGATTGCAAAAGTAAATTAAATGGTAGAAACACGAGGTTACATTTTAGACAAATGGAAATACAAAACAGACATTATTCAGCATATAATTGATTTTATACACTATTTTTTATAGACATAAACCTAATAAGGTTTCACCAAGTATTTATCTAATACTTTTTATTATCTGGTTTATATATCTGCTTTTAAGTAAATCCAGTTTTACTTTTATCTAAAATTGAAAACCAAATATCTTAATTTGAAATAGAGAACAATATGGTAAGGCTATTTTTGCTTTATATAAATTTAATATCAGGAAAAAGACAATTGATAACTTAAATAGAATATGAAAAGAAAAACAAAGATTACTTTATTGGTATTTGTAGCATTGCTTGCATTGAGTTTGAATTCTTATTCTCAGGATAAGAATTTTTATATTTTCATTTGTTTGGGACAATCAAATATGGAGGGAAATGCCAAAATAGAACCACAGGATACAACTCTGACTGATAACCGTTTTCAGGTTTTGTCAACTGTTGATTGCCCTGATATGGGTAGAGCCAAGGCTAACTGGTATCCTGCCGTTCCACCATTATGCCGATGTAATACCGGTTTAACGCCTGCTGATTATTTTGGTAGAACGATGATTGCCAATCTGCCAAAGGATGTCATAGTTGGTGTAATAAATGTAGCTGTTGGTGGGTGTAAAATAGAGCTTTTTGATAAAGATAATTATCAATCTTATGTAGCGACGGCTCCATCATGGATGATTGGTATGCTAAATCAGTATGATGGTAATCCTTATGCACGTTTGGTTGAAATGGCTAAAATCGCTCAAAAGTCGGGTGTAATAAAGGGAATCTTGTTACATCAGGGAGAATCAAACACAAATGATGAGACTTGGCCGTCTAAGGTGCAAGGCATTTATAACAATCTGCTTAAGGACTTGAATTTGAACTCAAAATCAGTGCCTTTACTTGCTGGTGAATTAGTAGCTGCTGATCAGGGTGGTAAATGTGCAAGTATGAATGCTATTATAAATAAACTTCCTCAGACAATTCCTAATTCACATGTTATTTCTTCCAAAGATTGCACAGCTGTAGGCGATGGACTGCACTTTACTGCCGAAGGTTATAGAAAACTAGGTAAAAGATATGCTGTGGAAATGCTTTCTTTATTAGGATATAAAATCAATTCAGAAGAGTAGTTATGCAGAATCCGGATATTCCGGAAGCTATTCTGCCCGATATGCACGACGGTGATTTTCTTCATCCTAATGAAGCCGGGTATAAAAGAATGGGAGAATCAATTGATTTGAATCTGTTTAAATTACTGGCGATTTTTTCAGCTCCCTGAAATACTCGCATAGTTAACCGATAGTCAACTTTAATATAGATATTATGAAAAAGTTTTTTATGCTTTTATCTTTAGCATTTATTGCTAATTTAAGCATTAACAGTCAGACGTTTAATCCAGCGCCTGAAGGTTTTGATGTTTCTGGAGATGGAATAAAACATGGTAAAGTAGATACTCTTGAATACTTTTCTGCAACCGTTGGGGGGAACCGGAAAGCATTGGTTTATACTCCTCCAGGGTATTCAAAAAGTAAAAAATATCCTGTGCTCTACTTATTACATGGGATAGGGGGAGACGAGAAGGAATGGTTAATTCAAGGTAAACCACAAGTGATTCTTGATAATTTGTATGCCGCTAAAAAGCTGGCTCCGATGATTGTGGTTCTTCCTAATGGAAGGGCAATGAAGGATGATCGTGCTGTTGGCAATATTTACGATGAAGTGAAGGTGCAGGCGTTTGCTACATTTGAAAAAGATCTGATAAATGATTTGATTCCTTCAATTGAAAAAAAATATCCGGTTATTAAAGATCGAGAACACCGTGCAATTGCAGGTCTTTCAATGGGTGGAGGACAATCATTGAATTTCGGACTTGGCAATCTTGATAAATTTGCCTGGATAGGAGGATTCTCATCAGCTCCGAATACAAAAACACCTCAGGAGCTTGTTCCCGATCCTGCTAAAGCAAAGAAAATGCTGAAATTACTATGGATATCCTGTGGCGATAAAGATAATTTGATTACTTACAGCCAACGTACACATGATTATTTGAATGCTAATCAAATACCTCATATTTATCAGGTTATTCCGGGTGGACATCATGACTTCAAAGTTTGGAAGCAGAATCTATATATGTTTTCTCAGACATTATTCAAGCCTGTTGATGCTTCGATAATAGCTCATTATAGTAGCGCTCCTTTTGCTGAAAATACTACAGCTTCGGTTATTCCTGCTTCAACAAATATTCCGGGAATGCAATATCCCGAAGTTTTACCTGATAACAGGGCATTTTTCCGTATAAAAGCTCCTCAAGCAAACAAAGTGCAACTTGATCTAGGCAAGAAATATGATATGGAAAAAGAAGAGGATGGCTCATGGATTGTTACAACCGAACCTCTCGTTGAAGGCTTTCACTATTATTCTATAATTATTGATGGTGTTGCAGTTGCCGATCCGGCCAGTCAGACTTTCTATGGTATGGGACGTATGGCAAGTGGTATCGAGATTCCTGAAAAAGGGGTAGATTATTATCTGGCTAAGAATGTACCTCATGGTCAGATACGTCAGGTAAGATATTATTCTGATGTAACAAAATCAATGAGAAGGGCTTTTGTTTATACTCCGGCAGGATATGATGTAGATTCGTCTGTAAGATATCCGGTTCTTTACCTGCAACATGGAGCAGGAGAGGATGAAACCGGATGGCCAAACCAGGGAAAGGTTGATTATATTCTTGATAATCTTATTGCTGAGGGCAAAGCTAAACCAATGTTGGTTGTGATGGATAAAGGTTATGCTGTTGATCCTGAAGCTCCTAAAAATGAGAATGCACAAGGGATCAGAGGATTAATGCAGAATAAAGCCTTGGAACAGGTATTTATTAAAGAAATTATTCCAACTATCGACAAGGAATTCCGCACTATACCCGATCGTGATCATAGAGCTATGGCCGGACTTTCTATGGGAGGTTTCCAAACATTCCAGATTACGCTGTCTAATCTTGATAAGTTTGCTTACATAGGCGGATTTAGTGGAGGTGGTATGCTTCAGCAGGTGCAGGATTTCTCAAAGTTATATAATGGTGTTTGGGCTGATGTAAACGAATTTAATCAGAAGGTGAAACTTGTTTATTTAAGTATCGGAACAGCAGAACCGGAACAAATGTATCGTACAGTAAATAATTTTCATAAAGAACTTGAAAAGGCTGGAGTTAAACACGTATATTATGAATCTCCCGGAACTTCACATGAATGGCTTACCTGGAGAAGATCGCTGAATCAGTTTGCTGGTATGATTTTTAAATAAAAAGATTTCAATAGTTAGATGATAGATTATTGAATAAAACAACTAAATGAAATGAAAAAACTTACTTTTATATTTTTGATAGCTCTTATTTTTAGTTCAACTGTGAAAGGGCAGACTGATAGAGCTACGGATAACAATAATTCAAATATAGGAATGTCTGCTTCATCGAATGTAAGAGCTTCAAAATATCCTATGATTTTACCTGATAGTCGTGCTGTATTTCATGTAAAGGCTCCCGAAGCACAAAAAGTACAACTTGATTTAGGAAAAAATTACGATATGATAAAAAATAACGAAGGTATATGGGAGGTTACTACCGACTCACTGACAGAAGGCTTTCATTATTATTCTTTGTTGATTGATGGCGTAGCTGTTGCTGACCCAGCCAGTGAGTCTTTTTATGGTATGAGTAGAATGGCCAGTGGCATAGAAGTACCTTTTAAAGGGGATGGATATTATGCTGTTAAAGGTGTTGCACACGGTGATGTAAGAATGAAGCGTTATTATTCATCTGTTACTAAGACTTGGCGTCGCTTTTATATTTATACTCCTGCCAGATACGATGCTGATGTAAATCAAAAATATCCGGTACTGTACTTGATGCATGGTGGTGGAGAAGATGAACGTGGTTGGTCAACTCAAGGTAAGACTGATTTAATTCTGGATAATCTGATTGCTGAGAAAAAAGCAAAACCAATGCTTATTGTAATGGTTGATGGTAACATTGGTAATGGAGGATTTAGTGAATCATCATTGAAATCATTTGAATCTGAATTAAAAGAAAGTATAATTCCATTTGTAGAAAAAGAATATCGTGTCAAAACAGATTCAAAGAATCGTGCACTTGCTGGTCTTTCAATGGGTGGAATCCAAACTCTTTATGCAGGAATAAAAAACACCCAATTATTCTCTTATCTCGGAGTTTTTAGTTCTGGTTGGTTGCCTAACTTAAATGGTGTTTCAGAAGCACAGTATGAGTTTATGAAGAATAATTCTGATCTGATAAACAAAAATCTAAAGCAATTTTGGATTGCTCAAGGTGGCAAAGAAGATATAGCACATAGAAATTGTCAGATTATGCTTTCAAAATTTAATGATATGAAGATTAAATATACTTATAGCGAATATCCCGGAGGACATACCTGGCCGGTATGGAGAAATAATCTCTATAACTTTGCTCAGTTATTATTTAAATAATTATGTTAGCGGTAAAAATCTATAGAATAAATTGTAAGAAATGAAATCTGCTCTTCTTTTAAAGCCAAAAATGGTAAAGCTTGGTGTCTTTATTTGTAGTTTATTATTTTGTAATAGTATTATAGCTCAGAATAAATTATATCCGAATACTTTTCCCTTAAGTGATGTGACTTTGCTTAACGGTCCTTTTAAACATGCCAGAGATCTGAATATTCAAACACTTTTGAAATATGATGTTAATCGTTTACTGGCTCCTTACCGTAAGGAAGCAGGATTGGCTCCCAAAGGTGAGAGTTATGAAAACTGGATTGGACTGGATGGGCATGTGGGAGGACATTACCTCTCGGCAATGGCAATTAATTATGCTGCTACCGGTAATGCAGAGTGTAAGAAGCGATTAGAATACATGATTGCTGAACTAAAAGCTTGTCAGGATGCTAATACAAAAATGCATTCTGAATGGGGCGAGGGATATGTAGGTGGTGTTCCTGACAGTAAAGGTGTATGGAGTAAAATTAAGGCTGGCGATGTTAGTGCAATCTGGAAGTATTGGGTACCTTGGTATAACGTACACAAAATGTATGCCGGACTTAGAGATGCATGGTTATATACCTGCAACAAAGAAGCAAAAAGGATTTTTATAAAATTCTGCGACTGGGCTATTAATGTCACTTCAGGTCTTTCTGATATAAAAATGGAAGAGATGCTTGGTAATGAGCATGGTGGTATGAATGAAGTTTTTGCCGATGCATACCAGATGACCGGCGATCAGAAGTATTTGATTGCTGCTAAGCGTTTCTCTCATAAAATGTTGCTTGATGCAATGGCAGCAAATACAGATAATCTTGATAATAAACATGCGAATACACAGGTGCCTAAAGTTGTAGGCTTTGAAAGAATAGCAGAACTATCTCACGATGATAACTATGGAAAGGCTGGAAGCTTTTTCTGGGAAACGGTAACAGCCAATCGTTCTCTTGCATTTGGTGGAAATAGTAGACGGGAAATTTTTCCGAGCGCAGGTGCCTGCTCGGATTATGTTAATGATGTAGAAGGGCCGGAAAGTTGTAATTCCTATAATATGTTGAAACTTACAGAAGATCTTTTCCGAGTTAATCCGTTGGCTAAATATGCTGATTATTACGAAAGAACGCTATTCAACCACATACTCTCTTCTCAGCACCCCGAGCATGGTGGATATGTATATTTCACATCAGCTCGCCCACGTCATTACAGGGTATATTCCACCCCGAATGAGGGAATGTGGTGCTGTGTTGGAAGCGGTATGGAGAATCATGGTAAATATGGTCAGTTTATCTATACTCACTCTAAAGATTCGTTGTTTTTGAATCTGTTTATTGCTTCAGAACTAAACTGGAAAAGCAAAAAAATAAAAGTAAGACAGGAAACTGCATTCCCCAATGAGGAACAGACAAAACTTACCATAACCAGTGGCAATGCTCGTTTCAAGTTGATGATTCGATATCCGTATTGGGTGAATGATGGACAGCTGAAAATTACGGTTAATGGAAAGATTGTTGATTTTGTTGGGCATCCGTCATCTTATGTAAGCATTGACAGGATATGGAAAAAAGGGGATATAGTAGAAATTAAATTTCCGATGAATACTCATATTGAACGTCTGCCAAATGTTTCTAATTATATAGCTTTTATATACGGTCCTATCTTGCTGAGTGCCAAAACGGGTACAGAGGATCTGAAAGGTCTGGTTGCTGACGATTCAAGATGGGGGCATATTGCGAGTGGAAAGAAATTACCTTTGAATGAAGCTCCTATTATTGTGGAAGATGATATTGCTTCATTAGTAAATAAGGTAATTCCTGTAGCCGGAAAACCATTTAATTTTACTTTCTCACAGGTTAAAATGGTCAATCCGATAAAAGTTGAACTGGAACCATTTTACAAAATTCATGATGTGAGATATGAAATGTATTGGATGACTTTATCAAACAGTCAGTACCGTTCTTATATTGACTCACTTTCTGTATTGGAACAACAAAAAGCAGATTTGCAGAAACGTACCATAGACTTTGTTGCTCCGGGGGAACAGCAACCGGAAGTTGATCATGCTGCTGAAAAGCAAAATACGAATAGCGGAAATAGTTTGGATGAATTTTGGCGTGATGCACGCAATGAAGGATATTTTAGCTATAAACTTGCTACAAATAAGGAAACAAGTTTGAGTTTGATGGTGCGTTACTGGGGAGCTGAAACGGGCAATAGGAAATTTGATATTTACATTGATAATGAGAAGTTGGTAACGGAGAATATAAGTAATAAATGGAATAAAAAAGAATTCCGGAATGTAGAATATCCTATACCTGATTCAATGTTGAAGGACAAAGATTACGTTAGGGTTAAATTTCAATCTTTGCCTGATAATATTGCCGGAGCAGTTTATTATGTTCGTTTAGTCAGGAATAAATAGCACTAGTAATTATAAGTAACTGTGATAATCGATCTTAGCTGATAAATATTTATCAGCTAATCCTTTTGATCATGTAAAATCTTTAAATATATAAAATGAACAACACTAAAATTTCAGTACTGATTTTATTATTCTGCCTTCTTGCTATTCCAAATGCATGGGCACAAAAAGGCGGAAAACTTAAAATGTGGTATGATAAACCTGCTAAAGTATGGAACGAAGCGCTTCCAATTGGTAACGGCAGACTGGCAGCAATGGTTTTCGGAGATCCTGTTAATGAGAAACTACAGTTAAATGAAGGAACTTTCTGGTCAGGTGGACCATCACGTAACGACAATCCTGATGGCTTATCCGTACTTGACTCAGTGCGATACTATATTTTTAAAGAGGACTACAAACGAGCCGATTTTCTGGCAAACAAGGGACTTACAGCAAAACAATTACATGGTTCAATGTTTCAGGTGGTTGGTAATCTGAATCTTGCATTTAATGGCAATAATAATTATACTGATTATTACAGGGAACTCGATCTGGAAAGAGCTGTTTTTACCACTTCCTATAAAGTGGATGGAGTAACTTATAAAAGAGAGGTTTTTGCATCGAAACCAGATCAGGTTATTGTTGTAAGACTTACTGCCAGTAAACCTGGAAAATTATCTTTTGTAGCAAGTTTTGATGGACCTCTGCAGAAATCGGTAAAGGTGCTGGATAGCAAAACTCTCGAAATGACAGGCTTATCTGGCACTCATGAAGGAGTAACGGGACAAGTGAAATTCGATGCTCGTGCAAAAATCTTAAATTCAGGTGGAACTACAGCAATTGAGTCAAATAAGATCAATGTAAGTAAGGCTAATGAAGTTGTTATCCTGATATCTATTGCTACTAATTTTATTGATTATAAAACTTTATCGACAGATGAAACCAAGAAATGCATAAGCTATCTTACAGCTGCTCAGAATAAGCCTTATTCAACAATGCTTAACAACCATATAGCTGCATTTCAGAAATATTTTAATCGCGTAAATTTTGATCTGGGTACTTCATCGGCAGCAAAACTGCCAACTGATGAGAGAATTAAGAATTTTTCAAAGTCATTTGATCCAGAATTGATTTCTATGTATTATCAATTTGGCCGTTATTTGTTGATTTCATCTTCTCAACCGGGAGGTCAACCGGCTAATCTTCAGGGTATATGGAATGGTAGCACTCATCCGGCATGGGATAGTAAGTATACCATCAATATCAATACGGAAATGAATTATTGGCCTGCCGAGAAATGTAACATGTCTGAAATGCATGAACCATTGATTCAGTTGATAAAAGAGCTGTCAGAAACGGGCAAACAAACAGCTAAAACAATGTATGGTTGTAATGGCTGGGTGGCTCATCATAATACTGATATCTGGCGTATTTCCGGTGTGGTTGATTTTGCTAATGCTGGATTATGGTCGATGGGTGGTGCATGGCTGTCACAACATTTATGGGAGAAATACTTGTATAGTGGCGATTTAAAATACTTGGAATCAGTTTATCCCGTATTAAAATCAGCTTGTGAATTTTATAAAGATTTTCTTATAGAAGAACCTTCTCATAAATGGTTGGTGGTAAGTCCTTCTATGTCGCCGGAGAATACTCCGTCGGGGCATTCCGGATGTGCACTTACCTACGGAACAACTATGGATAATCAGATTCTTTTCGATTTGTTTACCAAAACGATTAAGGCTGCTAAGTTGCTGAAAAAAGATGAAGCATTGATGGCTAATTTTCAAAAGATATTAAATAATCTTCCACCGATGCAGATTGGTCGTTTTGGTCAGTTACAGGAGTGGATAGGAGACTGGGATGATCCTAATGATCAACATAGACATGTGTCACACCTATATGGTTTGTACCCGAGTAATCAGATTTCACCATATATAAATCCCGATTTATTTGATGCTGCACGTACAACACTTATTCATCGTGGTGACGTGTCTACCGGATGGTCGATGGGCTGGAAAGTGAATTTCTGGGCACGTTTGCTTGATGGTAATCATGCACGAAAACTCATTACTGACCAATTAACGCTTGTTGATCCGGTAAAAGAAAAGAGTGGTGGTACTTATCCTAATTTCTTTGATGCGCATCCGCCATTTCAGATAGACGGAAATTTTGGCTGTACTTCGGGTATTACGGAAATGCTTTTGCAAAGTCACGATGGAGCTATTGATATTTTACCGGCATTGCCTGATGACTGGAAAAAAGGAAGCATCAGCGGCTTGAGAACTTATGGTGGTTTCGATGTGAACATCATTTGGGAAAATAATAAGGTGCAGAAGATTATCATAAAATCTCATTTAGGTGGAAACTGCCGTATTCGTGTTCCTAATGAAGTTACTATGATAGGCGGTAAAACTTTAAAAGTAGCTTTAGGGGAGAATTCAAATCCATTCTTTGATACTGCTAAAGTAAAGAATCCTTTGATCTCTGCTTCAGCAAAAATAAATGCTCTGCATCTTAAACAAACCTGGTTATATGATCTGCCTACTGAAGCTGGTAAAACTTATACAATCATTTGTAAAAAATAGCTTGTTATAATTGATGATTTCAAAGGAAATAATAGAATGAATAGATACACTTTTTTACTTTCCGTCGCACTGGCTGCCTTTGGTGCAACCCAACCAATGGTAGGACAAACTAAAAAATCTTATAGCACGACCTATATTAACCCTATAATTAATGCCGATGTGCCAGACTTATCTGTAACCAGATCCGGTAGTGATTTTTATTTGATAAGCACCACAATGCATTTAATGCCAGGTGCTCCAATAATGAAATCAAAGGATTTGGTACATTGGGAGATTGTAAATTATGTCTTTGATAAGCTAACAGATAATTCTAAATATGATTTAGTGGATGGAACAGTATACGGACGTGGTCAGTGGGCTTCATCAATTCGTTATCATAAAGGGAAATTTTATGTGTTATTCTCTCCAAACGATGATCCGTTCAGAGCTTATATCTATTCAACAACTAATCCGGCGGGTAAATGGACTTTAGTTTCGAGAACACAACATTTTCACGATGCATCTTTATTCTTTGATGACGATGACAGGATATATGTGTTTTCAGGAACAGGTTCTCTTAAAGAACTCAAAAGCGATTTCTCAGATGTGAAGCCAGATGGTGTTAACATGAAGATTTTTGAACGCGATAAGGAAGAAACCGGATTGCTGGAAGGTAGTCAGGTTATCAAGCATAATGGAAAGTATTACCTGTTGATGATTTCCTGGCCTAAAAATGGAAAACGCAGACAAGTTTGTTACCGCGCTGATAAGATTACCGGACCTTATGAGAAGAAAGTAATTCTGGAAGATAATTTTAATGGCTTTCCTTATGCAGGGCAAGGTTGTATCATTGATGATGAAAAAGGCAATTGGTATGGACTGGTGTTTCAAGATCGTGGAGGTATTGGGCGCGTACCTCTCTTAATGCCTTGTCGATGGGTGGACGGATGGCCTATGTTGGGAGATGAAACAGGGCATGTGCCGTTAACCGGCCAAGTTCCTTTAAAGACCTTTGATACAGGGAAAAAGTTTGTTGAAAGTGATGATTTTAATAATACCAAACTGAAAATAAACTGGCAGTGGAATCATAACCCTATTAATGATTTCTGGTCATTAACTGAGCGTCCGGGCTTTTTAAGGCTAAAAACCAGTAGGGTAGTTAATAACTTATATGCTGCTCCTAATACTATAACTCAGCGAATGGAAGGACCTAAATGTAGTGGAGTAGTAACATTGGATGTTTCAAAAATGAAAGATGGTGATGTTGCTGGATTCAGTGCGTTTAATGGAAATTCAGCTCTTTTATCTGTCGTAATGGATGGAAATAAAAAGTATCTCACAATGTCAACTAATGTAGCTGATCTGGATGGAGCTAGTAAGGCAATAAATGGAGTTCAGGTGGAAGAAAAAGCCCGCGTTGAATTGTCTGAGAATATTATATATCTGTGTATAGATTGTGATTTCAATCTGAATAAAGATATAGCAACGTTTAGTTATAGCTTGGATAATATAAACTGGATTCCAATAGGTAGGGAGTTTAAAATGATATTCGATTATAAAAAGCTTTTCATGGGTACGAAGTTTGCAATTTTCAATTATGCAACAAAATCAATAGGAGGTTTTATTGATGTTGACTACTTTAAATATAAAAGGATTCCACAATAAGTAAATACCAGTAACCCATAATTCCTTTTTATCAGCTTTATAGTTTATGCAAACACAGATGAAGAAAATATTAATATTGCTTTTTGTTTTTTTTGGAGAATTTTGTTTGAGCGTTATGGTCCATGCTAAAGTTCGAGAGAAAATATCTATAAATAGAGAGTGGAAGTTTCAGTTAGGTGATTATAAAGATGCTAAAGATATTTCCTTCAACGATAATAAATGGAGCAATGTTAATTTACCTCATAATTTTAGTATACCATATTTCCAGTCCGAACACTGGTACACCGGCTATGGTTGGTACCGGAAAAAGATTAATGTTCCTGCTGAATGGAAATCCAAGCGAGTATTCATTGAATTTGAAGGAGCTTTTCGTGTTGCTGAAATATTTGTAAATGAAAAGTCTGTTGGCATACATCAAGGTGGATATACTGGTTTCTCTTATGATATTACTGATGCATTGAAGACAGGGCAAAATGTTTTAGCTGTACGGCTAAATAATGAGTGGAGTCCACGTTTGGCTCCTCGCAATGGTGATCACAATTTCACTGGTGGAATTTATCGTGATGTTTATTTGGTAGTGACGGATTCTGTTCATGTAACATGGTATGGAACGTTTGTTACTACCCCAAAGCTTTCTAAAGAATCTGGTATTGTTAATATCAAAACAGAAATAAGAAATAGTGGATCTGTATCGAAGAACTACACATTGAAGACTGATATTGTTGATCCTGCAGGTAACGTGGTTACTACTATCAATTCGAAAAGAATAATACCAGCAGATTCGACAATCATACTGGAACAGACAACTGAATCTATTAAACAACCGAAACTCTGGTCTCCCAAAAGTCCATTTATGTACAAGGCCGTTAGTACGATTCTTGATGGGAAAAAGGTTCTTGATACCTATGAAACTCCCTTTGGATTCCGATGGATGGAATGGACTGCCGACCGTGGTTTTTTCCTTAATGGGGAACATTATTATTTTAAAGGAGCCAATGCACATCAGGATCATGCTGGTTGGGCCAGTGCAGTAACAAATTCAGCTCTTGCGCGTGACATTCATATGATAAAAGATTGTGGTATGGATTTCATCCGTGGTTCTCATTATCCTCATGATCCTTCATACTCTGATGCTTGTGATACTTTGGGTATAATGCTCTGGGAGGAAAATGATTTTTGGGGTTCTGGTGGTACACAACGGGAGACCAATAACTGGTATGAAGGAGCGGGCGCTTATCCTATGAATAAAGATGATCAACCTTATTTTGAGGAAAGTGTAAAGAGTAACTTACGTGAAATGATCCGAATCCATCGGAACCATCCTTCAATCATTGTCTGGAGCATGTGTAACGAACCTTTTTTTACGGGTGGAAATACCATTGTTAAAGTCCGGGAGTTTTTAAAAGAGCTTACTACTCTTACGCATAAGTTGGATCCTACTCGTCCTGTTGGTATCGGCGGTTGTCAAAGAGGTGAGATAGACAAGTTAGGAGATATTGCTGGCTATAATGGAGATGGAGCAAGATTATACCTTAACCCAGGCATCCCTAGTGTGGTTACTGAATATGGGTCTACGATTGCAAAACGCCCAGGCAAATATATTCCGGGATGGGGAGATCTGCAACAGGAACAATTTTCCTGGCGGAGTGGACAAGCAATCTGGTGTGCTTTTGATTATGGAACACGTGCCGGAGATTTTGGTCTTATGGGAATGATTGATTATTTCCGTTTACCGAAAAATATGTGGTACTGGTATCGCAAAGAGAATAAGGGCATTGATCCTCCAGAACCTGCTGCTGAAGGTATACCAGCAAAGTTGAAACTGAAAGCTGACAAGATGGTTATAATGGGAACTAATGGTACTGATGACGTACAATTGATAGTTTCCGTTTTAGATAAAGATGGAAAGCAACTTAGCAACTCCCCTGACGTTACTCTGAAAGTTGTCTCAGGTCCCGGTGAATTTCCAACAGGTACTTCGATTACCTTTAGCAATACTTCCGATATTTATATTCGTGATGGAAAAGCAGCTATTGAATTTCGCTCATATTATGCAGGAAAGACAGTTATAGAAGCTTCATCAGCCGGATTGCAAAGTGACTTTATTACAATTGAGACCAAAGGTGCGCCTTTATATATGAAGGGTATTTCTCCAGAAATAGTTGATCGTCCTTATGTTCGCTATTCCATTCCCCAAAAAACTGCTGATAATAATACTATTGTAAATATAGCCTATCAAAAACCAACTCGTGCAAGTAGTGAAATGGAAGGTAAAACAGCCAATCGTGCAAACGATAGGGATGATTTATCTTTATGGCAGTCTGCAACAAATGATGCATTTAATTGGTGGCAGGTCGATTTGGAGAATATCTATACTGTTTCTGAAGTGCGTATACTGTTTCCTTCAAATTTGATAGGTTCGTATAATATTGAATTATCGAAAGATAATCAAAAGTGGAAAAGTATAGCCGTTAATAATGCTGGTAAAGTAAATGACAAGAATCGTAAGCATTTCACTGATAGTAATGTTTCAGGACGTTTTCTCCGAATATCTTTTATTAATTCAGAAAATAAGCCCGTTTCAATTAATGAAATCGAGATTTATGGTAAACCTGTAACTGGCAAATAAAAGTAAATACAGTCCGGAAATAAAAATATATAGGAATAATTTATCGTTAACAAAATAAATACTATGAAGAAGATTTTTATTAATTTGTTATTGGCTTTGCCAATTAGTCTGTTTGGTCAAACAGCTGAAATTAAAATAGATGTTGACAGGAAAATTGCCGAAATTGATCCTAAAATTTATGGTGTATTCATGGAACCTATTCATTTTAGTGGAGAAAGAATGGGGTTGCCCGACTCTGTTGATTTTAATACACTTTACGGAACGCTTTATGATCCTAAATCGTCTTTGGCTGATGAAAATGGCTTTAGAAAAGATTATATTGATGCAATGAAGGAATTGAAAATAACCAATATGAGATGGCCTGGCGGTAACTTTTTAATGGGATATGATTGGAAAGATGGAATAGGACCTAAAGAAAATCGACCTAAACGTATAAACCTGGCTTGGGGTGGAGTAGATAATAATCATGTGGGTACCGATGAATGGTTTGCTTTAAATAAAGCAATAGGTAGCGAAAATGTGGTTTGTGTAAACTTAGGATTGGGCTCTATATTGGATGCCTGTTATTGGGTAGAGTATTGCAATTATAAAAAAGGTACATACTATTCTGATTTAAGAGCTAAAAATGGACATCCCGAACCTTATAACGTTAAAATCTGGGATTTGGGTAATGAAGTAGATGGTTATCCATGGGAATTGGGACATAAATCAATTGAAGAATATTCAAGAATAGGAAGAGAAGCAGCAAAGGCATTGAAGAGTGTAGATAAGGATATCCAGTTGGTTGCTTCAGGATCTTCGTGCTATGAGAATTCACCTTGGATTGATTGGAATAGAAAAGTGCTGTCTAGCTTTGGTGATCTGATCAACTATATTTCAATTCACAGGTATTGGGAAAAGTCGGACGACTATTACAATTATATGGGCCAGAGTGCGATAGATTTTGAAGAAAAGATTAAAGTAACAGCTAATGAGATTGAAAATGTAAGAGTAATGAAAGGCCTAAAGAACCCTATTTACATTTCAGTGGATGAGTGGGGAATCATGTCAAAGAATACTTTATCTGTTTTACCTATTGCTCAAAGCTTCAATTCATTTATTCGTCATGCTGATGTTGTAAAGATGGCTAATTTTACAATGCTTACCTCTTTGCTGAATACTGATAAGGAGAAAGGTACCTATAAATCGCCTTTGTTTTATATCTTTAAATTCTTTTCTAATAACTGCCTTGGTAGCTCTGTCGACACTTATGTAAAATGTGAAACGTTCAATACCCAGTTATATAAAGATATACCTTATCTTGATGTTACAACAGTTTATTCAAAAGAGACTAACACTACTTACATCAATGTAATCAACAGACATAAAGACAAAGCCATTACAACTAATATAGTCTCTAATTCAGGAGAATTCACAGGAAAAGCTGAGGCTTCTTTAGTAGCAGGAAATATACTTGATGAAACTTTTAGTTACAACAAACAAAGTCAATATGTACCTGTTGCAAAAGAGCTTAAAACAGATAAGAACAAAATTACTTATTCCTTCCCAGCACACTCTTTTACACAGATAAAAGTCAGAATGAAAAAGTAATAGAAATGAAATTGTTAGAAAAGTGAGTACTTATTTGCTATATAATCGCTACATAAAGAGTGAAAAACCGAAAAGTATCTAGCAGTCTAGCGTTAACTGTTTAAGATGTTGTGAATGAATTGAATACAGGCGCTAGACTTTTAAAAAGAAGTCTAGCGGTAGTCTAGCAGTCTAGCATCTTGTGTCTCGTCCTGATTTTGGATGACTGTGCTTGTCTCATTCATCTACTTAATTATTTAGTAGATATCATGTAGTAGAAACAACTTTCTGGTTTACAATCAGAAGTTATAAAGTGAATGTTTTGCCTTCCATCCGGGTGTACGCAATTGGTACACCCGGGTGGAAGGCTTGTTTAGACCCGGGTGTACAAGATGGGTACATCCGGATGTACAGAACAATAAGCCGAATAATATTAAAAACCTTATGTTACTCTACTTGTGAAGGCAAAGAATTATCTAAAATTAGATATGGATTATCAATAAATAGAAATGAAAAAGCTAAAAATATTCCATCTTTGTAGTAACTTATGTTTCATTAATGGTAATCAGAAAAAAACAAAGAAATAGAAACTCCAATTAACTCGGTAATTTAATACAAAATGTAAAATGAAAAAAATAGTATCAACTTTCGCTTTTATTATGTTTTCGGCTATAACATGTACTCATGCACAAAATCCGATAATTAAAAATATATTTACCGCTGATCCGGCTCCGATGGTTTATAAAAATACAGTGTATTTATATGCCGGGCATGATACAGCTTCAGTAAATGCTACAAATTACAAAATGCCCGATTGGCATATTTTTTCCTCAACAGATATGGTAACATGGAAAGATCACGGGGTTTGCCTTTCACCAAAGACTTTTTCATGGTCATCCGGCGATGCTTATGCTGCCCAATGTATTCCACGAAATGGTAAATTCTATTGGTATGTATCTGTTGGACATAAAAGTGATGAAAATAGCAAAGGAGGATATGCTATTGGAGTTGCTGTTTCCGATAAACCTACGGGTCCTTTTAAAGATGCCATAGGGAAAGCGCTTATTGTCAATGAAATGACAACAGACATGAAGCATGGTTGGGATGATATAGATCCTACAGTCTTTATTGATGATGATGGTCAGGCATATCTTTTCTGGGGAAATGGAAGTTGCAAATTTGTGAAGCTAAAGAAAAATATGATTGAAATGGATGGACCAATTACATGCTTTAAACCAAAAAACTATATTGAAGGTCCTTGGATTTATAAACGCAAAGAATTGTATTATCTTGTTTATGCCAGCGCTGGTACTAAACCCGAAATGATAGAATACTGCACGGCTAAAAGTCCCGAAGGTCCATGGACATATAGAGGTATCATTGAAGAGAATGTTCCTAATAGTTTTACTACACATCCTGGAATAATAGATTATAAAGGAAAAACCTATTTTTTCTATCATAATGGAGCACTCCCTACAGGAGGTAGCTATCGTCGTTCTATATGTGTAGATTATATGTATTATAATCCCGATGGGACAATTAAAAAAGTGGTACAAACAACTAAAGGTGTCAATCCAGTTAAAAAATAAGTTATATATTTGTTTGAGTAAAATTACTTAATACTATGAGAAAAAGAAATATTTTATGCGTTGTGGCAATTCTGCTTTCCGGCCATTTTATGAATCTGTCAGCACAGGTGAAGAAAGCTCAGAACCCGATTATTTTTTCAGATGTTCCAGATATGTCTATGCTTCGGGTTGGGGATACATACTATATGAGTAGTACTACCATGCACATGAGTCCGGGTGTTCCAATTATGAAATCTAAAGATTTGGTGAACTGGAAATTAGTGAATTATGCCTATAATACTTTAGATGATGTTGATGCACTAAACCTTAATAATGGTCAAAGTACTTATGGCAGAGGTTCATGGGCAAGTAGTATCCGTTATAACAAAGGAACTTACTATGTTACTACTTTTGCTCAAACAACCGGGAAAACATATATTTATACAACAAAGGATCTGGAAAAAGGTCCTTGGGTAAAACATTCTTTTGCTCCGTCATTGCATGATCATTCATTGTTTTTCGAGGAAGATGGACGCATTTATTTGATTTACGGAAATGGGAAGCTCAATATTGTTGAGCTTAAAAAAGACCTTTCTGGAATTAAACCCGAAACAGATCGCGTACTTATAGAAAATGCCAGTGCTCCGTCTGGTAACGGGGGACTTGGAGCAGAAGGTTCTCAGCTATTTAAAGTAAATGGAAAATATTATCTTTTCAATATTACCTGGCCAGCAGGTGGCATGCGTACCGTAAACATCCACAGAGCAGATAAAATTACCGGTCCGTATGAAGGACAAGTTGGATTTCAGGATCAAGGGGTAGCTCAAGGAGGACTTATCGACACTCCTGATGGTAAGTGGTTCGCTTATTTATTCCGTGATTTTGGAGCGGTAGGACGTATTCCTTATTTGGTTCCTGTAAAATGGGAAAATGGATGGCCTGTAATTGGCGAGAATGGTAAAGTGCCTGAAACGCTTGATTTGCCTGCCAGCAAAGGTTTGATTCCTGGCATTGTTGCTTCTGACGAATTTACGCGTAAACCTGGAACTTCAGCTTTACCATTGGTTTGGCAATGGAACCATAATCCGGATAATAAATTATGGTCGGTTACCCAAAGAAAAGGTTATTTGCGCCTTACTACAGGCAGAATAGATTCAACTCTGCTGTTGGCAAGAAATACCTTGACTCAACGTACCATTGGACCTGTATGTACTGGCGTTACATCTATCGATGTATCTCATATGAAGGATGGAGATTTTGCCGGATTATGCTTGTTACAAAAGAATTTCGGTCAGCTGGGAGTTAGAGTTAATAAAGGAACCAAGTCTATAGTAATGATTAGTGCCGGAACAGGAAAGCCTGTTGAAATACAAAGTGTTCCGCTTTCTCGTAATATTGTTTATTTCAAAGCAGAATGCAATTTCAAAGACCGTACAGATATCGCTAAATTCTTTTATAGCTATGATGGCAAGGCGTGGAACTTCATTGGTGAACCATTAAAAATGGCATATACCATTCCTCAATTTATAGGATATCGCTTTGGTTTGTTTAATTATGCCACTAAAAATGTTGGTGGATATGCAGATTTTGACTATTTCCATATTTCAGATACTATTTCTGAAATAAAATAATATACTTAAAATGTGACAGAACATTATAGGATAAGTAAGTCTTATAATGTTCTTGTCATATAATAAAGAGACGATTTGTGTATAGTCTATGATTTTTAAACTGAATAAATGTGTTGTGCATTTTATAATGTTATATAGATTTTCTCAGCCTAAATAAGCTATATATATAATTGTTATACTTAACCGATAACCTTTTTTTAAAAAAAATATGAAGAATAATAAATTAGCGATATTGATTCAGTTGGTAATTATATTGTTTGAATTTACTAATGTCGCAGCACAAAATCCAATTATAAGAAACCAGTTCTCTGCTGATCCAACAGCCAGAGTTTTCGGTGATAAAGTCTATCTATATCCATCGCATGATATCTTAGGCAAAGAAGGGCAAGGCCGTCCAAACTGGTTTTGTATGGAAGATTATCATGTGTTTTCATCCTCTAATCTTACTGATTGGACAGATCATGGAGTAATTGTGAGCCAGAATAAAGTACAATGGGCTGACTCAACGGCATTTAGTATGTGGGCGCCGGACTGTATCAATAAAAATGGGAAATATTACTTTTATTTTCCTGCTCCTCCGAAAGGTGCAAAGGGCTTTTCTGTAGGAGTAGCTGTTGCTAATAATCCCTTTGGCCCGTTTATTCCACAGCCTAAACAAATTGACAAGGTTAGTGGTATTGATCCCAACGTATTTATTGATAAAGATGGACAAGCTTATTTATATTGGTCGGCTGGCAATTTTATGGTAGCAAAATTGAAAAGCAATATGGTGGAACTGGCTTCAGAACCTCAGATTATTGCTAATTTGCCGGAAAAAGGATTAAAAGAAGGCCCTTTTTTATTTGAACGTAAAGGGGTATATTATTTGACTTTCCCTCATGTTGAAAATAATATTGAACGGCTTGAGTATGCTATGGGACCTAGTCCGATGGGACCTTTTAAAATGGCTGGGGTTATAATGGACGAATCGCCTGTTGGATGCTGGACTAATCATCATTCTATTATCAATTTTAAGAAGCAGTGGTATCTCTTTTATCATAGTAACGACCTTTCGCCGAAATTTGATAAAAACCGTTCGGTGCGCATTGATAGCTTGTTTTTTAATGCAGATGGTACAATCCGAAAAGTTACCCCTACTTTTCGTGGGGTTGGTTTAACCGATGCTTCAAAGCAAATACAAATAGATCGTTATAGCCGAATAAGTGATAAAGGAATCTCTGTTTCATTTGTTGATACTCTGAACACATTTGCCGGTTGGAAAACGGTTTTCAATGAGAAAAAAGCATGGGTACAATATAACAATGTTGATTTTGGAAAGAGAAAATACAAATCAGTTATAATTAAAGCCATTTCTCAGAAAGGAGCGATACTGCAATTGAAATTGAATAGTGCTAATGGTCCAATATTGGCTAAGATTAATTTACCAGAAAGTAAAGAATGGAAGGAAACTAAAGTTTTGATTTCTGGTTTAAAACAAGGCAGCCATAATTTGTTTTTATCTTCAGACAATAATAATGTGGTTGAAGTGGATTGGATTAAATTTGAATAGTGCAACTGATAATAAATATTCAAATTTCTTTAATTTGGAGCAAATTAGTTCAAATTAATAAGAAATGAATTCATATTAAAAATTCGTATAATTGTTATGTTACATGAAAATAGCATTTAATAAAGTAAGTTTTTGTTCTAGTTTAATTATTTATGGGTGTATGGCTCTTATGCCTTGCTTACCGATCAGAGCACAACAGACAGGAGCATTAACATCAAATATAATTTCAGAGAAGAGTGAATCAGTTAGAGATTTTCCGATTGTTACTAGTGAACATGTAGCCGCATCTCTCCGCTATGATATAAACGATTACAAGGGAGTGATTCGTGCCATTGGTGATCTGCAAACAGATATTGACCGTGTTACAGGCGTTAAACCTAAATTAATCACAGCAACCTCAACTGGATATGAGATTATTATAGGAACACTAGGCAAGAGTAAATTGATTGATGAACTTGTTTCGTCTAAAAAACTTAGTGTAAAAGATTTGAAGGGTAAATGGGAAAGTTTTGTTATTACCACAATCCCTAATCCAAAGATAAACTCGAAACCATGCTTAGTGATTGCCGGTAGCGACAAGAGAGGTACTATTTATGGTATCTATGAATTGTCTCGACAGTTAGGTGTATCTCCCTGGTATTGGTGGGCTGATGTTCCTGCGAAAAAACATCCGGCAGCTTATGTCTCATCAGGTAGGTATATTTCAGACGAACCCAAAGTGCGCTACCGGGGTATTTTTATAAATGATGAAGCGCCTTGTTTTTCTGGTTGGGCAAAGGAGAAATTTGGAGGTGCTAATAGCAAATTGTACACCCATATGTTTGAGTTACTTCTTAGGTTGAGAGCTAATTTTTTATGGCCGGCTA
Source organism: uncultured Bacteroides sp. (assembly GCF_963677945.1). Classification (NCBI taxonomy): domain Bacteria; kingdom Pseudomonadati; phylum Bacteroidota; class Bacteroidia; order Bacteroidales; family Bacteroidaceae; genus Bacteroides; species uncultured Bacteroides sp. The sequence continues at coordinate 3,865,023 of NZ_OY782578.1, read as the reverse complement.
TGTGGGGAAATGCCTTTAATGAAGATGATTCTGATAATCCGCGACTTGCTGATGAATATGGTATTGTTATGGGAACTTCTCATCATGAACCAATGATGCGTGCACAGAAAGAGTGGGGGAATCATCATAAAGAATATGGCAATGGTGAATGGAACTACAAAACGAATGAAGCTGGTCTGAAAAAGTTCTGGGAAGATGGGCTTGAACGAAATAAAAATTATGAGCAGATAGTTACTATGGCCATGCGTGGTGATGGTGATTTACCAATGAATGATACAGGCAGTGCTGAAGATAACTTTAAGTTGCTAGAACGAATAATGAAAGATCAACGAACAATTATTGAAAAAGTAACTAAAAAGTCTGCGTCCAAGACTCCACAGATTTGGGCACTCTATAGTGAAGTTCTTGAATATTATGATCAAGGAATGAAGGTTCCCGATGATGTTATAGTTTTGTTGTGCGATGACAATTGGGGAGATGTACGCCGATTGCCGGAACTTAATCAAAAGAAACACCCTGGTGGCTACGGCATGTATTATCATGTTGATTTACATGGTGCGCCAAGAGCTTATCAGTGGCTAAACATGACACAAATTCCACATATGTGGGAGCAACTTCAACTAACTTATAGCTATGGTGTAGATAAAGTTTGGATTTTAAATGTAGGCGACTTGAAACCCAATGAATATCCAATGGATTTCTTCATGAATATGGCTTGGAACCCTACATCTTTCAATGAAAATAATCTTGAGGAATATGCGCGAAAGTTTTGTGAAGATAAGTTTGGCCCTGAAGAATCCTCTGAAGCTGCAGAAATTTTGAGCACGTATTGTAAATACAACAGTCGTGTTACTGCAGAAATGATGAATCATAAAACCTATAACCTTGAAAATGGAGAATTTATTCAGGTAAAAGACGCTTATTTGGCACTCGAAGCAAGAGCTTTAAGGCAATATTATACACTCCCAAATGAATATAAGGATACATATATGGAACTTATACTTCATCCAGTACGTGCAATGGCAAATCTTTATGATATGTATTATGCTGTAGCAATGAATGAGAAATTGGCAGCAGAAAAAGATATTAAAGCTAATTATTGGGCAGATCGTGCTGAAATTTGTTTTAAACGTGATGCTAATCTCTCAAAAGATTATAATTTGAATGTTGCTGGTGGGCGTTGGAATCATATTATGGATCAGACACATATTGGGTATAAATCATGGGATGAACCTAGAGGTGGAAATATAATGCCAAAGGTTATTCGGATTAAGCCGGAAGAAGCAAAAGAAGGAGGATATGTATTCCTTGAAAAGAATAAAGTCGTTGTAATTGAAGGTGAACATTATTTTGAAAAAAAGGATAATGAAAAAACTAAATGGACTGTGATTCCCGATCTTGGAAGAACACTTTCCGGTATTGCTCTAATGCCTTACACGATGAAAACTGATGGAGCTTTTTTAAGCTATAAAATGATAATTAATTCAAAACCTGACAGTGTTAAACTTAGGGTGTTTTTTGATAGTACTTTACCGTTTAAAAACGGAGGACAAAGTGTGGCTGCATCATTTGATGGCGAAAATGAAAAAGTCTGGAATATAAATAATCAGCTTACTTGGAAAAATAATTATTCAAAAATGTATCCGGCAGCTGCAGCGCGTATGATAGAGACTGTTGTGACACTTCCATTGTCTAAAAAAGTAGATGAAATGCATGTATTAACAATCCGTCCGTTAGATCCGGGAGTTGTTATTTACAAAATAACTGTTGATATGGGAGGATATGAACAAACATATCTTAAAATGAATGAAAGTCCTTATAAAAAGATTTTTTAATTTACAAAAGTAGTCACACTAAATCGAAAGAATTGTTGCATTAACAAATTGCGACTAAGATCAATTCAACCCTAAGATATTACATTATAGAGAGCATATTATTTCTAATAAAATTTGCTTTAATGTTACTTCTATTTTGAATGATGTCCCCGGATTGAGTGCTAATTAAATGAAGTTTATAGAAATACAATAAAATAAATATGAAACAAATATTATTTGGATTATTACTTATTCCCAATTTTGTGTTTTCACAGATACAGGTTGATAATAAATACCAAGAAAAATCATCATCATTCCCGATTGTAAGTAGTAAACTAACAGCATCCGTTTACTTTGATGAATCCGACTTTAGCTCGGTAAAGAAAACTGCTCAACTTTTTTCCGAAGACATTGAAATGGTTACCGGAAAGAAACCTATGTTAGTTTCGTCTAAATTGAAAGCAGGGGAATATACTGTAATTATTGGTACAGTGGAAAAAAGCCAGCTAATTAAAGAACTGGTAAAATCTAAGAAACTAAAGATTGATTCTGTTTGCAATCAGTGGGAACGTTATACAATTAGAACTATAGACAACCCATTCAAAGGAGTAAAACGAGCCCTTGTAATTGCTGGGAGCGATCGAAGGGGAACATCCTATGGAGTATTTTCCATTTCCGAAGCCATAGGCGTTTCTCCTTGGTATTGGTGGGCTGATGTTCCTGTGAAAAAAAATCAGAACCTCAGCATCAAGGCTATCAATTACACTTCTAAAAGCCCATCTGTTAAGTACCGTGGTGTTTTTATTAACGACGAAGATTGGGGGCTGAAACCATGGTCCTCGAATAATTATGAAAAAAAGCTTGGTGATATTGGACCTAAAACCTATGCTCAGGTTTGTGAGCTGTTGCTCCGACTTAAAGCTAATATGTTTGCTCCAGCCATGCATAGTTGCACTGGAGCTTTCTATTCTCATCCAGAAAGTAAGGTTGTTGCCGACGAATATGGAATTATAGTTTCGACCTCGCACTGTGAACCTTTATTGTTTAACAATGCTGCAAAATCAGAATGGGATAGTAAACGTGATGGGGAGTGGAACTATGCCAAAAACAAAGATGTTATTTTAAAGAAAATGGATGATCGTGTACGTGAAGCATCCCCTTACGAAAACATCTATACTATGGCTATGCGTGGTGTACACGATGAAGGTTTGAGGGGTAATCTTACTAATGAGGAAAAAGTGAATGTACTTGGTCGGGTAATGACCGACCAAAGAGAAGTTCTAAAAAAATACCTTAAGAAACCAATTACTGATATTCCTCAAATATTTGTACCTTACAAAGAAACGATGGATGTGTATGAACTTGGTTTAAAAGTTCCCGACGATATTTCACTTATTTGGGTAGACGACAACTACGGATACATGAAACGTCTGAGTGATTCCAAAGAGCAAAAGCGCAAAGGAGGATCTGGTGTCTATTATCATTTTTCTTATTTGGGTGCCCCACATGATTATTTGTGGCTGAATACAACACCTCCCGTTTTAATGTATGAAGAACTAATAAAAGCTTATAAAACAGGAGCTAATCGTTACTGGCTAGTGAATGTTGGTGATATAAAACCAGCTGAAATGGGTATACAAACATTTCTTGATTTAGCATGGGATGTTAACAAGTTTGATTATGCAAGCATTAACCAACACCAAAGCCAATTTCTTGCTCGTACATTTGGAGTTAAGTACAAAAAAAGTTTTCAAGATATTTTAGATAATTATTATAGACTTGCATGGAGTCGTAAACCAGAGTTTATGGGTTGGGAGCGTGAATGGGATGCTCCTCAATATAGTGATATTTCAAATACTAAATTCTCGTTCCAAAACTACAACGATGCGCAACAAAGATTAGCCGATTATAAACGGATTTCAGACTTGTCGTATAAAATTTCGGAAGAATTACCGGAATGTTTACGTCCGGCATTTTTCGAATTAGTGGCTTATCCGGTAATGGGCTCGTATCAGATGAACCGAAAGTTCTTGATGGCGCAGCTTAACAATGAAGAGTTGAATGATAAGAATCTGTCAACAGCTAATTGGGCAGCTGTACAGTCTAAAGCAGCATTTGATAGCATCAACAGTCTGACCTTGACATACAACACCATGCTTAATGGCAAGTGGAACGGTATGATGAGTCTTGCTCCGGGATGGACTGCCAAGTATCATGACATGCCTAAAGTAACAATTAGTGAAGGGGCTGCTAGTACCCCAATTGAACTTGAATCTCAAGAAGATAAAAATAAGTTGGAAGGTTGTACGGTAATTAATTTGAAACGAATTAAAAATAAAATAGCTAAAAACGGACATTCACTAAAAATCATTGACGGTATAGGTTACGATTGGTATGCCCTTCAGTTGGGCGAAGCCACCGAACAAAGCGTTGATCCCAAAAAACTTGATGGCACTCGTGTTGAGTATGAATTTAATGGTGTAACAGCCGATTCAGTAACTGTACATGTTTATAGTTTGCCGTTTTGGGCACTTCACAAGGGGAAAAGTACCCGCTATGGTATATCAGTTGATGGGCAGCCTGCAGTTGTTATTCAAAATGATCATAAAGAGTATTCTGAACCTTGGAAAGAACGTGTATTGCAAAATGGGGTTGTTGCGGTTGCAAAATTTGCAGTAAACAAATCGTTGACAATACATAAACTTTCATTAATCTGTGGCGATCCTGGAATGATTATCCAACGTGTTATAATTGACTGGGGTGGGCTGAAAAAATCGTATGTAGGTCCATCATCCTTAAAGTGAAATAGTAAATTATATAATTAATATTTGAAATAAGAATGAAAAAGATTTAGGGAATTTTGATAGCAGCATTATCGCTTAATGTCAATGCTCAGGATATGAAAGTGAAAACAAAATCTTCGCTTCCTGATAAACTACCTCCAATACCTGCTGTTCCAGCTCCCTTAGGGTATGATACTATTCCATTGGGTGATTGGAAAACTTTTCCTGAGATGAAACTGGATCTTCCTGTTACTAAGGGTCCTTTTGAACCGGCGTGGGAATCTATTGAGAAAAACTATCCTGGTGAACCATGTGTATTTAGGAAATACAAGTTTTTGATTATTAATATTCTCATAATTCATAATTAATGTCCCGGTAAACTTCATTGTTAGGGCAAAAAAAGGGCTGAACTCGCAAAAGTTCAGCTCTTTTTCACTTTGTCTTTGACCACAAAATATAATAGTAAATTCTTTGAGCGGAAGTATGCCTCTTGATGATAGCCAATCATTTCTAAGCTATAAATAAAAGAAATTATTGGGCGTAAATTAATTTATTCACCAATTATTAAAATGCCGAAACTATGGTTTAGCATTATCCTTCAAGAATCTTAACGGAGCGTTGTTATTCTGTATGATATAAAATTGCTGTATCAAAAAAAATAAAGCATAAAGTTGTATCATTTCTGGCACAACCTTATGCTTTATTAATCAAGATAATCTTATATCTTCTCTATAGGAAAACAGAGATAATCAAGTCTATTATTCATACCCTGGATTCTGTTCTAATACAGCATCTTTGTTAGCCTCAATAACTGATTGCGGAATTGGGTACAATGTGTGTTTTTCCTGGAAATCTTTCTTATCTGCAGTATATGACGCGTTATAGAATGGATTATATTTTTTCACTCTATTATAGAATTCACCAGTACGGGACAAAGTCAATCTTCTTTTTTCTTCAATACCCAACTCGCGCAAACGTTCGTCAAGAATATAGTCCATATTAACATCAGCGGCATTAACTGCTGATGCATGTGCACGGCTTCTTACAGTGTTGATGTCAGCTGCAGATTTGTCTTTATTGTTTAGCTTCAGGTAAGCTTCAGCTCTTAATAAATAGGCCTCGGATAAACGGAACATATACTGATCAACGAACGTTCCACCAGCAGTTCCTTTTAATGCATGTGTATTAGCATCAGCGACAATAGCTGCCGGATGGTTGTATGGAGTAGTACACTTTGTTTGATAACCACAAAGGTAACGACCTGGAAGAGTTGCCTGACTTCCTAAACCGGTAACCATTGTTACGCCTGCAGGAAGTTTTGGATTCATCAAATCAAGACTATCTCCGAAGACATCTTTATATTTTTTTATAAAATCAGAGTTGTTGAACTTTATTTTTCTTACAAAATTGTAATTAGAATTTCTGATGTCATTCTTGAAATCGCTTTGCCAAACTTCTGTATAAAAATGGGGTGCTGCATAAATATTACCAATGCCACGGCCTCCTGTGTAATCTCCAATAGGCCAGCTAAACGGAATAAGTTGTTTTCCATCAGGCATATTGAACCTAAAAAGCTGAACTTGTGGAGCGCAATGTCTTTCAAGCAGATAGTTACCTGGGCTAGTCCAGAAATAATATGAAGTATTTGATCCACCACCAAGAACATCTTCTTCCAATTGAATTACCCAAATACCTTCAGTGTTACCAGAAGCACGATTTTGATTGTTTCTACGGAACAAATCCCAATATACATCACCTGGTTCACTAGCACGTGAACCAAAGCGATTTTTCATCAAAGCTAAAGCAGGATTATCTATCACCTTAGTTGCTGCATCTACAGCTTCCTGATTCTTATTCATAGCAAGATATAATTCAGACAATAGGAAGTTAGCTGCAGGAGCACTTATTTCTCCATCTTTTACATTTTTGATATCATCCAGATTCTCAGCAGCAAACTTCACATCATCAATAGCTTGTTGCAAGGTTTGTTCTTTTGTAGATCTCACATAATCCGTTTTTGGAGAAGTTACTTCTTCTAACTGAAGAGGTACACCACCATACAGATAGGCTAAAGTGCGATAAGCAAAACCTCTGAAGAATTTAGCTTTTGCTTCATATTTTACTTTTTGCTCATTAGTAAGTTCTGAATTTGGCAATCGGCTGATAATAACGTTTGACTGTGCAACCAGCAGGTAAAGCTTATTCCAGTGCTCTTTTGCAATTGAGCCGGTAGGGTCCAAATCAGTAGCAAGATTGGATTGAAGACTTCCACCTCCCATCATCATATCAGTGCCATAAAGATAATCGATACTACGGTCACTATTACAGAAGAACTCTAAACGTGATAGATAATATAGTTCAGTAACTGAAGCATCAAAATCTGCAGTTGTAGAATATGAGTTTTCACCACTCATGAAATCTAAGGGCTTTTCTTCCAAAAATTTATTCTCATTGCAAGCGCATAACAGTGTGGCAAATAATGCCATATATAAATACTTTTTCATGTCTTTAATAATTAAAATGAAATATTAATACCACCAGTGAAACTTCTCATAACAGGTCTGTTATCATAGGTACTACCTGTATAATGCGTACCAGTATCGTCTGTATAAGTATTGCTGGCTTCAGGATCCCATCCATTCCAACCAGTAAAGGTTAATAGGTTCTTGCAGTTAAAATAGATATTGATTCCATCTATACCAATACGTGAAATTATTGACTTAGGCAGATCGTAGCTCAAAGTAATGTCCTGTAAACGAACAAAATCTCTCTTCTGATATAAATTAGGAGTAATTTTTCCACCTGTATATGATCTTGCATAGATACCATTAGGATTGTTTGGTGACCAGAATTTATCTGCTTGTTCTGTAAAACGGTTATAACGGATTGCATTGTCATCCTGATTTACTGAGTATGAGTTTCTACCCATATAACCATTTTTACCACCTTGTACTGAGTTGATAAAGAAACTCAAAGAGAAACTTTTATATCTAAACTTATTCATAAGGCCCAAGCGGTATGCAGGGTCTGATTTACCCAAAATTACACGGTCATCAGACGTAATCTTTCCATCCTTACTGGTATCAACTATTCTATAATTACCAGGGTAGAATCCTTCAGGTATTTCGTCACCTATCTGATAGATTCCATCAACTTTGTAATCATAAAGAGATGAAATTGATTTACCAACAAACAAACCACTAGCAACTAAATCGTCTTCTTTTCCATCACCATTTTTATCTTGTCCTGTAAGAGATTCAATCTTGTTTGAATTTGAAGATATGTTGAAAGTTGTGCTCCATTCAAAGTCTTTAGTCGAGATATTATGTGAAGTTGCGGTGAATTCAATACCTTGGTTTTTAATTTTACCAACATTAGAGCTGATAGACGAGAAACCTGTGATAGTTGGAATGGCTACATTGTATAACAAATCATTAGTTGTTGTCTTGTACACTTCCAAAGATCCAGTAATACGGTTTTTCAATACAGCGAAGTCGAAACCTAAATTCAAACCTGCAGTTTTTTCCCATTTCAAGTCTTTGTTTTGCATAGAAGTTAATTCCTGACGGATAACGCCTGTAGTTCCATCACCAAAGATGTAACCTGTTTCAGATGTAACTTTTGCTAAAGAAGCATATCTTGAAGTCTGGTTACCACTGATACCGTATCCGGCACGTAACTTCAAATAGTCGAACCATGGAATTTTGAAGAATGGTTCGTCGGAAATAATCCAACCTAAAGCTACAGAAGGGAAAATAGCACTCTTGTTGTTGGAAGCAAATCCGGAATAACCATCACGTCTTGCTGTTGCAGTAATCAAGTAACGATTGTTGAATTTGTAGTTGATTCGGAACATCTGATATAACAGGGTTTCTTTCCATGCATCTGAATAAGTGAATTGGTTGGTCCCTTGTTCCAAACTATTATAACCTAAAGTCATGCGAGCAAATGTGTTGGCATCTGCGTTTGTGTATGAATATTTACGACGAATAGCACCGTATACGAAAGTACTATTTATACTGTGTTTACCAAAATCGTTGGTATAATTAAAAATGTTATCGAATGTATAATCGTTATAAATAGAATGATTTTTGTATGCTTCACCATTTTCACTATATGCATATTTACTAGCATAGTTATGCTCGTTAATTGTATAGTTGTTACCAAAGTTAATACGGTAAGTCAAACCTTTAAGTGGCAATTGGAATTCTGAATATAAATTCCCAAAGAAGTAGTTATGACGTTCGTAATCTTCTACCATTGAACCATGAAATGGATTTTCTACTGCTGTACGCATTGGATACGAAATCATATTACCATCTTCATCATATGGAGATGCCAAAGGAGACATCTGAACAAGGAATGGTAAATAGGTTTCTTGTCCATCTTGATTGACGAATGAACCAAACGCCTGAACACCTAGTTTCCACCATTTACGTGGCTGTGCATCTAAGTTCACACGAATGCTGTTTCGTTTAAAATCATCATTTAACAACATATTATGCTGCGTAGTATTACCTAAAGAAAATAAATAGGAGATACCTTCATTACCCCCAGAGACACTGAATTTATTTTCAGAAATGGTACCTGTACGGGTAAATTCATCCCACCAGTTGTAATCATTTGAAGTAATATTGCCTTCACTATCCAATTGATAAGATGGATCGGGCATCCATTTAGCTAAATTGAAGTCTGATTTCTTTTGTGTGTAGCCAGATTCTTCAGTATATGCCTGATGCCACAATACTTCTGTATCCCAGTTCAACATTTGCTCACGGTTCATTGGATGCAAATCACGGGTAGGATTTTGCATACTGTAAGAAGAAGAAAAGTTGATTTTAGCTTTTCCAGCTTTGCCTCTTTTAGAAGTGATAAGCAATACACCATTGGCAGCTTGAGCACCATAAACAGCCGTGGCACTGGCATCTTTCAATACGTCTACAGATTCAATATCAGCAGGGTTGATTGAAGAAAGAGAACCATTGTAAATAATGCCATCTAATACAATCAATACGCTGGTATTACCTGAAATAGTGTTGGTTCCACGAATAGATATGTTAGGTGTTCCACCAGCACTAGTAACTTGACCAACATTTAATCCAGGAACAGTACCCTGTAATGATTGTATAATGTTGGTGTTTGGCGTTTTTTCAAAATCTTTAATGTTTGCGCTCATTACGGCACCTGTTAAATCACTCTTTTTTGCAGTACCATAACCAATCACTACAACTTCATTTAACAATGCAGTATTCTCACTCATTGAAATTTCAATATTCGTTTTGCCAGCTACTTCTATTGTCTGGGGCTTATAACCAACAAATGAAACAGAAATTTTACCTTTTGGAGAAACTTTAATAGAGAAATTGCCATTAATGTCAGTAATTGTACCATTAGTAGTACCAACTTCTATTACACTGGCGCCAATAATAGGTTCACCCGTGACATCTTTAACTACACCCTTCACTAAATGTCCTTGCGCTGCTGCCCATAGAGGTATAGAACAGAAAAAAGCCAGCAGGATTAGTGACTTTAAATAAAAACATTTGTTTTTCATATTGTTACTATTATTAATTGAGAAAAAATTTAAGATAGACTTTTAAATCTGTGCCAAAGATACTTTGTGATTATTAATCATTATTATAATAATGTTACATATACCATTGACTATCTTACATCTTTATCAATCAGTTTTCGTTTTTTTTAAAATGCTATTTATAAGGGAATAGATTAAGTTGAGAAGTAACGGGAATACAAAAATATGTCACCAAAAGAAAAATTAGACGATATGCTATATTATAAACTAAACAGCTCTTTTAATAACATTTTATAATAAATGGGTGAATATAACTCGAATTTTATAGTGAAAAATGGTCTTGTAGTGTGTCCTTTTTTTGCAATTATCATTGCATTAGTCCCTAATTAATACAGTAGTCAAATCTGAATTTGTGTTTAAAACTGGAAAAAGAATATCTGAATTTGAAATTCAAAATTTTGATTTCCCTCTACTTTTGATATTCATTTGTTAATCGAAAGTTTAGCCTAAAATCTATTGTTTATGAACACAAAGAAAACTGTAGTTGATATTATCTGCTGCAAAAGCAATCTCTTCCCTTGAATTTTAGAAAATCTGTATAAAACGATTGTCTGAAGTCATATAAAAAAGGCTTCTCTATGACTTATATTCTTTTTCTCATGAAAAAGGAGCTTTCTTATGTAGAAATATTGAAGTAAAAAACTTCACTTCTACTCTTGTTAGTAAACCTATAAACTAATTTTTATGAAACATTTATTTGATGATAGTTGACGAGCTTTTTCTTATAGCTAAAGATTTATGAATAATTGAGTTATTAAGTCTAGTATAATTTATTTAGAAACTATGAAAAACTTTAATTTTAAAAAAACCTTAGGAATCATCATTGTTCTATTGATGGTCCCTCTTTGGGTATTTTCTCAAAACTTTATTGTAAAAGGTACAGTAAAGGATGCTTCTGGTGAAGCTTTACTTGGTGTAAATATATCTCAGGTTGGTACTGCTAATGGTACAGTATCAGATGTTAATGGTAATTTTCAGATCTCAGTTTCTCCGAATGCCAAATTACAATTTTCTTTCGTTGGATATGTAGGTCAGGTTATAGCGGTTGGAGAAAAAAGAACGTTGAGTGTTGTTTTAAAAGAAGATGACAAAACTTTAGAAGAAGTTGTTGTTGTTGGTTATGGTACTCAGAAAAAAGCGGATTTGTCATCGGCTATAGCTGTTCTCCCTACCAAAGAACTAAATAAAGTTCCTGGTGGATTGCAAGCTGGATTGCAGAGCTCGGTTCCTGGTGTTCAAATTACCAATGGAAGAATAAAGATTCGTGGTGTTGGTTCTATTAATAATACAGATCCTCTTTATGTGGTGGATGGTATGATTGGTGGCGCTGTGCCAGATGAAGCTAATATTGCAAGTATTCAGGTTTTAAAAGATGCTGCATCTTGTGCTATCTATGGTGCCCGTGGTGCTAATGGAGTTATTGTTATTACAACAAAACGAGGAACAGCTGGCGAAGTAAAGGTAGATTATGACGGATTTGCTGGTGTGAAAAACCTGTCAAACAATATCGATATGCTTAATGGACAGGAATTGGCAGAGCTGGTAAATGAAGAATTATGGAACGCAGGCAAAAGAAACGCTACTGATTATTTAGATGCATATAAAAATCCATCTACTATAGGTGAAGGATATAATATGTTTAATGCATTGAAGCGTACAGGTTTTTATCAGAAACATAATCTCTCTATAAGTGGAGGTTCTGAAAATGCAAATTTTAGAGTAAACAGTCTTTATTCAACAGATAAACCTATTTTTATTAAAGAAGATACTAAAAATTATGGAATGCAGTTTATCTCTGATTTTACGAAAGGTAAATTCAAATTCGGTGAAACTGTATCAATTAAACGTAGCAATCATGATTGGAGTGATAAAAACCTGCTAATAGCATTAAAATGGGCTCCAACTTTGCCTTTGTATGATGCTAATAGCTCAACAGGATTTGCTGGTGCTGGAAATGGTACAGACGTAGCAAATTCTTTGGCACAGGCTAATTTAAACTGGCACAAAGGTGAAACTACTTCCGTAAATGGTAATGCATGGATGACTTATGAAATACTCCCCGGTTTAAAATACAAATTCAACATGGGAGTTGACATGTATCGATATATGGTTCAGGATTATGAGGCAGAGTATTCAATTCCATATCAAAACCATACACCTGATTCTTATTCCATGGCAAGCTATAAAACTAATAGACTTTTGTATGAGAATACTCTTTCTTATGAAAAGAGCATTGGTAAACACAGCTTAAATGCTTTGTTTGGAGTTTCCTCAGATGAAACAAAGAGTTTAAGTGTAAGTGCCGGGGCGCGTGCTATGCCAAGTGAAGATATTCTTATTCTAGGTGCGACTCAGGATGATAGTTCAAAATCTGTTGATTCTTCTGTGGGACACGAGTCTATGTTCTCTATGCTGGGACGAATTAACTATAGTTACGACAGCAAATATTTGCTGACATTTAACTTTAGACGTGATGGTTCTTCCAAGTTTAGTAAAAACAATCGTTATGGTAATTTCCCATCTTTATCTGCTGCATGGAGAGTAAGTCAGGAAAAATTTATGGAAAAGCTTCCATTTGTTAATGATTTTAAATTGCGCGCCAGCTGGGGTATGTTGGGTAACTCTAACATCGATTCTTATCAGTATCAAAGTACTATAGCATTTAGTAATATTTGGTATTATCTTAATAATGCAAAGAACGCAGGTGGACTTGCGACTACTCCTTCAAATCCAAATGTTAAGTGGGAAAGTCAATATTCTACAGACTTTGGTTTCGATCTTTCTTTGTTTGATAATCAGTTGTCATTTATATTTGATTATTATTACAAGAAGACATCAGATATGTTAGTGGCTGTGCCTATTTCATATGCTGCTGGTTATAGTGATAATAAACCTACACTTAATGCCGGAAGTATTGAAAATAAGGGACTTGAACTTGCTGTTTCATACAAAAAGTCAATTGGTAAATTTGATTATTCAGTAACGGGTAATATTTCTACAGTAAAGAATAAGGTACTTAGTATTGGTTCTAATAATCAGATCATGGCAGGCAATGGCATCTCTAAAACTGCAGTTGGCAGATCTATCGGAGAATTCTGGGGATATGTAACAAATGGACTATATCGTACTCAGGCAGAATTAGATGCAGATAAAAAGTTTGCGCCAAAAGCAGCATTAGGTGATGTTCGTTTTGTAGATAAGGATGGAGATGGAGTAGCCGATCAAGATTACATCGGAAATCCAATACCTAAATTCAGTTATGGATTGAGTGCAGATGTCAGTTATAGAACTGCTTTTGGAACATTAGATATGGCTATGATTTGGCAAGGATCTCAGGGTAATGATATTTATAATAAAACCCGCTATTTTGGCGAAGGCATGTACCACTATTACAACTGTTTTGCAAGCACACTGAATCGTTACCGTGCCGAAGATCTGGAATTTGTCAACCCAATTTCAGGAGTAACTACTATTTATCCAAAGAATACAAATACAGATATGCCAAGAGCTGTTATAGGCGATCCAAATCAGAATATGCGTAATTCAAAACGTTATGTAGAAGATGGATCTTATTTAAGACTGAAAGCCTTGACTATTGGCTATACACTTCCTCAAAGTGTAACTAAGAAATTGAACATTAATAATCTGAGAGTGTATGTTGGTGGGAAAAACTTGATAACCTTAACTAAATATTCAGGCTTTGACCCAGAAGTTGGTGATCAGGATACAGGTGGCACAAACTTAACAAGAGGTGTTGATGGATCTAGTTCATGGGATCCTACATTCCCTAACTCAAGAGAATTTTTCGTGGGTGCTCAATTGTCGTTCTAAAGGTTGAATCTTTAAATTAAAAATACAATGAAAAAAATATCAAAATTCTGCTTATTGTGCAGTTCTGCAGCAATTTTAAGTAGCTGTATGCCCGATATGGATTTGAATAATCCTTCGCAGTTATCTGTTGATACATATTACAAAACAGCAGCACAATTAGAACTTGCTGTAATACCGGCTTATCAGTGCTTAATCAGTTTTAATGGTGTTGAAGGTGGCTATGGTCGTGGGGCATATTATTATATGTTACTTCCTGGAGATGATTTCGAACATACTTTTAAATGTGTAGGTGAAGAACTTTATCCTGACACATATAGCACTCCTCCAAATCAAGGAAACATTACCTCAGGATGGAAAGGGTACTTTGAAGGTGTTTATGCATCTAATACAGCCATCGAAAAAATAAGTAATTTTAGTGGGGAAATATCTGAAACGGTTAAAAATAGATTGTTAGGTGAGGCTTATTTCTTGAGAGGCTTACATTATATGCACCTTTGTGCTCTCTTTGGAGAAACAATTCCATTGGTTGATCATTCAGCACAAAATCAATCTGATTATTATCCTACTAACGCAAAACCTGGTGAAATATATGCTTTGATTATTGATGATTTCAAAAAAGCTTCTGAACTTTTACCATTGCGTAGTGAACTTTATGCTAATGTGGCAAACAAAGGGCGTGCTACCAAAGGTACAGCGCAAGCATATTTAGCAAAAGCATATATGTATCGTCCTATTCTCGAGAAAGGAAAAACTGCCGAATTTGATAAAGCAGCTCCTTTATTGAAAGCTGTTATAGATAGTAAAGAATATAAGCTTATGGATAATTTTAGAGCTAATGGCTTGGGCGGAGATAACGAGAATAATGATGAATCTGTATTTGAAGTCCAGATGTTCAATGGTACAAGCTGGTTGGGTGGAGATAATTCTGATTCCTGGAAATGGCAAGAGATTGGAGTTCCTGACGGTACTGGTAGCTCTTGGTGGAATATCGCTCCTAACAAAAAGACTTATGATGAATTTGAAGATGGAGACCCAAGAAGATACATGACTCTATGGTGCCCGGGAGGAGCAAAATATACAGAATTATCAGGTAATGTTGCTGACTGGAATTATATGATGGCACATTTGTCTTCAGATAATGATCTTTATGGTACCAGAAAGGAATGTCCTGATTACCAGATTGCTGATATTGATGATGATATCAATACTCGTTTGATGCGTTATTCTGATGTATTATTAATGTATGCAGAGTGTTTAAGTGAGACTGGTAATGATAGTAAGGCTATTACAGATCCTACTGGTCCTAAATATTATATTCAGCAAGTTAGAGATAGAGCTAATAAAGTAGTTCCATCTGAACAACCACATTTATGGTATCAACATTCTCCTGGTACAATTCCTAATGTTGATGCGTTATTATCAAGTGGTAAAGTCATCAATGGTGTTGCCATGAATAGCATAAAGAATATTATTGAACATGAACGTTATGTTGAATTCTGTGGTGAGTATTTGCGCTATTTCGATTTACTCCGCTGGGGTATGGCTGATGCCAAATGGCTTGAACCATTGAAAACTTTAGGTTGGTCAGAAAAGGCTATGTATTTTCCTTTCCCTCAGTCTGAGTTGAACAATAATCCAAACCTGAAAGGTAATGACATGAATTAGTTTTTTTTGAATAATATATCTCTCTATGCCCTGCACTATTTCTAAAAATAGTGCAGGGTTATTTTATGCAATTTTATAAAAACATCTGCCCATCTGCTACTAAAATAGCTAAAAAGCCTTGCTGGAAGTCTTTTAAAGTGGTAGCAGATGAAAAAAAATCTGCTACAAATTTGTTTTATCCGCTACTAATTCTACACTCCGAAACATTGTATTTGAATTCCCTATAATTATAAATCTGAGCTCTATTAGAATATTTAATTACTCAAATTATCAGGTATATAGGTGGTTGTTTAGGGATTTTATTATGAACTATAAGTAAGCCCACGTCCATGAACCCATAAGCCCGCTTTCGAGAACCCATAAGCCCTGGATAGAGAACCCATAAGCCTTTGGCCGAGTGCTTACTAATTTCTATAGACTAAAATAAATAATCCACCAATAAAGAACTTTTGTTTTATTAGAACTTCAAATATGTATGCAGTATCAAAATAAACCTCATAATTCTGCTAATAAAATAGTTAAATCTAAAAATGAAACATTTTTGCATTATATCTATACTCGTTGTTACGTAATCAAAAGCATAGGATACATTTTTATTGTTTAGACTTTAGCCATCTTTATATTTTTGCAATACTTTGTTTTGATGTTTAAAACAACAGGCTTCTGCATCTTAATACCGAAATTCAAATGAATTTGATATATCTAATTAATACTTTTTTATAATGAAAACATCTAAAATTAAATTTAGTTTTTTATTTGCGTTTATGGCTATTTTCTCTTTATGCCAAACTGGTTCAGCGCAATCAGGTGTAAAGAAAAAGAGCTTACAGGTTAAGTCGAAAAATGATCCGACGTTTACACAGTTTGTATATCAGGGAGATGATGATGTCTATAGAGAAAATCCATTGGGTGATGACGAGTTTTATAATCCGATTTTGCAAGGTTGTTATCCTGATCCAAGTATAACCCGTAAAGGAAATGATTATTATTTGGTAAATTCTTCTTTCTCTATGTTTCCAGGGGTTCCTATCTTTCATTCCAATGATTTGGTTAATTGGAAACAAATAGGGCATGTACTCGACAGAACATCTCAACTGAAAGTGGAAACTGCCGGTGTAAGTGCTGGAATATATGCTCCGGACATTAAATATAATCCATATAATGATACTTTTTATATGATTACTACTCAATTTGCTTCTGGAATAGGCAATATGGTAGTTAAAACAAAAGATCCTTTAAAGGGTTGGAGCGATCCAATTAAATTAAATTTTAATGGTATTGACCCTTCTATCTTCTTCGATGATAACGGGAAAGCTTATATTGTACATAATGATGCTCCTGATAATGGAAAAGAACTGTACAATGGACATAGGGTGATTAAAATCTGGGAATATGATTTAAATACAGATCAGATTATTCCGGGAACAGATAAAATTATTGTTGATGGGGGAGTAGATATTAAAAAGAAACCAATTTGGATTGAAGGACCTCATTTATACAAAAAGAACGGTCGCTACTATTTGATGTGTGCTGAAGGTGGTACAGGCGATTGGCATAGTGAAGTCATTTTTGTGAGCAATAGTCCAAAGGGACCTTTTATTCCATCTGGAAACAATCCTATTCTTTCACAAAGATATTTACGTCCTGAAAGAAGAAATAAAATAGATTGGACTGGACATGCCGATCTTGTTGAAGGTCCGGGCGGAAAATATTATGGAGTTTTTCTGGCTATTCGTCCTAATGAAAAGAATTTTGTAAATAGTGGTCGCGAAACTTTTATCCTTCCAGTTGATTGGAGTGGTGAATTCCCTATTTTTGAAAATGGCCTTATTCCAATGGAACCTAAATTGAAATTACCAAAAGGCGTTATAAATCGTCAAGGAAAAGATGGTTTTTTGCCAAATGGTAATTTTACTTATACAGAAAAGTTCACTTCTCCCAATTTAGCTTATTCATGGATTGGAATGAGAGGTCCTCGTGAAGATTTTATTCATATCAATCCTAAAGGTGGTGTACAGATTATGCCTTTTAACGTGAATATTAAGGAAGTAAAACCGGTGTCTTCTCTTTTCTATAGACAACAACATAAAAATTTCACAGCTACAACAGTTTTGAACTATCAGCCTAAAGTAGAAAATGATTTGGCTGGATTAGTTTGCTACCAATCTGAGAGGTTTAATTATGTTTTTGGTATTACAAAGATTAAAAAGGATACATATATTTTGTTGCAAAGAACAGAGAAAGGAAACTCTGTAATTTTGGCAAGTGCAAAAATTGATGCATCAAAGCCTGTTCAATTGCAAGTAACAGCTAAAGGAAATGAGTATAGTTTTAGCTATTCCGAAAACAATGGTGAATTTAAGAATTTAGGAGGAATGGTGTCAGGAGATATTCTTTCGACTAATATAGCTGGCGGATTTACCGGAAGTTTAATTGGTTTGTATGCTACTTCGGCTAATGATGCTTTACCTGAATAGAAATAGGTTATTTTTGGTTTAATTTATTCGTAGCACACTCAAGGTAATTACTACACTTGAGTGTGCTGAATAAATTAGATAAATAGATTCTAAAAGGGATACTATATTAAAATCAATTATTCTTTGCTTTGTTCCATGTATTCTTTCGGACTCATTCCATACAACTCTTTAAATGCTGTAGAAAAATATGTTGCATTAACAAATCCCGTAGCAAATGCAACTTCACTTATATTTTGATTTTTATCCTTTAATAATGATGCTGCTTGTTGCAATCGTACATTGCGAATAAAATCACGTGTAGTTTGATTGGTAAGTTCTTTCATCTTGCGATGCAGATGAACTCTGCTTATTCCAACTTCAGAAGCTAATATTTCTACACTAAAGTCTATATTGTTTATATTTTTATTTATCACAGACATTATTCTTTCCAATAACTTCTCGTCGGGTGCTTTGAGATTAATTTTATCAATCTTATCTTCCTGAATTTGTTGGCCTGTCAGGGTGTTCTTTAAACATTCTCTGTTTTTTATTAAATTTTGGATTGTTTTTCTTACGATATCAATGCTGAAAGGCTTTGTTATATAGCTATCAGCGCCAACTTCCAATCCTTCAATATTATCTTCTTCTCTGGTCTTTGCTGTTAGTAAAATAACAGGTATATGATTGATATTAATATTCTGTTTAATCTTTTGGCAAAGTTCCATCCCGTCCATTTCTGGCATCATCACATCACTAATAATTAAATCTGGCGCTTTCTTTAATATTATTGGAAGAGCTTCTTTTCCATTACAACTTTCTATAATATGGAATTCGTTTCCTAATTCGTCTTTTAGATATTTGCGAATCTCTTCGTCATCCTCTACTATTAATACTTTATATTTAGTTTTTATTTTAACTTGTGCATTATCGATGCTATCAATTGTTTCTGTTACCATTACAGAGCTGTCTTGATTAACATTATCTGTAATTTCTGCATCATCAGCTATTTCTTCGGGAATTAAGAAATCGTTGCCTAGTGGTAGACGTATTATAAATCGACAGCCTTTTCCATCTTCATTATTTTCAGCCCAAATTTTTCCATGATGTAGTTGCACCAGTGATCGTGTAAGATGGAGTCCTATACCAGTACCAATATTTGAATTGTTCTGACTATTATTAATCTGGTAAAAGCGTTCAAAAATACGCTCTATTTCCTCTTTCTTAATCCCAATTCCACTGTCAGATATAATGATTTCATAATAATGTGCTGGCTTATCATTTTCGTCATTATTCTCTCCTATATGGATGGCAGTGCTTATCTCTCCATTTTTAGGTGTAAATTTGAACGCATTAGAAAGTAGATTGAGAATAATCTTATCAAAGTTATTAGGATCTATCCATGCTTTTAATTCTGAAACATCTGACTGAAAATTCAGTTTTATTTGTTTATTGATAGACTGACTCTCAAAGACCTTAACAAGATCATGCGTTAAATTTACGATGTCAGTTTCGCGAAATTTTAGAACCATCTGTTTCTTGTCTATTTTTCGGATATCCATTAATTGATTCATTAAGGCAAGAATTCGTTTGGAATTTCTAAAAATGGTATGATACAACTTCTGCCGCTCTTGATCTTTGTCTATTGTCATAAGTTTCTGCAATGGGCTAATAATTAGTGTCATTGGAGTTCGTATCTCATGAGATATATTAATAAAGAACTGAAGCTTGGCCTCATTGATTTCTTCAGCATGAGCTTGTTGCTGAAATTTAAGTTTAATTTTACGTCTTTGCAAGATTTGTTGTCGCGTAAAATATAAAGCAGTGATAATTATAATGAAATAGATAATTTTCGCACCAAGAGATGCATACCATGGTGGTGATATAATAATTGTAATTTCTTTGATGTCAGAATAAGTTTCGTAATACTTCGCTTTTACTTTAAAATGGTATTTTCCAGGAGCTAAATTGTTGAATGAAATATGATTTTCTCCTGGCTGAAGTGTGTTCCAATTATCATTGTTTAAGGCATACATAAAAGTAATTCGTTCCGGATTACAAAACTCCATTGCTGAAAATTCGATGCGGAAAGAGTTATCGCTTGCTGCAAGATGGAAGTCTTTTGCTTCAGAAACAGCCGTATCAATAACGCTGTATGAACCAGATTTATCTCCTTTATTGATAGCCTGATCATGGATATAGAATCCAGTTATACGTATATCAAGTTTCTTGGCTGGATTAGTTATTTTTTCAGGGAAAAATGATGTAACTCCATTAACACCTCCAAAAATAATTTCACCGCTTTTATCTCTGAATAAAGCATTCTTGCTGAATTCATTACCTTGTAGTCCATCGTCTGCGTAGTAATTAGTGAATGTTTTTTTTGTTGGATTATATTTAGATATACCATAACTTGTACTAATCCAAAGATTCCCTTGTTTGTCTCCGCAAATTCCACAAATAACATTACTCGGCAATCCGTTTTTCATATCAAATGATGTTATCTGTTGATTATGAGGATTGAGGCATAATATACCTTCTGAGGTTCCAATCCAAATATATCCTTTTGTATCTTCAAATATCGTGTAGATTATATATCCGCTTAAAAGTTTATTTGAATTATACGTTGATACAAAATTCTTGGTTTTCAAATCCAGGCATCCTATTCCATCAAACGTTCCGATATATAATTTATTATTGCGAGTCAGTAACATAGCTGTAACCCAGCGATTATGTAACGTATTTCGCTTTTTATTATATCCTTGTACTGAAGGATAGTGTACTATCTGATTATTTTTTATATTCATGGAATATACTCCGGAGCCCATTGTGCCAAGCCACAAATTTTTATTTTTGTCTTCTACAATACTAAATACACAATCGGTATTCATTTTTTGTATATATTCGCAATGGCCGGTTTCTTTGTTTAATTTAGCCAGACCTTGGAAAAAGGAACCTACCCATAAATTTTGGTCTGAATCTTCATAAAGACTTATGATTGTAGAAGGAACATTTGAACCATTTTCCTGACTAAAATGTGATTTAACTTCTCCACTTGGAGCAACACTGTATATGCCATCGTTATCTGTTCCAATCCATAAAACTCCTTTATGGTCTTTGCATACCGACATAATGCAATTAGAGCCAATATTGTTTTTTAAAATAGATTTATGACCAATATATTTAAAATTGCTCCGATTGGCAGGCAATAGCATTACACCTTTTTGAAAAATGCCTAACCAGATATCTCCTGCTTTATCTTCAATAATAGAATGAATTTTAGATTTTGTAAAATCGAAAGTTGGAATATTGTATTTATTTTCTACAAATTTCTTGTAAATCGGGTCATAGATTTTTAAGCCTTTTCCATCTGTTCCAACCATGATTTGATGTTGCTTATTTACATAAAGGGTTTTTATTGGAAGCTTAGTTGGGTAAGAAATAACATCGAAGGAATTGGTCAATGGATTATACGAAAACAATCCTTTATTTAAACTACCAACATATATTTTATTGTCGGGGCCCAAGCACATACATGAGATGTCAAGATTCACCATCCCTGGCCCATTTAGATATTGTCTAGTTTCTTGTTTCTTGCCTGAAGTTAAACAGAATACTCCTTTCCCTTCAGTTCCAATCCAAAGATTGCCTTTATTATCTTCCTGAATAGTAGTAATAAAAAAACTGGGTATTGAACGAAGTACAACTTGTTTGGCTTGTTTACTGTTTCTTTTTAATAAGAACATACCATGACCTGCTGTTCCAATTAATATGTCTCCATTTTTTCTTTCATAAATAATATGGATATGAGCATCTAGGGGTTTGTTATTTTGGGCTGATAGTAAGGGTATATCTGTGAACTTCCCGGAAGCATAATCGTATTGTTGCAAACCATTTACATATCCAATATAAAGATTGTGTTGACTATCATTAAAAACGGATAGTACATAATTGCTTTTGATGCTTGATTTGTCTTCTTTTTTATGTTTAAAAGTTAGGAATTTAGCTCCATCATAATAATTAAGACCGTCTTCTGTAGCAATCCAGATATTTCCTTTAGAATCTTGAGTTACTTTGTTGACCATGCTGCTTGATAATTCCTTGTCAACAGTAAATAATTTCCCGGATTGAGCAAACCCGCAGATGGAAAAACAGAATAACAGAAAAATTGAAATTTGTGTGGCTCTCATAAATATATGATTAATGTTATACTGCAAAATTAGTTATTTATAGCTTAAATAGGGCAAGTATTGTCAAATATAAAATGTGATGTTACATGGTCAAAAGATTATGTAACATAAATACGGAGTATTGTAATGTATGCAAAAGGATGTGTTTTTTTATTCTATTATTAGATATTAATTGTGAGTATATTTGTATGATGCATATACGAAATAGTACTTTAATGTATTTTTTTGCTTCAGCATTATTTTTGTTAACCAAATACAGACTCAATAATTGAAGGGTGATATATATATGAAAAACTTAAATTCAAAATGAGAACTAAACTACTCCTTTTAACTTTCTTGCTATCTCTATTCTCATTGCATTCCTCAAATGTGAAGTTTTACGATATAAACTCTTTGTATGGAATATCAATGCGAATGGCAACGTCTATTTGTAAAGATAAAAAGGGCTTTATTTGGGCTTCCACTAAATTGGGGATTTTAAGGCTTGCCGGAGATGATTATCGCATTTATCAACTTCCATTTGAAAATACAGATATTATATCTGTGAAACTAGTGTATGCAAATTCAGACTTATTCGCTTTTTCAAATAACGGTCAGTTATTTCGTTACAATGCTATTAAGGACCAATTTGAACTGTTAATTAATATGGGCAAATCTCTGAATAATACGCATTTAGTGACTGGTAGTATACTTGCAGATAATGCTAATTGTTACTGGGCTGCTTCTTCATCCGGTTTATTAAGATATCATAATGGGTCTCTTACACATATTCAAGATTCTGAAGAAGTATATTGTTTAGCCTGGTATGACTCTGATCGATTTTTTCTTGCCAAGCCAACTGGAATATGGCTATTTAATAAAAAAACGATGAAAGGAACAAGGCTTTATAAAAATACTCCAAAAGCTGATTTACGTGTTTCCAAATTTTTTTATGACAATAAAATGAAGAGGCTTTGGATTGGAACATCCTGGAATGGCTTGTACTATTATGATTTAAGTAGGCATGCTTTGTGTCCGGTGAAAATAAAAGGTTTTCCTAAACAACCTATTCTGGCAATTGAATCAAATTCTGATTCTACAATTCTAGCGGGTATTGATGGACAAGGTATTTGGGAGGTGAATAAGCAGGGAACAAAGGTGTTAAATGTATATAAAGAGGATGTTAATGATCCGTCATCACTTCCTGGGAATGGTGTTTATGACATTTTTAATGACCAAAATAAGCGTATTTGGATTTGTACTTATGGCGGCGGAATCTCTTTCTTTGATAAAACATCTGCTCAGGTACATCAATTTACTCATACTGTGAATAATGCCAATTCTTTAGTCAATAATAATGTTAATAAGATTATACAGGACAAAAGAGGAAATATATGGATGGCTACAGATAATGGTATTAGCCGTAAAGAAGTCGGAACCGGAAATTGGAAAACATTTTATCAAAATGAACATAATCAGGCTCCTGTATTTATATCATTATGTGAAGATGATAAAGAACGAATATGGGCGGGAACTTATTCTTCTGGTATTTATGTCCTTGACGAACGTACTGGCCGTGAATTAGCCCATTATTCGAATGGAAGTAAAGGGTTTTCTTTAGAGAATAACTTTGTTCTGGATATTTTTAAAGATAGTAATGGAGATCTTTGGATAGGAGGGGTGCCGGGAAAACTGATTTGTTATCTTTCAAAAGAAAATAAGTTTCGAAATTACTCAACGCAGCCCATTAATACTTTTGCGGAATTAATACCAAACAAAATTCTTTTAGCTTGTACATATGGATTATGCGTTCTGGATAAAAAAACAGGAAAAATTAATGTTTTGCAAGAAGGATACTTAGTTCACGACATGGTAGTTATAAAAGATGAAATATGGATTTGTACAAGTGGGGAAGGTTTGATCAAATATAATTATATAACGCATAAAACTCAAAAGATAACAACAGTATCTGGATTACCATCTAATTTTGTAAATAGCATAATGTATGTTGGTGAATATTTGTGGCTGGGTACAGAATGTGGCTTGTGCAGGTTGAATCCAAAGAATATGGAGGTGCTTACTTATAATACTGTGTATCCGTTATCTCGGGTGTCGTTTAACAGGAGCTCACGTTGCAGGCTAAATAATGGGCAATTAATTTGGGGAACGAGCAATGGTGCTGTTTGTTTTTCTCCCCAATCATTATCTAAGAGTCAATCAAATGGAAATATCTTTTTTCAGAATTTAACCATAGCAGGCCGCTCTATTCGGAATAGTCTGAACACTCCATTGGATAGTTTGCAAGAAGTATCATTGAACTACGATCAAAATACCTTGCAATTAGAACTTTTATCTATAGGAAGTGTTTCCGGCGCTAAATTTTCCTGGATGTTAGAGGGGTTTGATAATGCCTGGAGTCAGCCTTCTGAAAATCGCTTTATTCATTATTCGAATATACCAAATGGGACTTATGTCTTGAAAATAAGGTTATATGATTGTTCTCTTTCACATGTGATTGTTGAGCGGTCATTAAGTATAACTGTTATTCCACCTTTTTGGAAGACCTGGTGGTTCCAGCTTTTTCTGTTAGTACTAATCGTTGGTGTTATTTATATATCATTAAAATATTATATTGAGCGATTCAAACAACAACATAACGAAGAGAAAATTCGCTTTTTTACTAATACCACTCATGATATCAGAACGTCTCTTACACTAATAAAGGCTCCTATGGAGGAATTAGCGAATGAACATAACATTTCTGATACTGGTAAATATTATCTTTCGTTGGCTACTGAACAAGCAAGACGCCTTTCTGCTGTTGTAACTCAATTAATGGATTTTCAGAAAGTTGATATCAGAAAAGAACAGCTGGTTCTTGCTCAGGTAGATATTGTAGAGATGATTGTGCACCGTCGGTTGATGTTTGAATCACTTGCAAAAAAACAAAATGTAAGATTACAATTTGTTTCACAACTGGATTGCTATCAAACAGCTGTAGATGAATTGATGATAGAGAAAGTTATTGATAATCTTATTTCTAATGCTATTAAATATTCACATCCGGATAGTGAAGTTCTGATATCTGTAAAATGTGAACCCGACAAATGGAGCATGGAAGTAAAAGATAGTGGCATTGGAATTAGCAAGAAAGCTCAAAATCAGCTATTCCGAGAATTTTATCGTGGAGAAAATGCTATAAATTCAAAGATTGTAGGTTCTGGTATCGGTCTTTTGTTAGTGAAAAAATATGTAGAAATGCATGATGGCACAATTAGTTGCGTTAGTGAAGAGAATATTGGTTCAATTTTTAGAATGGTTATACCTTTTAAAGAATTTATTGATGATAGTAACAAAACAAATACTAAGATAGAAGAACCTGTATCTTATGATGCTGATTCGCAATTACTGTTAGAACCTGAAGAGCTTTCGAAATTTAAAATGCATATTCTGATTGTTGAAGACAATGATGATCTTAGAAATTTTATGCAATATCCCCTTAAAGCTGACTTTGAAATTTTGTTAGCTGAAGATGGTGTCGCAGCTTGGGATATCATTCAAAAACAGATGCCAGATTTGGTCGTTTCAGATGTAATGATGCCTAATATGGATGGATTTGAATTATGCCGGTTGATAAAATCAACTTATGAGACTTCTCATATTCCAATAATATTACTTACCGCACTATCAGGTGAAGCTGATCAAATTCATGGATTAGGTTTAGGAGCGGATGATTATTTAACTAAGCCTTTTGATATGATTCTTCTTTCACAAAGAATAAAATCGATAATAAGGAATCGGGAAATCGTTAAGGAAAAGGCTTTAAAGTTAATAAAAGGACCAGATAATAATGAAGAACAAATTTTGGTCAATGAATTTAATGATAAGTTTGTAAAGAAAATGCTGGGAGTTGTCCGGACTAATATGGCAAATACCGAATTTGGAAAAGAGGATTTTGCTTTTTCAATGAACATTAGTTCATCATTGCTTTATAAGAAGGTGAAGTCTTTGACAAATCAATCACCAACAGATTTTATTAAAATGGTCCGACTTGATTATGCATTAGAATTACTACAAAGTCATAAGTATACCGTTACAGAAGTGAGTGAGTATTGTGGTTTTTCTTCACTTGGATATTTTAGTACAGTATTCAAAAAACATTTTGGAAAATCACCTACTCAAATATAATATTAGAGTTATTATATATGTAAAATTGATAAAAGAAATATTGTAAAAAAGGTATAATATCACAATATATCTGGAATTGAAAACTAAATATCTTAATTCCAAAGTGAAAAGATCTGTCTGAACGTACTTTTGCATAGAGGAAATGAAAAACTGTTTTTTAATTTGGTGACCAGATTTCTTCTATTAACAGTATTTTTTTTGAAAATTTGAGAGTACATTATATAAGTTTTTTTGGTTTGAAAATTTGATTAGTTTGTGATTATAGATTAGGTTAGTGTGATCGAAGATTGGAGTGAATTCTCACTCCAATCTTTATTATTGCTCAGAATTTTAAAGATTTTTTTAGAAGAAAAATTACTGGAAGGAAATTTTTTAAATAATATTTTAGTATCTCTTAAATTAGTTGCTGGTACTTTTTAATCTTAAAGAAGTAATTGTAAATCACGATAAGATGAAGACTTTAAAATATGAAAATGCGATTGTAATTGTTTTAACTCTGTTAGCAATAGTAGTACCAATTACCAGTATGTCTCAGAACCCTGTTATTCAAACAAATTTCGTAGCTGATCCAGCTCCTATGGTTCATGATGGCACCGTATATCTTTATACTACGCATGATGAGGATAAAACAATAAACAATTTTTTTACGATGAATGACTGGAGATGTTATTCATCCAGAGACATGGTGAATTGGACTGACCATGGAGCTATATTTTCTTATACCGGTTTTAGTTGGTCAAGAGGAGATGCCTGGGCTGGCCAATGTATCTATAGGAATGGTAAATTCTATTTTTATGTTCCTGTTAATCAAAAAAATGGAGGAAATGCAATTGGCGTTGCTGTATCCGATAGTCCGACCGGACCATTTCATGATGCTCTCGGATCTCCTCTGCTTGCTGGCTATGGATATATCGATCCTACAGTGTTCATCGATGATGATGGCCAGGCATATCTGTATTGGGGAAATCCACATCTTTATTATGTCAAATTAAATAAAGATATGATTTCGTATGATCAGAAGGTTGGAGTAGTTAAGGTTCCTCTCACTGAAGAAGGATTTAAGCTACGAATTATTAATGCACATAAAACATTTTCCTGGGCTAAATCTATTGATGGATTGGCTTCACACAGCATTAAAGGTGTTGATAATAAATATTACTGGTATGTTAGTGGTATAGATAAAAGTACCAACAAGAAAGTTATCGGAGTAGCAGTGGGTGATAAGGCTATCGGACCTTTTACCGACTTATTGGGCAAACCTTTGATTACAGAGCATTGTGCTCTGGGCAATATTAATCCTACTGTAATTGTAGATAATGATAAACAATCCGATCTGACTTGGGGTGATACCGAATTGTGGTACGCAAAACTCAACAGTAATATGATTTCGTATGATCCGAATTTTGGCATTAACCCCATTCCTTCAGACAAAAAGGATTGGTTTGCTTCAAAAATTAAAGAAACTAAGAATGCTACAGAAAAAAGAACTACTACTTATGAGGAAGGGCCTTGGCTTTTCAAACGTAACAGTAAATATTATCTTCTTTATCCGGCAGGAGGAGTACCAGAACATTTAGCTTACTCTACAAGTACTAACCCTACCGGACCTTGGATTTATGGTGATACAATAATGCAAGTCATTAAAGAAGGTGGCGCATTTACTAATCACCCGGGATATATTAATTTTAAAGGGAAATCATATCTTTTTTATCATAATGGAGCGTTAAAAGGGGGCGGTGGTTTTAAACGTTCTGTTTGCATTGAACCGTTTAACTTCAATACAGATGGTACAATTCCATTGATAATCCCTACAAAAGAAGGTGTTATTGAAAGTGCATCCAATTTAAACCCATTTAAGAGAATTGAAGCCGAAACTATTGCATGGGAAGAAGGAATCGAGACAACAAAAGATGCAAAAAATAGCGTTTATGTTACCGATATCAATGATGGCGACTATATAAAAGTGCGCAGTGTTGATTTTGGCATAGGAGCTAAAATATTTGAAGCATGTGTTGCCACAGCTTCGTTAGGAGGTAAAATTGAAATTCATGTTGACAGCAGAAATGGCAATCTTTTAGGTGTTTTAGAAGTGAAGAATACAGAAGGTGTGCTGAACTGGAAGACTATCTCGTGCAAAGTGAATAAAATAAAAGGGATCCATGATGTTTTCTTTGTGCTTAAGGGCGATAATGGCAATTTATTCAATTTTGATTGGTGGAGATTTTTTAAATAAGTGTTTTTTTTATAGGTCTTGATGATTCAGAAATGAAAAATGATATTCATAAGGGCAGATTAAAACTGTTGCCCAATTATAAATAGTTATTAAAATTGAAGCACTTGAATAAAATGATTTATAGGTACAATTCTTAAGTCCGATTTGTGTTTTTATTTAATATAATTTTGATTATTAACCTCTATAGTCTTGTTACAACTTTATTAAAAAGTATTTATATGAAAAAAACAACTTTAATCGTTTTAGTATTACTCTTTTCTTTCTCAGGAGTTCTCTTTGCTAAGCAACCAGCACCGATAAAAGTAAGAGAAGGATTAATTCAAGGAATTTATGAAGATTCATTGACTGTTTATAAAGGTGTCCCGTTTGCAGCTCCACCCGTAGGAGATTTGCGTTGGCGAGCACCACAACCAGCAGCTAAGTGGGAAGGAGTGAAACAAACCATACAGTTTGCTCCAGCTCCTATGCAATATGGAAATCCACCATCGGGGAAAAGTGAAGATTGCTTGTACCTGAATGTCTGGACTCCCGCAAAATCATCAAACGATCGCATTCCGGTTCTTGTATGGATCTATGGTGGAGGATTTAGCTTCGGCTCAACTTCTGAACCTGTTTACGATGGTAAAAAGTTGGCTCATAAAGGTGTCATTTTGGTAAGTATTGCCTATCGTGTAGGGCAACTTGGGTTCTTGGCACATCCTGAATTAAGCAGCGAAAGTCCAACTCATACTTCTGGAAACTATGGTTTACTCGATCAGATTGCTGCTCTCAAATGGATAAAGGAAAATATAGCTGCATTTGGTGGCGACCCTGATAAAATTACGATTTTTGGAGAATCGGCAGGAGCTATTTCTGTTAGTATGTTATGCGCTTCGCCATTGGCTAAAGGATTGTTTCAGGGAGCTATTTCACAAAGTGGTGGTTCTCTTGGTCCAACACGCCCGACAACATTCCCGGGCGAAAATATGAAAACCCTTCAACAAGCAGAAGCTGATGGACTTATTTTTGCCCAGAAAGCAGGTGCTTCAACTATTGCCGACCTTCGTAAAATACCTGCAGATAAGCTTCCTTCTGGTTTTGGATTACCAGGTGGCTGGCCCATTGTAGATGGTTCTGTAATCCCTGATGATCAGTATAAATTGTATAAAGCTGGAAAATTCAATGATGTATCTGTACTAATTGGTTATAATTCAGATGAAGGTGCAAGCTTCTCACCAGGTAGAACTCCAGAAGAGTATATCGGAGGAGTGAAGAAGCGCTACGGGAAATTTGCCGACGAACTGATAAAAGCCTATCCAGCCGGAGAAAATTCCGTTCCAAAAACCGCACGTGATTTAGCTCGAGATGCTGCATTTGGCTGGCATACATGGAGCTGGGCCAAACTTCAAAGTGAAAAGGGAAAATCGAACGTTTATTATTACTATTTTGATCAGCATCCCGATTATCCTAAAGATTCACCACGCTATGGTTATGGTTCACCCCACGGGCAGGATGTTGCCTATGTTTTCTTAAACTTAGATGCTTCCAATCCGCAAATCACTAAATCAGATATGGAAATATCAGAAGCTATGGGAACTTACTGGACTAACTTTGCAAAATATAGCAATCCAAATCCAATTGGAAGTTTGGAATGGCCTGCATTTAATCAGTCTAAACCCTCGGTAATGCATTTTAGCCAAAAAGCATATATTGGTGAAGTTCCAAGTTTGGAATCGCTTAAGGTTTTAGACACTTATTTTTATTGGAGAAGAAGTCCAGAGGGTAACATCTGGGCAAAATAGAAAGAAAAATGAAGAGAAATTTAATTTATTTGCTGCTCTTAGTCTTTTTTGTTCCCGGAAATATAAAATCCCAAAACATAAATTCAGAGAAGAATGATTCTTTATACAAAGACTTCAAAACTGAATTTATTTGGGAAGCAAAAGTAAAAATTGGAAGTATGATAAATGTTGGCGAGAGCAAACGTGGTACAAGAAGAATTATTCCAATTATTGGAGGTACCTTTTGCGGACCAAAAATAAAAGGCGAAATTTTGCCTGGAGGTGATGACTGGCAACTGGTTCGTCCGGATGGTGATACCGAATTGTACGCACGTTATCTTCTGAAAACGAATGATGGATATATATTTCAGATTGTAAATCAGGCATTGATTCATACAGACAATAGCGTAAACTCATTCTATTGTAAATCGGTTTTGGATATTGAAGTGCCAAACAATAGTCCTTACAATTACCTTAACCATGCTATTTTTCTGGGAACTTTAACCATGCCCGATTTAAAACCGGGAGATGAACCGTATGTAATAATCAGAATGTATAAGGTGTTGTAATAAGAATAGAGATTAATGTTTTACATACTAAATTGAATTACCAGATTTGTTATGTTTCAATCGAAAGGATAAACTTACATTTGCATCTAACTAATAATCAAATAACCATCTATAATATATCCAAATGAAATGTAAGATAATAACAGGACTTTTATTTCTCAGTTCATTAGCAGTATTTCCTCAGAAAATAAAAGTTGTTTCGCCGAATAAAAAGATAGTCATTGGACTTTTCAATACAAAGAACTCTGAAACAGGTGAGTGGTATTTGGGAGTTAAGTATTTGAATAATGGTAAACCATGCGAAGTTATACCGCAAATAACGTTAGGACTTGCTCGTTCTGACCAGGATTTCTCGAAAGATTTGAAATACCTGAAGGCAAGTAACCCCATTTTAATAAACGAACAATATTCTGTAGCGCATGGCAAACGATCACAATGCAGTAATTCAGCAAGCGAAGCGGTAGTTTCTTTTGAAAATCCGAGTAAAACGAAATTAAACATTATCATCAGGGCTTATAATGATGGCGTAGCATTTCGGTATGAATTTCCTGAAAAGAAAGGTTCTTTTGTTGTAAATGATGAACTGACAACCTATTGTATACCGGATAGTACAAAAAGATGGATGGAAAAATTTAACCCTGCCAACGAGGGTCTTTATACAACTATGAGCGACGGGAACATGCAACAAGATTGGGGATATCCTGCACTTTTCAATGTACCTGATAAAGAGTGCTGGTATTTGATCCATGAGGCCGATTTGGGGAGAAATTATTGTGGAACAAAGTTATCCAATACTGCTGAAAAATCGAAATATAAGGTTGTTTTTCCTGATCAATGGAACGGAAGAGGACAAGGTGAGACAAAACCAACTATAACTCTTCCATGGAAATCGCCATGGCGTGTAATAGTTATTGGTAATCTTGCCGATATTGTGGAATCTACGTTGGTAGATGACGTATCTGCACCTTCAATTATTACCAAAACCGATTGGATTAAGCCTGGCGTAGTATCGTGGAATTACTGGTCGGATAATCACGGAACCAAGGACTTCAAAACAGTATGCAAGTTTGCTGATTTAGCTGCTTCAATGGGATGGCCTTATACCTTGCTTGATTGGGAATGGGATGGTATGAGCAATGGAGGAAATTTGGAAGATGCTTTAAAGTATATTCATTCATTAGGAGTAAAACCTTTAATGTGGTATAACTCAGGAGGAGATCATACCTGGGTTTCTGCTACTCCAAAAGATAGAATGTTGACCCATGAAAATAGAATGGAAGAGTTTGCCAGACTAAAAAAAATGGGTGTTGCGGGCGTGAAAATTGATTTCTTTGAGAGTGAAAAACAAAATATGATTAAGTATTATCTTGATATTTTGGATGACGCGGCTAAATTCGAGATGATGGTGTACTTTCATGGTTGTTTGGTTCCTCGTGGTTGGGCTCGTACATATCCACACTTGATGACGTATGAAGGAGTACGCGGAGCCGAATGGTATAATAATGGACCGGAATTTACAACAACAGCTCCTGAGCATAATACCATTTTGCCTTTTACAAGAAATGTGGTTGGATCTATGGATTATACTCCGGTTACATTTACTAATTCCCAATTTCCACATACTACTTCATATGGTCATGAGCTTGCTCTTAGTGTAGTGTTCGAGTCAGGCTTTCAGCACATGGCCGACCGTCCGGAGGGTTATTATGATTTGCCTGATGCCACTAAACATTTTCTTATAGAAGTTCCTAATGCATGGGATAATACCAAATTAATCGACGGATATCCGGGAAAGGACTTAATTATTGCCCGAAATAAAGGTAATTTGTGGTATATTGGAGGTATAAGTGCAGAAAAATATCCAGAAACTAAAACTTTGACATTCAATTATTTGCCTGAGTCTGTAAAATACAAACTAACATTAATAGCAGATGGTGAACACGATAAGAAACTCGTAACACAATACATGGTTGTTGATAAATCGAGTACGGTAAAAGTAAGATTATTAGGTAGGGGTGGTTTTGTTGCTTCTCTAAAACCAATTCATTAGTAAATGTGTATAATATATATTATGAAAAAATCAACACGATTAATTATTAAAAAGGGATTGTTTATAGTAATAACTCTTTTATTTTCAGTAAATTCCTGGTCTCAGCAATTGCCTTATAAAAATCCAAATTTAAGCTCTGAAGAGCGTGCTAAAGATCTGATCTCTCGCTTAACCTTAAGCGAAAAAGCAACTTTAATGTGTGATATATCAGATGCTATTCCACGTATGGGAATCAATAAATTTAATTGGTGGAGTGAAGCATTACATGGTCTTGCCAACAATGGGAACGTTACAGTTTTCCCAGAACCAATTGGAATGGCTGCTTCATTTGATGATGATTTGCTATGTCGTATTTTCAATGCAGTTTCGGATGAAACACGAGCTAAATATAATGAAGCCAGAAAAAACGGTCAGGAAAATGCACGTTTTCTAAGTCTTTCGGTTTGGACACCAAACGTTAATATATTCCGTGATCCACGTTGGGGACGCGGCCAGGAAACGTATGGTGAAGATCCTTACTTAACTTCACGTATGGGAATTTCCGTTGTAAAAGGACTGCAAGGTCCTTCAGATGCTAAATACAGAAAACTTTTAGCTTGTGCCAAGCATTTTGCTGTTCACTCAGGACCTGAATGGAGCCGTCACTCTTTAAATATTAACGATGTTAATCCTCGAGAATTGTGGGAAACATACCTTCCTGCTTTTAAATCATTGGTTCAGAAAGCAGATGTTCGTCAGGTAATGTGCGCTTATCAGCGTTTGGATGATGAACCTTGTTGTGGAAGCACTCAATTGTTACAACGAATATTAAGAGATGATTGGGGTTATAAGTATATGGTTGTTTCTGATTGTGGTGCCATATCTGATTTTTATACAAGCCACAAAGTGTCATCAGATGCTGTTCATGCTGCTTCAAAAGGAGTGTTAGCTGGAACAGATGTAGAATGCCAATGGTCTGATCACCTTTACAAGCAATTGCCAGAAGCTGTTGCTAAGGGGCTGATTTCAGAAGAAGAAATAAATAAACACCTGTTGAAGGTATTGATTGGACGTTTTGACTTGGGTGAAATGGATGATGACAACCTGGTTTCATGGTCAAAAATTCCAATGTCGATTGTAAATAACGATGAGCACAGAAAACTAGCCTTAGATATGGCTCTTGAATCGATGACGCTTCTTCAGAATAAAAACAATATTCTTCCATTGAATAAATCAAAAAAGATAGCAGTAGTTGGTCCAAATGCTAACGATAAACCGATGCTTTGGGGAAATTATAATGGAACTCCCGTAAGAACGATTACAATTTTAGATGGAATTACTTCTAAACTTTCAGCAGATAAGGTCCTTTATGAGAAAGGATGTGATTTGGTAGAGGATAAAGTGACCGAAAGTTATTTCTCTCAATGCTCAATTGATGGAAAGAAAGGCATTAAGGTTAGTTATTGGAATAATAAAGATTTTACAGGTGATATTGTTGCAACCCAGCAAATTGTAAATCCTATAAAATTAACTACCGCAGGTCAACATGAATTTGCAACCGGAGTTCGTCTAGAAGGATTTTCCGGTAAATATGAAACAGAATTCACACCATCTAAAAGTGAAGAGATAGTGTTCAAATGTGGGGCCACAGGATATTTTGAATTGTTTGTGAATGGAGAATCTCTTGCTAAATATAATAACTGGAGAACGCTACCTTCACGAATTCCGTATAAAGTTGAAAGCGGTAAGAAATATAAAATTGAGATTCGCTATGCACAACTAAATAATTGGGAAGCGAATATAGAATTCAATTTAGGTAAGGAAGTAAATGTTGATTATACTGACCTGATTAAAAAGCTTCAAGGGACTGATATTGTGGTATTTGTTGGAGGACTTTCTACACAATTGGAAGGCGAAGAAATGCCGGTTTCATATCCTGGTTTCAAGGGTGGTGACCGTACTGATATTGAGCTTCCCGTAGTACAACGTAACTGCTTAAAGGCATTAAAACAAGCAGGAAAAAAGGTGATTTTTGTGAACTGTTCGGGCTCGGCTATTGCTTTGGTTCCTGAAACTGAGAGTTGCGATGCCATTCTTCAGGCTTGGTATGGTGGCGAGTCGGGAGGTCAGGCTGTAGCAGATGTTCTTTTCGGCGACTATAATCCATCGGGAAAACTGCCAATCACTTTCTACAAAAGCATGAATCAATTATCCGATTTTGAAAATTATTCAATGAAAGGAAGGACCTATCGTTATATGTCCGATCCGTTATTTCCATTTGGTTTTGGGTTGAGTTACACTAATTTCAAAATAGGGAAAGCAACTGTAGATAAAGCAGAAATTAAATCCAACGAAACCGTAAAACTAACAGTTCCGGTAACCAATACAGGAAAAAGGAGCGGAACGGAAATTATACAGGTGTACATTCATAAAGTTAATGATATTGAGGGTCCTATTAAAACTTTACGTGGATTTCAACGTGTAGAGTTAGCAGCTGGCAAATCTGGACAAGCAACTATTGATTTATCACCTTCGGCATTTGAATTCTTTGATTGGGCTCAAAGAAAAATGATGGTTACTTCTGGTGATTACGAAGTACTATACGGAAATAGTTCAGATGTCAAAGCTCTAAGAACATTAAAAATAACTATCAAATAAATTAATTAAGAAGAAAGATTATTCTCAAACAAAGCTCCAGATATTAGATCTGTTAGTTGCAAACCTCTAGCTCTCAAGGAAATCAGGTTTTCGCTGAGTCTAATTCTTTCTTGTACACTATTAAATTGTTTTGATTAGAAAATAATATTAACATGTTATGAGAAATAAAGTCTTTATTATTGTTTCAATTTTTATGGTTGCAATTAACCTGCCTTTTGCAGGAGAGGCACAAAATCCAATCATCCAAACCAAATATACTGCTGATCCGGCTCCTTTAGTGTTCAATGATACGGTATTTCTTTATACAAGTCATGACGAAGATGATGCTTTAGGTTTTAAAATGCAGAATTGGTTGCTTTACACATCCACCGATATGGTGAATTGGACTGACCACGGGGTTGTGGCCTCACTGAAAGATTTCAAATGGGTACCTTATGATAATGGTGCATGGGCTCCGCAATGTATAAGACGCAACAATAAGTTTTATATGTATTGTCCAATGCCAAATGGTATCGGGATTGGTGTTCTGGTTTCGGATACTCCTTATGGACCGTTCAAAGATCCAATTGGAAAACCTCTGATTAAGAATAGTACACACGACATAGACCCAACTGTGTTGATTGACGACGATGGACAGGCTTATCTTTACTGGGGAAATCCCAATCTTTATTATGTGAAGCTGAATGAGGATATGGTTTCTTATTCAGGCGAAATAGTAAATGAACCTACTAAGCCTGCTAATTACCAGGAAGGTCCCTGGGTATGGAAACGCAACGGACATTATTATCTGGCGTATGCTTCTACCTGTTGTCCCGAAGGTATTGGTTATGCAATGAGTAATTCTCCAACCGGTCCATGGAAATATAAAGGTATGATTATGGAAGGAGACGAGCGTTCAAGTGGAAACCATCCTGGAATCATTGACTACAAAGGAAATTCGTATGCGTTCGGCTTCAATTACGCCATCATGAAACAAACCATGAAGAAGCATTACGAAAGACGCTCAATATGCATTGAAAACATAACATACAATGCCGATGGTACTATTCAGAAGTTACCATTTTGGTCAGTTACAGGAGTCAAACAACTTGGCACATTAAACCCGTATAACTGTACCCAAGCTGAGATTATAGCTTATAGTGAAGGTTTGAAAACAGAATTTGCTACTGAATGGGAACGAAATACATCGTGGGATAAAGGGAGAAAGATTGCTGACAGATTATTCGTCACCTCCATTAATAATGGAGATTACCTGAAAGTCCAAGGCGTAAATTTCTCTAAAGGGGCAGCATCTGTTGATGTAAATGTGGCTTCGCTGAATGGTGGAAAGATTGAAATACATACCGACAAAATTGATGGGCCAATGTTGACGATAATTAATATTAATACTTCCGGCGAAGGGGATATATGGAAAACAGTTACTACTGCTGTGAAGAATATTAAAGGGCTTCACGATTTATACTTCGTATTCAGGGGTGAAAAAGAATTATTTTATTTCGACTGGTGGAGATTTAATTCTAAATAGCATATAAAGAATTCAATTATCAATTTAAATATTGAAATTCAAAAAATAATAATATCCAATAAAAAGGCATTAATGAAAATAGCAAACAACATTAAATTAGCACTCGTTGCAGGACTCTTTATTTTATTTAGCATGATGGGGGCCGAACATTTATCTGCTCAAACGGTATGGCTTGATCAATTAGATCTCAGTGCGGCTACCCAGGGCTTTGGCACACCGAATAAGAATAAATCTGTTGATGGTAAAGCAATTACAATTGGAGGAAAAACTTTCGAACGCGGTTTTGGTACTCATGCTGAAAGTTCGCTGTTGGTTCTACTTGATGGGAAAGCGAGAGAGTTTACAGCTCAGGTTGGTATTGATGATGAGGTAGAAGGCCGCCAATCAGCCGTCGAGTTTATTATAATTGGCGATGGTAAAAAACTATGGTCGAGTGGTGTGATACATTTAGGAGATGCTGCCAGACCTTGTTCGGTGAAACTGGCAGGAATACAGAAACTTGAATTAGTAGTGACTGATGGAGGCAACGGCAATTACTATGACCATGCCGATTGGGCTGATGCAAAATTTGAGACTACGGGTGTAACTACCTTAAATACATATAGTCCGGTGCCAAGTGAACCATATATCCTAACTCCTCTACCTTCTGCCAAACCAAGAATTAATAGTTCAAAAGTGTTTGGAGTACGTCCGGGTTCTCCTTTTCAATATCTTGTGGCAGCAACGGGCGACCGTCCCATGACTTTTTCGGCTTCGGGTTTACCTAAGGGGTTAAAGATTGACTCGAAAACAGGTCTTATCACGGGTTTACTTTCTAAAGCTGGAACATTTATGGTTACTCTGGGTGCTAAAAATGCAAAAGGCAAAGCAGAAAAAAAACTATGCATTGTATGTGGTGACCGTATTGCGCTCACTCCACCGATGGGTTGGAATAGTTGGAACTGTTTTGCCAATGAGGTTTCGGCCGATAAGGTAAAACGTGCTGTTAATGCAATGGTAAAAAGTGGGCTTATCAACCACGGATGGACATATATAAATATAGACGATTTCTGGGAAAATCATCGCGACTCAAAAGATTCTACATTGCGTGGCAAGTTGCGCGATGAGGCTGGTAATATAATCCCTAATTCCCGATTTGGAGATATGAAAGCCCTTGCCGATTATGTGCATGGACAGGGCTTAAAAATAGGACTTTACTCAAGCCCGGGGCCTTGGACATGTGGAGGTAGTGCCGGTAGTTTTGGTTTCGAAAAAAAAGATGCCGAAAGTTATGCTAAATGGGGCTTCGACTACTTGAAATACGATTGGTGTAGTTATGGTAATGTAATTGATGGTTTGCCTGAGAACGACCCATACAAAGTATCTTCTTTGTCATATAATGGTGGTAGCGAATTGAATATCGCCATGAAACCATTTAAGGTTATGGGCGATTATCTTCGCCAGCAGAGCCGAGATATTGTTTTTAGCGTATGTCAGTACGGGATGTCGGATGTCTGGAAATGGGGTGATTCTGTTGGAGGTAATTGTTGGCGAACTACGAATGATATTACAGATACATGGGTGAGTGTAAAAAATATAGCTCTGGCACAGGACGAAGCCGCAGCATGGGCTAAACCGGGCAATTGGAACGATCCGGATATGCTTGTTATTGGCACTGTAGGTTGGGGTAATCCACACTTAAGCAAGCTTAAACCGGACGAGCAATATCTTCATGTTAGTCTCTGGAGTCTTTTCTCCGCACCACTACTCATTGGCTGTGACATGGAGAAACTAGATGATTTCTCATTGAATTTACTAACTAACGATGAAGTTATCGAGGTCAATCAAGATCCGCTTGGCAAGCAGGCAACCTGTATTCAGACGATTGGTGATTTGCGTATTTATGTAAAGGAGCTCGAAGATGGTAGTCATGCGGTTGGTTTCTGCAACTTTGGTCTTGATATAGTAGATCTTTCCTACAAGGATTTCGAAAAGCTTGGTCTTAACGGGCGATATACGGTGCGAGATCTTTGGCGACAGAAAGATATTAGCAATATCGAAACCCAAACCGGTGAACTAAGACTTAAAGTACCTGCACATGGGGTAGTTCTTTATAAATTTATGTCTGTTAAATAAACTTTTAGTGTATAATAGATTTAAATATTAGAAGATAAGATCTATATTTGAAATGAAATAAATGTTTTTATTTTAGTCAAGCTACTCTCTTTTGAGGGAGCAGCTTGACAGATAGCACGATTGCTCAAATATATTTAGGCCTTGATTCTGTACCGATAGTTTATTTTGTATGAATCCTGTGAAATAATACAAGCTTAAAAAATAATATATGAAAAAACTCAATTTAGTATTCTTGTTACTGATGTTTTTTGCCATCGGTAGTCAGGCACAATCGTACACAAAAAGCAATTTGGGTATCAAAACCCAAATTAACTCAACGGATGTTGAGATTCAATTTTATGGACCTTCAACTGTAAGGGTGCTGAAATCTCCTGTGGGAAAAACTTTTGAAAAGAAAAGCTTAACGGTAGTAAAAGAGCCTCAGGCCGTAAAGCTTGCTATCAATCAGCAAGGGGATGTTGTTTCGCTGAAGAGCAATAAGCTGAAGGTAGATGTCAACATGAAGTCTGGAAAAATATCCTATTATACTCTTTCCGGAGAACAACTTTTAAGCGAAAAAGAATCGGGTGCAACCTTTACTGATTTTAATGATGCAGGATCAAAAACCTATACTATCGATCAGTCGTTTGCACTTGATAAAGACGAAGCTATTTATGGTTTAGGCCAACAACAGCGTGGCAAATTATCTCTGCGTAATACAAAACTCAATATGGTACAGGGAAACACTGACGATTATGTTCCTTTCCTGGTTTCTACAAAAGGGTATGGGTTATTCTGGGATAATTATTCTCCCACTGTGTTTGAAGATAAGCCCGAAAGTACATCATTTAAATCTGAAGTTGGCGATTGCATTGATTACTATCTTATGTTTGGTGGAAATATTGATGGATCAATTGCTTGTATGCGCGACCTCACCGGACAAGCTCCTATGTTTCCTTTGTGGACTTTTGGTTATTGGCAAAGTAAAGAACGCTATAAAAGTCAGAACGAACTGGTGGGTGTAGTTAATAAATATCGTGAACTAGGAGTGCCTCTCGATGGTATTATTCAGGATTGGCAATACTGGGGCAACAATTACCTTTGGAATGCAATGGAGTTTCTTAATACTGAATTTCCTAATCCAAAGAAAATGGTGGAAGATATTCACAATCAAAATGCGCACTTGATTATTTCGATCTGGTCTTCTTTTGGACCGCAAACAAAACAATTCCGCGAAATGGAACCGAAGGGTATGCTTTTGAATTTCGGTACATGGCCACAATCGGGATTGGAAAGCTGGCCGCCAAACCGTGAATATCCGTCAGGTGTACAACCTTATGATCCTTATAATCCAGAAGCTCGTGATATATATTGGAAACATCTGCAGAAAGGACTTTTCTCATTGGGAATTGATGGTTGGTGGATGGATTCATCAGAACCCGACCATCTGGATTTTAAACCTTCCGATTTCGATCTTAAAACCTACCTGGGCTCATTCCGTAAGGTACGCAACGCATTCCCATTGATGACGGTAGGCGGAGTTGGGGAACACCAACGTGCGGCAAGTTCCGACAAACGTGTATTTATCCTTACCCGCTCGGCATTTGCCGGACAACAACGTTACGGAGCAAATACATGGTCGGGTGATGTAAACTCTTCATGGCAATCGTTACGCAACCAGATACCTGCAGGTCTTAACTTCTCAATGAGTGCTATTCCTTACTGGAATACAGATATTGGCGGTTTTTTTGCAGGTGCTTATAACAGAGGCTGGAGTGAAGGAACTAAGAATCCGTTGTTTCAGGAATTGTATGTTCGCTGGCTTCAATTCGGAGCATTTACTCCGATGATGCGTTCGCACGGTACCGATATCCCCAGAGAAATATATAACTTTGGGAAAAAGGGTGAGACTATTTTTGATGCGATAGCAAAGACAATTAATTTACGCTATTCTCTGTTGCCATACATTTACTCTACTTCTTGGTCGGTTACAAATAATCAATCAACTATTATGCGAGCTTTGGTGATGGATTTCAATGATAAGAAGGTTAAAGACATGAACAATGAGTATATGTTTGGCAAATCAATATTGGTTGCTCCGGTTGTTAATGCACAATATACCCCGGAAACTATTGTAAAATCGGATGCAGAAACTGGTTGGGATAAAAAAGATGCTACCGGCGAAAAGAAAAGTGCAACTGTGAATTTTACTCAGCCTAAATCAACAAAAGTTTATTTACCCGAAGGAACTGCCTGGTATGACTTCTGGACTAACGAAAAAATTAATGGTGGTCAGGAAATAGTAAAAGCAACAACGATCGATGAGATTCCTTTATACATCAAATCGGGAAGCATAATTCCTTTCGGACCGCAAGTGCAGTATGCCACTGAGAAGAAATGGGATGACCTCGAAATTCGTGTTTACGTAGGTGCTAATGGAGAATTCACCCTTTACGAGGACGAAAACGATAATTACAATTACGAAAAGGGAGCATATTCAACCATTACCTTTACTTGGAATGATGCAAAGAAGGCATTGACTATTAGTAATCGTAAAGGTGCTTTTCCAGGGATGCTTGCAGAACGTAAATTCAAGATCAGACTGATTGCTTCTGGTAAGAGTACTTCCAATGAATATGATAAAGTAATTGTTTATAAAGGGAAGAAAATTGTTACTATTTTACCTTAGTTGGAAAATAGAAAGGCTAAACTCTTTATCTCTATTTAATTCTTTATCTGTCGCAACTATGAAGGGCACTTTTGAAAATATTTGTGCGGATAATGATCAATGTCTGGCCTGTTTTTTTTAGAATGATTAGTCTAATATATAAATCCTTGTACAAAAGATTGTATTCTTTTGTACAAGATATTTAATTCTTTTGTACAGAAGAATGCAATGTTTTGTACAAGATGTAATAAATGTTATTCCAGAAAAAATAAATCTCATTTGGGAAGTTTTAAAATGTCTGCCGGGCTTATTAAAGTAAAGTATGCTGGTAGCAGATAATTCTCGTTAGTAGCAGATGAATAGTCTTATTTTTTTTATCTCCCACTAACAAAAAGCCTTTAAACAAAGGCTTTTTATGCATTTTAGTAGCAGATAGGGGAGATGTTTCTTGATTTTATTATTTTCTAATCTGTTTGAGTAAAATTTACGTTATGTTCGTTTTATAATATAAAATTGATTGTATTAAATAAGTACTAAATGAAGCTGAAATTATTTTTAATGATTAGTCTTTTCCCACTACTTTGTGAGGCACAAGTAGTGAAAGGTATTAAACGGTTGTCCAACAAAGTAAATATTACTTTATCAGATGGAACACTCAGCATATCTCCTTTGAGCGAGAATGCCGTAAGGATCAAATTCTATAAAGAAAGTGAAGTAAACTTGCCAGAGCTAGTTCTTACTTCGGGTGTTGTGACTCCAGGATTTCAGGTTTTAGATTTGCCGACAAAGCTTGAGATAAAAACAAAAAATATTCAAGTGTCATTGGATAAGCACACAGGCAAACTATCGTATTCCAATAATGCCGGCAAAGTATTTTTGAGCGAAGAGGCAGGTTCCCGGAAACTAACTTCTGGTTCTATTCAAGGCGAACCTTGTTATGAGGCACAACAGAGTTTTGAATCACCATCCGATGAATATATATTTGGTTTGGGTCAATTTCAGGATGGACAATATAACTTAAAGAACGTAGCTCGTCGTTTAACACAGGTAAACACGCAGATTTCTATTCCTTTTATTTATTCAAGTAAAGGGTACGGTTTGTTATGGCATCAGTATGGACTAACGGATTTTAATCCGGCAGATAATTTCATTGCACTCGAAAAACAGGAACAATCAACTTCCGGAAATAATCAAATGGTCGAAGTAACTACTACCTCTGGAACTCAAAAAGTATCGCAAAACCAATCGCTTTATCAAGGTAAGTTTAATGTTACGAAAGATGGCGAGTATTCTATATTTCTGGATTTGGGCGATATGGGCAACAGACACTTTGTGGCTATTGATGGGAAACCTTGTATTGACCAAAGTAATATGTGGCTTCCGCCTACTGTAGGTACATTAGTAAAATTAAAAGCCGGTGAACATCAGGTACAGGTGCTTTGTAAATCAAATAATACTCCCAAATTGTCATGGAAGCTGAGTGATAACATAACAACATTTCGGTCACCAACCGCTAAAGCGCTCGATTATGTAGTTTTTTATGGACCCTCAGCAGATAGCGTGATTGCATCTTACCGTAATTTATCGGGTAATGTACCCATGTTGCCGCAATGGGCTTATGGATTTTGGCAGTGTCGCGAACGTTATACCTCAGGAACACATTTGGTTGAAACAGTAAAAGAGTTCCGAAAAAGAAATCTTCCGTTGGATGTGATTGTACAAGATTGGCAATATTGGGGTGATAGAGGTTGGGGTGTTCCTCAGTTTGATGAGAAAAACTACTCAAACCCTGCAGCGTTTATAAAAGAACTGCATAATTTGAATGCACATTTCAACATCTCAATCTGGTCGAACCCGGATAAGAACTCTACAATTGGTAAAGAATATGTGGCTAAAAATCGTTTTATTCCAGATACCAAATGGCTAGATTATTTCAACCCGGAAACCAGAAAAGAATATTGGAAAACATTGAAGGTGAATATGCTTGATAATGGTGTAGATTCCTGGTGGATGGATGCTGTTGAACCAGAAAATGATGCTTTGAAAGGAACAAAAACACATATTGGTGCTGGCGATTTTTACCGGTTAACCTATCCATTGATGGTGAGTAGGGCTGTGTATGAAGGACAACGCCAAGCTACTTCTGATAAACGGGTTTGTATCCTCACACGTTCGGCTTTCTCGGGTCAGCAACGTTATGGAATTATCAATTGGTCGGGTGATATTGGCGGAACATGGGATACATTCAAGAATCAAATTGTAGCCGGATTAAATTATACAATTACAGGGTTTCCATATTGGACAACAGATATTGGTGGCTTTTTCCGTCCTGGTAATTCTCAATACACCGACGAGAAATATCACGAACTGCTTACACGCTGGTACCAATGGGGAACGTTCAATCCAATTTTCCGTATTCACGGTTACCAAACCGAAACCGAACCTTGGAAGTATGGACAAAAAGTAGAGGACAATATGCGTAAGATGCTGAACCTTCGCTATCGTTTACTTCCATACATTTATTCCGAAGCAT
This sequence comes from uncultured Bacteroides sp., assembly GCF_963677945.1. Lineage (NCBI taxonomy): Bacteria > Pseudomonadati > Bacteroidota > Bacteroidia > Bacteroidales > Bacteroidaceae > Bacteroides > uncultured Bacteroides sp. The sequence continues at coordinate 3,820,458 of NZ_OY782578.1, read as the reverse complement.
GGCAGGTTACTAAAAACGGATCTACAATGATGCGTCCGTTGGTGATGGATTTTAATACAGATACTGCTGCCGTAAACCGTCAATATCAGTATATGTTTGGAAAATCTGTATTAGTGGCTCCGGTTACTGAAGCTAATGTGTCTGAATGGACTGTTTATTTACCCAAATCGGCAGGTTGGTTCAACTTCTGGACTGGTAAACATTTTAATGGAGGTCAAAGTATAAAAACTGATGCTCCAATAGATAAAATTCCTCTTTTCGTTAAGGCTGGTTCTATTATTCCAATGGGTAAGATTATCCAATATACAGGTGAAAGATTGGCCGATACACTTGAGATTCGCTTATATAAAGGAGCTGATGCTAAATTTGATTTATACGAAGATGAAGGAGATAATTATAACTATGAGAGAGGAAGATATGCAATCGTTTCGTTCAGTTGGGATGAAAAGCATCAATTATTAACCATCTCAGATAGAAAGAGAAATTATTCTGGCTGTTTAGCAAAACGTATCTTTAACGTTGTTCTGGTAAGTGAAAATGAGGGCATGGGAATTTCTTCAGGCTCAATAGGAAAAAAAGTTTCTTATACTGGAACTAAAGTGATTATAAAATTGCAATAAAAGCTGAGCTGTTCTTCAGGGAATATAAAGGGAGAGATATACTTTGCTAGAGTACCATCTTTCCCAGCTCGTTGCGGTTGCATAAATCTATTTATCCAAACTTTGATAGCATTTGCAGAAAGAACCGACCATTCTCTATTTTAAGTGGTTATTTAAAAGGTAACGATTTACTTCTCAATGATCATTTATACAATCCATATTTTCCATACTGCAAATATCTCACATTTGTATTTTCATTGTACATGCATATTCTTCTTTTCCCTTGAAATAATAATTTTTAGTTATCACACTTAAAATAATTATCTATTAATTATATCTTTGTGGCACCTTAACTATTATATTATGAACAAAAAAAATTTCTTTTATCTTCTTTTTATACTCTCATTTTTAGAAATACAAGCTACCGAGAAACCATATATCATTAATATTTATAGGGATAAATATAAGGCTGCAAATAAAAACTGGAATGCCTGCCAGGATGAACGGGGGATAATGTACTTTGGTAATGATAAAGGTCTGCTGGAATTTGACGGAATGGCCTGGAAGTTAAACTGTGCAGTCAATGGTTCTTATATTAAAGGAATTGGTATTGGTTCTCATAATATCATATATACCGGAGGGTTTGAAGATATTGGACGTTGGGACAGAGATATTTCTGGCAATCTTAAATATACAACTTTCAGGAATTTACTACCCAAAGGTACTTTGCATAATGAAACAATCTGGAAAGTTTGTGTTGATAATAAAAATAGAAAAGTCTATTATCAGTCTTTCGGACATATATATATATATAATGGAAAGTCTGTCAAAAAAGTAAGTCTGGAGAACGGATTGCTTTTTCTTTATAAAGTAAGAAATGAATATTGGGTACAAGAAATAAACGGTTCGCTTTACCGGCTTAAAAATGATCGTTTGCAAAAAGTTGAAGGTAGTAATGTCTTTAATGGGAAATTAGCAAGAGTTATTTTGCCGTATCGAAACAATCAATGTCTGGTTGGAACTTCTTCTGGAGAAATCTATTTGTATAACGGAAAGGAATTTATTCATTGGAATAACTCCTTTAGTCAGTTACTTCGGGATAAGGAGTTGAATTGTGGAGTAGATGTGCCTAAAAGAGGTACATATTATTGGGGAACATTACTCGACGGAGTGTATGAAACTGATGAAAAAGGAAATGTGATAGCTCATTACTCTTCTCAAAATTCTTTGCAGAACAACACCATTTTAGCTCTTTGCAAGGATAATCTGAACAATATATGGGTAGGAATGGATAGAGGATTAGCGTACATACGCTATAATAACGGACTTAGCTATTATAACTTTTTTTCTCAGGATATAGGAGCTGTATATTGTGCTACTTATTGGAACAACTATCTGCTGATAGGTACTAATCAGGGAGTATATTATATTCCGAGAAAAGATTTATATAGTCCTGCATGTTTTTCTTCATTGAAGTTTATGAAAGGTACTCAAGGGCAAGTCTGGACATTCTCTATAGTAGATGGTCGCTTGTTTTGTGGACACAATATGAATATCATTGAGATAGGGAAAGATTTGAAGACGTCTACTCCTTATCAATTAAACACCGGAATATTTCGTATTATGAAGCTTCCGGTGAAAGGCAGGAACCTTTTATTTGTAGTTACTTATAACAGACCGACAGTTGTCGACATGGATACTCATCAGGTATGGAAAATCGGAGACATCTCTAAATCGATTATTAATGCAGAAGTGGATCACTTGAATAATATCTGGTTGGAAACAGTTGGGCAAGGTATCTATAAGTGCAAACTATCCGATGATTATAAATCATTCCATTATCACTTTTATTATGGCATAGAGAAAAATAAAGCACTTCCTGAAAAATTATCACTCTTTAAAATTGGAGGGCGAATAGTATTTCTGGGTAATAATAAGTGCTGGACTTATGATGAAAACAGAGATCAGATAGTTCCGGAGAATAGACTGAACAAGTGTTTTTCATCTATTAATGATTTAAAGAGAATGGTTCATATCAATAATGACCAAAGTTGGGCAATAACCGGTTCTTCAATTTACAGATTTGTTTATGACGGATATATAGCACGAATTCTGGAGGCTTATAATGTGGATAATGACAACCTGTCCTTAGTTAATGCAGATGAAAATATATCTGTCTTGAATGATTCAATATCGCTTGTATGTCTGGATGCAGGATTTATACTTCACAATCTACATAAAAAGAATTTCAGTCAAGTGCGATTAAATGCTCCTTTAATAGAATCAGTACGCATTAGTATATCAGAAGGAAAAGAACGTTATCTTGATCCTGGAAAAGATTCTGAAATTTCATATAATTATAATAATGTAACTTTTAGTTTTACAGAGAGTCATTCGTTTACTTCCAATCTCTCAGTACAGTATGTTCTTGAAGGTGTGAATAATGAATGGAGTGTGCCGTCTACAACAGGAAAGGTTTTTTATGCTCGTTTACCAAAAGGAAACTATACCTTTAAACTGCGGACTGTTGATGGTTTGGGACATAAATCGGAAGAAACTATCTATAAGTTTGAAATATTGCCTCCGTGGCATCAAACATTCTGGGCGTATTTGCTCTATTTTGTAATTACAGGCTTGATTCTCTATTTAGTATGGCTGCTTGTATTACGCAGATATCGTAATTTGCATTTACAAAAAGTACGTGCACGCGAAGCCCGCTATCTAAGAAAAATGAATGAGAATTTATTGAATAAGATAGAAGAGAAAGATGCTGAATTGTTTACTCAGACTTCTTTTATTATCAAAAAGAATGAGTTGATTCTTAATTTAAAAAAGATTGTAGATGACTTCTATACCAAGAACGCCCAGAAATCGTTATTACTACCTTTTATTCAGAAAATGAATATACTTTTAGCCAATAACATGGATACGGAAGATGATTGGAATATGTTTCTTATTAGATTTGAGCAAAAGCATAAGAATTTTTTCAAGAAACTCAAAACGATGTATCCCCAACTAACCAATAATGATCTAAGACTATGCGCCTGCTTAAAACTTGGTCTGGAATCTAAAGATATTGCTTCCTTAATGAACATATCAGTTCGCGCGGTAGAAAACAACCGCTACCGATTAAGAAAAAAACTTGATCTAAAACCTACTCAAAACCTGAATGAATGTTTCATTGATATAGATTAAATCTCTATTATAAGGCATTGTGTATCAATTATTAAATTTATTTTGAGAGGTAAATATGAGGTTTCTTATTTGTTAAAAAGCACCTTCATGTATCTATTGTGAGGGGCTTTTTTTGTTTCTGCTATTTTCCATTCATATGTTTGCGACAGAATTTGATTGTCGGCAATCTAAGATCGAAACTTTGTTAACTTGGTACTTGATTATAATAGGGGCCCATTTAATCAGTAATGAGTTATAAAAACGTTGCTGAACGCAGACAATTACAGTTGGAAATATGGTTAAAATTTAATGCGATGAAAAAACAATCTTTAAAAACAATTTCTATGAAGAACATGTCTTGGCTAAGAACCTTATTGGTTCTGATAGGTATCATGGGCATTTCTATATCTTCAGTGTTTGCTCAGAATAAAACTTTAACGGGTAAAGTTACTAACGAACAAAACGAGCCTTTAATTGGAGTTGCAATCCGGGTTATTGGTTCTTCAGGAGGATCAACAACAGATATTGATGGAATTTATTCTATTTCAGCTGCTCCCAATGCCATTTTACAGTTTTCTTATATCGGAATGAAAACCTTGTTGATTAAGGTTGAAGGACGGAGTACTATCAATGTGTTAATGAAGGACGATGCAACAATGTTGTCAGAAACCGTAGTGATAGGTTATGGTACAGCAAAAAAACGAGATTTGACTGGTTCGATCACTAATATTAAAGGAGATGAAATTGCTAATAAACCAGCTACTAACCCTTTAGCATCATTACAAGGTAAAGTTGCTGGTGTACAGGTGATTAATACCGGACGTGCCGGTGCTGATCCGGAAATCCGTGTTCGTGGTACAAATTCTATTAATGGTTTCACTCCGCTGTATATTGTAGATGGATTGTTTAATGACAATATTAATTTTCTGAATCCAGCGGATATTGAATCAATGGAAATTCTGAAAGATCCTTCTTCTTTAGCAATTTTTGGTGTGCGTGGTGCTAATGGTGTAATAATTGTAACTACAAAAAAAGCTAAAGAAGGTCAGACTTTAGTGAATATAAACACTTCTTTTGGTTGGAAAAAAGTAGTAGACAAAATTCATATGGCAAATGCTGCCGAATTTAAAGAACTTTATAATGAACAATTGGTAAACCAGGGAGCTAGTAAATTTGACTTTACAAACTGGACTGCTGATACAGACTGGCAGGATGAAATTTTTCAGACAGGTTTTGTGACCAATAATAATATCAGTATTACTGGTGCTTCTGAAAAGAACAGATTTTATTTAGGTATAGGATATTCTGGTGAGCAGGGTAATATAAAACATGAAAAATATAGTAAGATAACTTTGAATGCAAGCAATGAGTATAGCGTAAATAAAAATCTGAAATTTGGTTTTCAATTCAATGGTGCACGTATATTACCTACTGATGCAAAAGAAGTATTGAATGCAATTCGTTCTACTCCGGTAGCTTCGGTTTACAATGATGAATATAAATTATTTGCTGCACTTCCGGATTTTCAGAAAGCACAGATAACCAACCCAATGGTAGATGTTGAAGAACGTGCTAATACTGCACGTGCAACCAATTATCGTACTGCAGGCAATATTTATGGTGAGTGGAAATTCTTAAATGATTTTACTTTCCGTACTACTTTTTCAATGGATTATGCTTCAAATAGTTATCGTAAATACACACCTATTATAAAAGTGTACGACCCAGATGCTGAGGGAGATATTAATATATTAGGCACAAAGAAAACTGCTATAGAACAAAATAAAAGCGATGAAACAAAAGTGCAGAGTGATTATTTATTGACTTATGTGAATTCATTTAACAAACACAATATTACTGCAACAGCAGGTTTTACAACTTATTACAATTCTTATAGTTTGCTTACTGCCGGACGTGATCAGGGTGTTGGATTAGTGATTGCAGATGATCCGGATAAATGGTACGTAAGTATTGGCGATGCCGGAGCTTCAACCAATGGTAGCACACAATGGGAACGTACAACTGTTTCTGCATTAGCACGTGTACTTTATAACTATGATGGAAAGTATTTGTTAAATGCTTCTTTCCGTCGTGACGGTTCCTCTGCTTTCTCTTACACAGGTAATCAGTGGCAAAATTTCTACTCAGTAGGTGGAGGCTGGTTGATGTCTGAAGAAAAATTTATGGCTAATCAAAACTTCTTTGATATGTTGAAGTTGAAAGGTTCCTGGGGTACTCTTGGTAATCAGGCAATGAAATCGGCTTATCCGGCTGAACCATTATTGGTTAATTCATCTTCTGCTGTATTTGGAAATAATATTATCCCGGGTTATCAATTAGAATATTTGCCAAATGTAAACTTACATTGGGAAAAAGTAAAAGCGTGGGAAGCTGGTTTGGAAGCAAATATGCTGAAAAATCGTCTTCATTTTGAAGGGGTGTATTATAAAAAGAATACAAAGGATTTGCTTGCTACTGTTCCCGGACTATCTGGTACTGTACCTGGAATTGGCAACTTAGGTGAAATTGAAAATAAAGGCTTTGAATTGGCAGCATCATGGAATGACCGCAGAGGTGATTGGGGATATAGCATTGGAGGTAATTTAACCACGATAAAGAATAAGGTTTTAAGTTTGGTTCAAAATGGATATTCTATTATTGATGGAGCTAAAAGCATGAGTTATACACAAGCGGGTTACCCTATCGGTTATTTTTATGGTTATAAAGTAGAAGGAGTTTATCAGTCTGCTGCTGATATTTCGAATTCTCCGGTTAATAAACTTGCAACAGTTACTCCTGGTGATCTGAAATTTGTCGATATAAACGGAGATAATTTTATAACTCCGGCTGACCGTGCTATTATAGGTAATCCAACTCCAGACTTTACTTATGGTATTAATTTAGGAGTGTCTTATAAGAACTTTGAATTAAGTATTGATATGATGGGACAACAGGGAAATGAAATTTTCCGCACATGGGATAATTATAACTGGTCACAGTTTAATTTCATGGCACAACGAATAAATCGTTGGCATGGTGAAGGGACTTCAAATTCTCAACCTTTGTTGAATATCAAACACACAATCAATAATCAGAATTCAGATTATTACATTGAAGATGGCAGTTTCTTCCGCATCCGTAATATTCAGTTAGCTTATAATTTTGATAAAGAATTTCTGAATAAACTACGTATAAAAGCATTAAAGATTTATACAAATGTTCAGAATCTGAAAACTTGGAAGCATAATACAGGATATACACCTGAACTGGGTGGTTCTGCAACAGCTTTTGGTGTTGACGACGGATCATATCCTATGCCGGCAGTTTATACATTTGGTCTCAACTTAACTTTCTAATTACTATTAAAATTGCAAACTATGAAACTTAATAAATATATATTATCGTTGATGTTGGCTACTTCTGCTTTTAGCTTTACAGGTTGTAGCGATTTTCTTGACCGAAGTCCTCTTGGACAGTTCACAGAGGATGATACTCCCGAAGGTGGTTCTGCGATTGATGGACAGGTCTTTAGTATCTATACATTAATGCGTAGTTATAATATTACTGCTGGTATTCCTGCGTTTATGATACACTACGTTCGTTCAGAAGATTCAGAAAAAGGAAGCTCCGTAGGCGATGGGGCAGATCAGGCTGCCTTTTGGGATGACTTTGAATATACAACGAATAATGGAACCGTAAAAGCTTATTGGTCACAAAATTACACGATTATATATCAGTCCAACTCTGTAATTTATTCTGTAGATAATTTAAATTCGAAGGATGATGCATCTCAAAGAAACAAAGGTGAAGCACTCTTTTTCCGTGCTTATTGCTATTTCAATCTGGTAAGAGCTTTTGGAGAAGTACCTTTAGTTACAGCTAAAATCAGAGATGCAGCTGAAGCAAATGTTCCTAAAACAACTGCTGAAAAGATTTATGAGCAGATAGATAAAGACTTGGACGAAGCTGAAAAGTTACTTCCAAAGCAATGGAGCTCAGAATATATTGGTCGTTTGACCTGGGGAGCTGCCCGCGCACTTCATGCACGTACTTACATGATGAGAAATAGTTGGAGTAACATGTATTCTGTTGCTAAAGATGTAATGAACTCGGGTTTGTATAATTTGAATACCCCGTACGACAAGATATTTACTGATGAAGGCGAAAACTGCAGTGAGTCTGTTTTTGAATTACAATGTGCTTCTACAGCTGCATTACCTGCTAGTACTTCAATTGGGAGCCAGTTCTGTCAGGTACAGGGTGTACGCGGTTCAGGACAGTCGAATTTAGGCTGGGGATGGCACATGGCAACAAAAGAACTGGGCGAAGCTTATGAACCAGGAGATCCTCGTAAAGACGCAACTTTACTTTATTTCAGAAAAAGTGCAGATGAACCTATAACTCCCGAAAATACTAATAAACCTTATGGAGAATCTCCTGTTTCATCAGGAATGGGAGCATACTATAATAAAAAGGCCTATACAAACCCAGCTAAGCGCAAGGAATTTACTAATAGTGGATTTTGGGTAAATATCCGACTGATCAGATATGCTGATGTTGTCTTGATGGTTGCTGAGGCTGCAAATGAAATGGGCAATGCAAAAGAAGCGTCAGACGATTTAGAAATGATCAGAGCTCGTGCTCGTGGTAATGATAATACAATTCTGCCAAAAGTTACAACAACAGATCAGGCTCTTTTAAGAGATGCTATCCGTCATGAGCGCCGTATTGAATTAGCACTTGAATTCGATCGTTTTTATGATTTGGTTCGCTGGGGTATTGCAAAAGATGTTCTACATAATGTTGGTAAGGTGAAATATCAGGATAAACACCGTTATCTGCCACTTCCACAAGATGAAATTGATAAATCCAATGGAATCTTGGTTCAGAATCCTGATTACAAATAATAGGTATTGTTAAAATATGAATAAGTGTCTAAGAAGGAGGTGTTTAGACATAACCTTCTTAGACTTTTTATTTCAATTCAATTGGTAAAATTAGTAACTTATGAATAATTGGTATTATAAAAAATATATTATTTCCCTCATTCTGTTGATTTCTACATGTACGTTTGCACAACGATCTCCCGGAGATATGGACCGTTTTATAGATGCTTTGATGAAGAAAATGACTATCGAAGAGAAAATAGGACAGCTCAATTTACCTGTGACCGGGGATATAACTACCGGACAGGCAAAAAGCAGCGATGTGGCAGAAAAAATTCGTCAGGGAAAAGTTGGAGGATTATTTAATCTGAAGGGAGTTGGTAAAATTAAAGAGGTTCAGAAACTGGCTGTGGAAGAGAGTCGATTAAAAATTCCTTTAATATTTGGAATGGATGTTATTCACGGATACGAAACAATATTTCCTATACCTTTAGGTCTGTCATGTACTTGGAATATGGAAGCAATAGAAAAGGCTGCCCGTATTGCTGCTATCGAAGCTAGTGCTGACGGAATTAGCTGGACGTTTGGACCTATGCTGGATATTTGCAGAGATCCTCGTTGGGGACGTGCTTCTGAAGGCTGTGGAGAAGATCCGTTTTTGGGATCTGAAATTGCAAAAGCTATGATTAGTGGATATCAGGGCAAAGGGCTGAAATCCAATAATGAAATTATGGCTTGTATAAAGCATTTTGCACTTTATGGAGCTAGCGAAGCTGGACGTGATTATAATACTGTTGATATGAGTCGTATTCGTATGATGAATGAATATATGCCTCCTTACAAAGCAGCGGTTGAAGCAGGAGCAGGAAGTATTATGGCTTCTTTCAATGAAATAGATGGTGTTCCGGCTACTGCAAATAAATGGTTATTGACAGATTTACTCCGTAATCAATGGGGCTTTAATGGTTTTGTTGTTACTGATTTTACAGGAATTGCAGAAATGGTATATCACGGTATAGGTGATTTGAAAACAGTATCGGCACGTGCAATTAATGCAGGTGTTGACATGGATATGGTTAGTGCTGGTTTTACAGAAACTTTAAGGAAATCTATAGATGAGGGAATTATTACAATAAACACGCTGGATAAAGCCTGTCGTCGTATTCTGGAAGCAAAGTATAAACTTGGTTTATTTGATAATCCATATAAATACTGTGATCTGAAACGGCCGTTAAAAGATATTTATACAAAGGAACATCGCGCAGAAGCCCGAAAGATTGCTTCAGAAAGCTTTGTCTTATTGAAAAACGAAAATAATCTACTTCCTCTGAAGAAACAAGGAAACATAGCTGTTGTTGGCCCATTGGCCGAAGCTGGTGAAAATATGGTAGGAACATGGAGTGTAGCTGCAGTGCTTGATAGGAGCCCTTCACTTGTTAAAGGACTTAGAGAAACATTGGGTGACCAAGCAAAGGTTGTTTATGCAAAAGGTAGTAATCTGGTTAGTGATACTGCTTATGAGAAACGTGCAACAATGTTCGGTCGCAGTTTGCATCGTGACAACCGAACTGATAAGGAAATGTTGGAGGAAGCTCTGAAAGTATCGGCCAACGCAGACGTTATTGTTGCAGCCTTAGGTGAATCATCTGAAATGAGTGGTGAAAGCAGTTGCCGCACTAATTTGGAATTGCCTGATGTGCAGCGTACTTTATTAACGGAATTGCTGAAAACCGGGAAACCCATTGTTTTGGTTCTGTTTAGCGGACGTCCTGTTGTGCTTACCTGGGAACAAAAGAATGTACCTGCCATCCTGAATGTTTGGTTTGGCGGTAGCGAATCTGCTTATGCGATTGGAGATGTTTTGTTTGGAGATGCTAATCCAAGTGGAAAACTAACAATGACTTTCCCTCAAAATGTAGGTCAGATTCCTTTATATTATAATCACAAGAATACAGGCCGTCCTTTAGGAGAAGGTCGTTGGTTTGAAAAGTTCCGTAGTAATTATCTTGATGTAAGTAATGATCCTCTTTATCCTTTTGGATATGGATTGAGTTACACGACTTTCAATTACAGCAATATAACCATGAGTAGCAAAGATCTCGACATGAATGAGGAACTTACTGCAACGGTTACGGTTACAAATACTGGTACAAGAGATGGATCAGAAGTAGTTCAGCTTTATATCCGTGATCTGGTGGGAAGTGTTACCCGTCCGGTTAAAGAACTAAAAGGATTCCAGAAAATATTCCTGAAAGCGGGCGAATCAAAAGAAGTGACGTTCAAAATAACTCCTGAGCTATTAAAATTCTATGATTACGACCTCAACTATGTTTGCGAACCTGGTGATTTTAATCTTATGATCGGGGGGAACAGTCGCGATGTTAAAAACGCAAGTTTCACTTTGAAAATGTAATTAGATGAAAAGATATATTTTAAATTTTATCTTGGCTGCCTTTTGTGTGCTTACCACCTCGTGTGGTACGCAACAAAAAGTTCTCAATGCGGATGTTATGACATTCAATATTCGTCTGAATGTACCTTCAGACAGTTTAAATAGCTGGCAATACCGTAAGGATAATGCTGCTAATATGATTCGTTATTATGCTCCTGATATTTTAGGGATGCAGGAGGTTTTGTATAACCAATTGGTAGATCTGAAAGAACGATTGCCTCAGTATACAGCAATAGGTGCAGGACGTACTGATGGTAAAGAAGCTGGGGAATATTGTTCTCTGCTTTTTAAAACAGATCGTTTTGAACTGATCAAAGAAGGAAATTATGCATTGAGTGAAACTCCGGAAAAAATAGGAGTAAAGGGTTGGGATGCAGCGTATGAACGTATTGTAACATGGGCTATATTAAAAGAAAAGAAAACAGGAAAAGAATTCGTTTGTTTTAATACGCATTTAGACAATATGGGTGAGATAGCCCGCAGGGAAGGTGCAAAGCTATTGCTTACCAAAGCAAAAGAGTTGGCCCCGGGACTTCCGGTAGTTATTACGGGAGACTTTAATGGTACTTCAGATTCTGAACCTATACAGATTATAATTCACAATGGAATGAAAGATGCTCGTGCTGCATCTCCTGTAGTATACGGACCATCATGGAGCTTTCATGATTTTGGTCGTTTGAAAGATAGTGAGAGAGTTTTAATCGATTATATATTTGTCAGCACTTCTGTTCAGATAAACAAATTTTGTGTTATTAAAGATACTCCCGAACAAGGATATCTATCGGATCATAATCCGGTTCTTGTAAATATAACAATTAAGTAAGAGCTGAAAATGAAACAGATAAGATTTATATCCTTTATTTTATTTTGTGGCAGTTTCCTTTTGGGGAATTGTGCAAATAAATCAGATGTAACAGAAAAGCGGCTTACGGATAACATGTTGCTGGACACTGTTCAGTATCGTACTTTCAATTATTTCTGGGAAGGTGCTGAACCTATAAGTGGTATGGCACGCGAGCGATTTCATGAAGATGGCATTTATCTGGAAAACGATAAAAATATTGTAACTATTGGTGGAAGTGGCTTCGGAGTGATGGCCATATTGGCTGGTATAAAAAGAGGTTATATTACAGATGAACAAGGATTTGCCCGCTTTGAGAAAATTATTTCTTTTCTTGAACGAGCAGACCGTTTCCATGGTGCTTATCCTCATTGGTTAAATGGTGAAACCGGTAAGGTAAAGCCTTTCGGACAGAAAGATGATGGAGGTGATTTGGTAGAAACTGCTTTTTTGATGCAAGGATTACTAGCCGTTCATCAATATTATGCAAATGGTAGTGAAAAAGAAAAATCTTTGGCTTTACGTATAGATAAACTTTGGAAAGAAGTAGAATGGGATTGGTATTGTAATGAACAAAATGTACTATACTGGCATTGGAGCCCTAAGTATGCCTGGGAAATGAATTTCCCTATTCATGGATTTAATGAATGCCTGATATTGTATGTATTGGCAGCTGCTTCACCAACTCATGGAGTTTTTCCGGAAGTGTATCACCAAGGCTGGGCAGAAAATGGAGCCATCGTTTCCACGCATAAGGTAGAAGGCTTTTCACTGAACTTGCGCTATCAAGGAACAAAGGCCGGACCTCTGTTCTGGGCTCACTATTCATTTCTAGGACTTAATCCAAATGGTTTGAAAGATAAATATGCAGATTATTTTCAAGAAATGAAAAATTACACATTGATCAACCGGGCTTATTGCATTCGTAACCCGAAAGGTTATAAAGGTTATGGCAATAATTGTTGGGGATTGACAGCAAGTTATAGTATTACAGGTTATTCCGGTCATGCTCCTAATGAGAATAGCGATCTGGGAGTTATTTCTCCTACCGCTGCTCTTTCATCTATTGTGTATACTCCTAAAGAATCGATGGATGTAATGCGTCATTTATATATGATGCGTGATCAGGTTTTCGGCAAATATGGTTTTTATGATGCTTTCAGTGAAACGGACGGATGGTATCCCAAGCGCTATTTGGCTATTGATCAGGGACCAATAGCAGTAATGATAGAGAATTATCGTTCAGGATTTTTATGGAAGCTTTTTATGAGTCACCCGGATGTGTGTAAAGGATTAAATAAGTTGGGATTTAAATAAGAAAATATAGAGAATGAGAAAAAGTATTTTGATTTTATTATTTATGCTGTTGTCTCTGCCATTCATCGTGCAGGCACAGTCCACACAAGATTCCGTACGCTTGTGTGAGTTTCTTCAGGTAAAACATGCTGATGCTTTTAACTGGGTTACTCGTTATCAGGCAGACATTGATAAATACACAGAAGAAAATAAGCAATTGAAAGATAAGTCGTGCGATGTATTGTTTTTGGGAAGTTCATCTATTAATTTGTGGGATAATATTTATAATGATATGGCTCCTATGAAGATTATACGTCGTTCATATGGTGGTGCAGCTCTACGTGATATGCTTTACAACTATAATGTAATTGCACGTGGTTATAATCCAAATTGCATTGTTCTTTATGTTGAGAACGATATGATTAATAGTCTTGAAGATATTACAATAGGTCAGACATTTGATTTTTTTCGTATTTTCATAGCAAGAATAAAACGCGATTATCCGGATATTCCACTTTATGTACTTTCTATAAAACCTTCTTATGCACGTGAGAAGTTAACACTAAAGCAAAAAATAATCAATACATTGCTTGAAGAGTATGTTGATATAGTAAAAAATGTATTCTATGTTGATGTAGCTTCTTGTATGTATGATGAGAAAGGGGTGCTCCGTAAAGACATTTTTAAGAAGGATAACCTTCATATGAACCAAACTGGTTATGATCTTTGGACTGCCCGTCTGAAACCACTGTTACTGCAACATAAAAAATAGTAGGTTAAATAATTCATGGGGTTGTTCTGTAAAGATGGAACAATCCCTTTTTTATATATTTTTTCCTTCAAGTCTCTATCTAAGGTTTAATTTTACTTATTGGATAACCTTTATAAGTAAATTGCTTTTTCATTAATTAATTATGCATTTGTCGGATGACCTTCTTGAAATTTTCTGGTAAATGTTTTTCGATATAAAAGAATAGGGCCAAACTTTAGAGTTCAGCCCTGATTTTTTACCATAACAATTAAGTTTAATGGACAGCAATAAAATCTAATTTATTATTTACCAGCCAATCCGTCAGCATATCCAGCATAAGCATGTTTACGGTAGTAGTTCAAATCCCACAAACCGATAGGTTCGCCAGCACGCCAGAATGAAGAATCACTGTCAGGACTATCTGTAATAGACCAGGTAGTAATACCATATTGCTGAGCAACTGGAATAATTTCAAAGTATTTTTTCACAATGAATTTATAGAATTGAGCCATTGCTTTATGTTGCTCTTGGGTCACATTAACAGTCTTTACTGTTTTACCATCTTCGCCAATATATCCCATATCCAATTCGGAAATCTTCACTAATTTACCTGATGCTGCCAATAATTCAAACATCTTCACGATATGTTCTTCTTTGCTTTTTTGTGAAGTTGCATTTGCAAAATAAGAAACGTGCATTTGTGTTCCAATACCATCGATTTTGGTAACACCATCTTTTTCCCAACGTTGTATCCAGTGAATCAAACTTTTCAGTTTTTTGTTATCATCCCAATCTGATTCCAGATTATAATCATTGATGAACAGTTTTAGATCCGAAGGATTTCCTTTAAATTCGGCATAGTATTTACGAGCCATACCAACGACTTTACGTACATATTCTTCGTTTCCTAAATAATCTTGCCAGTAGAAGTTTTTAAGAGGGTCGCCATTTGATGCAGACTGCAATACATAGAAGCCTTCTCCGTCGTCACCACCACCTGAAATTGCTTCGTTTACTACATCCCAGGACTTAACGTATCCACCGCAAGCTTGCATCATTCCTTTTACCCATTTGTCCATAGCCCAGGTCAGTGTATCAGCCTTTTCTTTTGGAGTTAATGGAATAGTATTGCCTGATTCTTGTTTCTCGAAATAGATATCATCAAAATAGAATGTTGTTGCTGTTTTGTTTGGAGAAAGACTGAACGCAATAGTATTCATTCCTGCTTGTGAAGCTGAAATAACACCGGTTTTGGTATATTCCTGCCAAGAGGTGGTAACACTAGGGTTGCCAATCATAGACCAATATAAATATCCACCAGGGTTATTGTGTGCTTGAGACTCAATAGTTCCTGCTTTATCAGCTTTTACTTTCATGGTAAAACGATAAGTGTCACCTTCTTTGAACTTATAAGGCACTTTTACAAAGAATTGAGTATCCCAGTTATTAGTTGGGTTGTCTCCAGATTTTACAATTAAAGCACGGCCAACTCCATCTGCTCCTGTACCTGCAGCTCCAAAAGTTGCAGCTTTAGGTCCTACTGTTGCTTCTGTAGCATAGAAAGAAGATACATCATCTGATTCACAGTTACTATTACTAACCAGGTTTGTAAACCAGGTAGTAGGTCCTGCTGCCAAAGCTTCAATAGCATAAGTATAACTATGCCAACTTGGTTTACTCCATTTACTCAAATCGGTATTGTCAAAAGAAGAATTGGCAATCAAATTAGTATTTGAACCTGTAGCAGTCAATTTAACATCGTCAATGTACAAGTCACCGCTAAATTTACCGAAAGAGAATACCAATTTCTGAATTGGAATCGTAGCCGTAAATTTAATTGAAGTAGTGTTCCACTGTTTGCTTACTGAAAGATTAGATAAATACTGTACTTGCGATCCATCTGCATTATTTGGCCAAAAAGCTATATCAGTTTCTGTAGTAGCCTTTGCACGCATACTGAGTGTATATTCCTGTCCTACAGTTAATGCTTCAGGCAACATATAATAAATTTGCCAATCCCAAACATTTGCTTTAGCTTCAGTAGTTTTTATATGCAATGCATGTTCTGCGTTATTTGGATCCACTTGTATTTCTTTGTCAGCAATCAGTTTATTCAAGTACTCATTCTGCTGTTGAGAATGCCAGGCCAATGTATGGCCGTAGATTGATAAACCTGCAGTTTTGGCCATTTCTATAAATTTGGTTACATCAGAGAAGCTCATAGCACCATCTTTAGAAACACAAGAACTGTATTTCATTGCATTACCAGCAGTTATTTCATCGAAATTAGCGCTTGCCAATCTATAGACAATACCTCCCGTATTAAAATCGCTTTCCGAAACACCCGATCCCAACTTAAAGTTGGGGTGGGTGGTACGATCTATATACGATTTTAACGGAGAATAATCATTTAGATACTCCATACCTGCTATAGTATTTGGTTTTTCTACAGAAAAATCATCAATACCAGTATCAGCGCACCCGGCTATTATGACCGATCCTAATGCTGTTATCAGAAGTTTATTTATATACTGTTTCATTTGTATTATTTTTAGGAATCAATCGATTATTTGTTTTTCGTTTTAAAAGTTTCCAATTTACTTCCACGGTCACGCGCAACCAATGTATCATCACATGTGTACTTTTTATACAACATCGGACCACCTGCCTTTTGCTGGTAGTTATAAGTTAATACATAGTTTAATTTCAGTTCATCACGATCTTTATCTCCCCAAGCCTTTTTTGCACCTTCTTTTGTCCATGTGCCCGTACCGGTAACCGAATAACCTTCTGTTCCACTGGTAATTGTACATTTATCATTGTCGTCGAATGTTAATATAAGGTTACATGATAATGTTTTAGTTCCCAATGTACCATCTTCTTTATATACATTTACGACTGTTGATACCGGATATACAACTTGCTTATAGGCAGTTGTTGTAAGGCTACGTACTTCATCATTCTCTATATACTTAGCTTGGCGTGTTACTGTAGTTACTGATCCATTATCGTCAATTACATCTGTACCTCGGCTCAGCCAATTACCATCCCATTTATTGATGTATTTAACAGCGTAAAGAATGTAGTTTTTACTCTGCAAGATGGTATCAGCATTTTCTACACTAGTCATTCTTAATGGAATAACATAAGTTGTTGAAATAGATTTTGGATCATTGAAGAATGCATCTGTAAACTGTACTTCGACTCCTCCCAATACTTTACCGACAGGTATAATAATTTGGTTGGATGCAAGTTTATAGTAAGAAGAAGGCATAGGTATAATGTCACTTCCATTTTCATAAGTCAACCCATTACACAAAGATTCATCAACCTCGAAATTTATTATACGATTGGTTTCATTATTATATACTCCTCCCATGGTAGCCATAATTTTACATTTATGCTCATTGTCCAAGGTTGTATCATACGTATCTGTACCCAATGTAATGGTGCGTATTGGCGTTTGTTTGGCAAAATAAACACTTGTCTTACCGTAATCGGGAAAATCCCAATCAGCATTCTCGCAGGATGTAACCAGTGCGCCTAACATCATAATAGCGGCTATAATTTTTTTCATATTTAATCAAATTAATATTTTACATTGTAATGATTACCATCCCTGGTTTTGTTCCAGAGCATTAAATTTTAATATTTCACTATAAGGAATAGGTCCATAATACATATAATCTTTATACGTACGTTTATCAACTTCTATCGGAGAATAGGTTTTAGTAGCATCTCCTGTAATACTAACCCCCATAGCAGTTGTATTCCAGTTTGCTTTCCAACGACGTAAATCCCAGAAACGGAAACCTTCAAAACAAAGTTCCAAACGACGTTCGTTATGAATAAGTTCACGCATTTTGTCTTTGTCATCCTTGATAGACTCCAAATATAGGTCACCACCAGTTATACCAGCTCGACTGCGGATTACTTTTATTACGTCATAAGCAGAGTAGGCATGAGAACCTTTTCCTGTAGGACCGAAAGCTTCGTTAGCAGCCTCTGCATAGTTTAGAAAAATTTCAGTATAACGAATACGTGCCTGATAGTGTTCTTGAGTACTATTTACTGTTGGATCCAGATTAATATCCTGACGCAATAATTTACGCATATAATAACCTGTACGTGTTGAATAACCTTCTTCTTTGTCCAAAGCATCATTTGTTGTACCATCTGCAGCAGTTGTAATAACTTTATTATTTACACCAGCTTTCGTTCCATTGTATAAAATATAAGCAGCCAAACGAGGATCGCGATTTGCATAAGGGTTCTGTTTATATTCATCGTTTTCTTTAGAAATTGGATAACCATTCAACATAGGGAAAGCATCAACCAAATTTTGTGTAGGATTAATTCGTCCTTTACCATAAATGGAAGGAGGATAATTATCTGTTTCCAATGAATTGCTTGACGACTTAGTTCCTCTCCATAATATTTCAGGAGGACATTCACCACTACCTAACGACTCAATTTCTTTGTTGCTATACCAAGTACCACCATCGGCATCAATACCGGCAACACCATTGATTTTATCCAATACGTTGGCTGCATAATCAGCCGCATTCTGCCAAGTTGTAGTATTGCCTTCTGCAAATGCCGGACTTGCAGCTAGCAAAGCAGCTTGAGAACGGATAGCTTCTACGATACGTCCGGAAATGCGTCCACGAAATTTTAGACCAAACACACGATTATACTGAGTAAGGTTTACACCTTCATTCGAATATTTTGAAGGTATTTCAGAATTACTAGTTAAATCTCCATAATCATTTGGTAAAAGTTCCAAAGCTTTTGTTGCATCAGCATAAAAAGCCTTCATACAATCTTCAAAAGTAGCACGTGCATAGTTGAAATCTGTTGAAGCTTCCTCTGGATCGGTAACAATGGGTACACCTAATAATTTTCCATCTGCTGTCCATCCGCCATGTGCCTGAAGCAAATAATACATATACATGGCACGTAGTCCATAAGCTTCACCTTTTAAACGATCATTATACATTTTAGCAGCCAACTCATCGTTTGCCCAATGTACTTTATCAGCATTGGCTAGAAAAAGATTGAGATACTGAATTGCAGCACGACAATTGCGCCAACGTTCAGTTGGGTCATTGTCTGACTGCCAGGCACCTGCAACCATTTTACGATAACTATTTGATGCATCATTACTAACTGCATCATCGGTTGCAACATCATTGAATGAATAAGACGCAGACGGAATGCGCGTATATGCATTAGATAAAACACCTTCGGCATATCCCGCATTTTCGTACATATATTCAAATCCCAGATTATTCTCAATGGCTGGCTCGAACAGATCATCGCATCCTGTCAATAAAGAAGAAAGGACTAATATTTTTATTATATTTTTCATGACAAATAATTTATTTGGTAATCTATCTCATTTAAAACTCAGCTTTCACACCAAGATTATAACTACGATTCTGAGGTGTACTACCTACATTCATCTCCATATATTTACGTTCTTTGGCTATAGTCAGCAAGCTAGAACCACTTAAGTACACTGACAAGCCTTTGACAATACCGTTTCTAAATATATTTTTCGGAAAATCATAAGTAATTTGTACCTTACCCAAATCTACACGACTGGTACTGTAAATCCAGAAATCAGAAGAGCGGAAGTTATTGTCGCCGCTTTGCGTTGTTAAACGAGGATAAGTTGCTGTGTTAGCTGTTTCAGGAGTCCAGCGATTGCGCACAACTTCTGAATACTTGCGGTCACCATACACCCACATATATGAATTATTCTTTATTCCTTTTCCTCCTATATTACCTGTAACGGCAGCAAAGAAAGTGAAGGCTTTCCATTTAGCTGTATAGTTCACACCGAAAATAAAAGGTGCTCCCCATTTACCCAATACAACTTGATCTTTGCTGTCTATTGTACCATCATTGTTCTGGTCAATGTATTTAATATCACCAGGTTTAACCTGACCAAAACTAGATGAAGGAGAGTTTGCTATATCAGTTTCATCCTTGTAGAAACCGTTACTCTGTAACCCCCAAAGAGCATCAATAGGTTTTCCTTGTGCTTTTAAATAATCATATTCTACATTTTCATTAACTTTTGTAGCCTTAGAAGTGTAGTACATTCCGTTTACTCCCAATGTCATATCTACATCACCAACTTTCTTATTCAGATTAAGTGCAAAGTCAAAACCTGTACGACGGTTGTTATTATAGTTCATATATGGTAAAAAGGAGGAAACCGGCCAGTAGGTTTGGAAATAGCTTGGGAAAATAGTAGATGGAGTAGTCAATAAACCTTCTGTTGAAGTAGTAAAGAAATTGGCATTCAATTTCAATAAACCCTTCCATAAAGAAGCATCTAAACCAAGAGTTATTTCCTTGCGTTTTACATAAGATAATTTGTCATTACCACTACGACGAGAATCAGCAGACTGCATGCTGTTACCATAGGATTCTGACCATCCCCACCAAGTTCCAGATGAAGTAAATACATTGTCGTAAAGATAATATTCAACATTCTTATCGTCAATTGTAGTCTTTATGTCTAAGTCTTGATTCAACATGGAAACAGAGGCATTAAGCTTCAAATCGTCAACAATCGGTGAATCTGCAAGGAAATCTTCTTTGCTTAAACGCCATGCAGCTGTTAAGGTAGGTGAGATAGCCTGGCGATTTCCCGGAGCAAATTTTGCTGAATGAACTGCAGCTGCACTAAAATCGACATAATACTTATTTTTATAATCATATCCGAGTTGCAAACCTAAATTAGCATTACTGAGACGATGATACTCTCCTGAAATTGTTTGTTGATAACCATGTGCCAACAACATTGCAGATACATTATGCACCTCATTGAAAGTACGATTATAATTAAACTGCCCAGAGAACATTATAGTTTGCTTTTCTGCACTACCTGATACATTTTGCGTACCTGTACTACTATCTTTGTTGTACTTATTTAGCGATGTAATTAAATCCTTGCCTGAGTAATTGTTCCATACTGCTTCATAAGTAGCATAATTATTATTGATAGACGTAGAATAACTTGTTGCATAATCAACTGCAAACTGTGTACGGAAAGAAAGTCCTTTCAATACCTTCTCTAGATTTAAATTAATACCGGTGTCAAATTGAAATTGGCGAGAAGTATGCTTGTTGTAGCCAGCGGCATACATAGCTGCAAATGGATTGGTTGGATCCAACTGAGTTCCACCTAATAAATATTGACCATTTACCAGATAATTACTATTATTGATTAATGTCCAGGAAGGATTATCGTTCTCTTCAACATAGGATATTGGAATCAAAGGGCTTACACGGTTAGGACGCAGCGTGGCAGAGTTCGACCAAAACGAAGCATTATCGCTACGTGCGTCATAGAATGTAGCGTTGGCATTTACCCAACCTGTTACCCAATCATTCAGGCGCAAATCCACATTACCACGTATATTCATACGATTGGTATGGTTGTCTTTACCTTCTCCAAAATTAATCAGGTCGCCAACATTATAGATACCAATATTGGTATAGAAATGTGCATATTTCCCACCACCTGAAAATTCAGCAGATGCATCGTAACGATTATATGCTTTCTTTATATAATCTGATGAGAAGAAATTTACATTCGGATAACGATAAGGATTATTTCCTGTAGAAGTATTATAAATTAAATCTTCTGAATAAGTAGGAGATAAACCGTCATTGGCACGCGCTTCATTATACATAGTCATATATTCTGCAGCGCCTAAATACTCAGGATATGCTTTTGGTACAAATATTGAAGCATTACCACGAGCTTTTATTTGAAGTCCATCTTCACGTCCACGTTTTGTTGTAATTAAAATAACGCCTTTAGATGCACGACTACCGTACAATACAACAGCAGATGCACCTTTAAGAAATGTTATTTTATCTATCTCAGTGGGCAATACATTATTTGCATCACGTGGCACACCGTCAACTAATACTAATGCATCACCCATATTCCATAGCTGGCCATTATACCCACCTACGAGTGATTGCATATTATCCAAACTATAAGTTGAGTAGTTCTTGTCAGTTAATTGCACCATATCCACTACAGAAACACCACCCATCAGGTCCTTCTGATTCATCGTACGGAAAGCCACATTGACTTCGTGCTTAGCTAAAGAGTCTGCAGGTGTTACCATTTCTGCATTCTCTTGCGCTATCAGCCCCAATGACGTAAAAGTCATCATAGTCCCCATAACGATTCTTGCATGTATATTTTTCATTCTTTTTCTGTTTTATTAAACTTAATGTTAATACCTATTACCAACCAGGATTCTGATGAAATTCAGGATAAAGACTTGTATCAGATTTCTTTAAAGGTAGCCAGTAATGCTTTTCTGTAAAGTTTCGAGTTAAAATCACTTTTTCTGTAAAGCCACTTACTGCATTTTTTGTAGGATCTGTCTTATCAAAAACTCCTGAACGAATAAATTCCTGTGACGTTTTAATTGTATAAGGAGATTCTGTTAGTAATAACCAACGACGCAAATCATTAAAACGATGTCCTTCATAAGCCAATTCTACGGCACGTTCACGGCGAAGCTCACTCATAAAGCCATCTAATGAGCTAGTATATTTAGCATTAATCTCTTTTACTCCCGCACGTTTACGTATTTTATTAACAGCGTCAACAGATGTCAATGAACAGTTTGATGATTTGCCCATAGCAGATTCAGAAGCATTTGCTGCTGATTCGGCATACATTAAATAAATATCCGCTAAGCGCATCCAACTCAGATGAATATGAAAGTGATTACTATATCCATAACCGTCATCGAACTTATTACATTTTATAGGAATAAACTTGTAAAGCAAATATCCAGTACGGCTTCCTTTAGTAGCATCACGTAACTGGCCGGAAGTATATAAGCTGGCATAGCGAAGTGGTTCATTCTCTGAACTCAAGTTACCTTCTACTACTTTCACACCATCGTATACTATATCATGGTAAAAACGTGGATCGCGTCCTTTCCAAGGGTAGGTTGCATCAAAACCCGATTCTGCGTCAGTTAATGGCAATCCATTTGCCATACCATAATAGTTAACATAATTGGCTGTAGGAAGTGATATAACTCCAGCGTCATTAAGAATTCCGGTACCAAACTGCTTACTTAATCCCCAGTTTGTATCATTCCATCCATAAGAAGGTCCACGGAAAATTGCTTCTGTTGAGCCTGGCATTAATCCATCTTTTCCAATTGTATAAAACAAGTCAGAGTAATTTTTAAAATCTACCAACGAATATTGTGTTTGACCACTTTCAACTAATGTGAGCAATTCGCCAAACGCTTCTGCTGATCTCTTGCATAAATCTTTGTTGTATGATTTAGAACCTTGAGATTCATAGTTCATTAATGGACTGCCTGCCCACAACAAATCCTTACCTAAGTAGCCTAATGCCATAATTTTATTAATGCGTAACTGGTTCTTACCTAATGTGTTCTTTCCAGCATTAGTGTTATCCCAGTTGACAGGCAGTAAATCTGCAGCCTTGCGAAAATCGGCAGCTGCTTTTTCTGCACATTCCTGATAGCTAAGTCGAGGAAGAGTCAATGGTTCTCCAGAAGGAAGTACAGTGTCGATATAAGGCAAACCTCCGAAGTATTGCATCAACTCAAAATGAAACCATCCACGAAAGAAGTACAGCTGTCCTTCAATTAGGTTACGTTCTTCGTCAGTAGCATCAGTCATCAAATTTAAGTTGGCAAGACCCATATTGGCTTTACGAATTCCATACCATGCAAGTGGCCATAATGACTTTCCGAAACGGTCATTAGAAGTAGTAGAATTACTCTTACGATCCATCCAGCCGCTTTGCCAGCCATCATGTTCGGATTGCCATCCCCAGAAATCACCTTGGTCTATCTTATAGCACATGTGATAGTCAATCCCTACATTCATAATTTCATCTTCTCCCCAGTTAAAGGAATCACTCCAATAACCTTTTGCAAAATCAGGGATGCAATAATATAGCTCTTCCGTGTAACCTTGGAAGTTGGTGAAATCTTTAAAAGCATCCGTTGCGGAAATATCAGAGTCGGGCGCTTTATCCAGATAGTCAGTACATGAAGTTGTACTTAGCAGGCACATAACCATTAAGCCGCTTAAAAAATATTTATATATATACTTTTTCATGTTATTTCTTTTAAAGATTGAATTTTATTCCCAAATTGAAACGTTTCAACGTAGGATAAGCTCCTTGAGAAGCCAAGCCTGTACCGGCAAAGTTTGATTCACGGTCGTCTGGCATACGTGTCCATACCCACAAATTATTACCATTCAAATAAATTTTCAGGTTAGTGAGACCTATTTTCTTTATCCAACCGTCAGTAAATGTATAGGCAATTTCAGCATTCTTTAAACGAATAAACGAACCGTCATAGTGGAAGCGAGCTCCCTCATAATAATTTGGCGTAGAATTCCAACGTGGCATGGGTGCATCGGCATTTGTATTTCCTACTGTCCAGTAAGACCCTTCATCAAAAACAGTATTCAAGTTACCGTTCAGTGAAGTAAAGGATACATAACGATCAACATTAGTTACTCCATAGAACTGAAGAAAAGCACTGAATCCTTTCCATTCAAAACCAACAGTAGCATTGTATGTATTTTGAGGAGTTCCGGTATATCCATAGGGTGCGTTATCATTCGTATCAATCACTCCGTCTCCATTAAAGTCAACAATGACATATTGACCAGGTAATTTCTGGTTATCATTTGTATTGTGATCAGTCATACCGATAACTTCATCCCATGTATTTGCATATCCATTATCCAGATAAGAATGATCCTGTCCGATTGAGTATCCTGCTGTTTTTTGATAATTGGGCAAGAATTGTGCATCATCATATTTTAATACAAGGTTTTCGGCATGCGTCATATTGAAATTACCCCATAGGCGCAGACCATTCTTAAACATTTTATTCAGACGTAACTCCAACTCATATCCTTTTGTGCGAACTTTACCAAGATTGGCAGTAGGAGCTGTGGTACCAAAATAAGAAGGGACAGAACGATTATTACCTGATACGAGAATATCAGAACGGTTTTCATGGAAAAACTCTGCACTACCAGCTATTAGACCACCGAATAATGAATAGTCAATACCTAAGTTCTGCTTTACTGCTTTTTCCCAATGCACATTTTCATTACCAACTGATGATTCACGATACCATGTATAAGGACTGTTTTCTCCTTTAGGCCCCATCATAGCAATACTGCCGTTTGCACCTGTTCCGTAAGCCCATTGAGTGGCATATAGCCAACGAGATCCAACATTGTCATCACCAATTTCTCCATAAGAATATCTTAGTTTTAGCATGTCTACGTATTTCTTAACCGGATTGAAGAATTTTTCTTCACTGATCATCCATCCTAAGGCACCCGAATTAAAGAAAGCGAAACGATTCTTTGCACTAAATTTTTCAGAACCATTATAAGCACCGTTATATTCAGCGAAATACTTGTCTGCATAATTATATGTAGTACGGAAAGCCCAGTCTTCACGATAGTGGGTAAATTCACTACCGCTTGCACGTTCTGTACGGTTGAATACACCCATTGCAGAAACTCCATGTTTACCAAACTGTCCAGCCCAGTTCAATTGTCCCTGATAGAACAAGTTACGCTGAGTGTAATTATTATCTATTGAACCACCTGATGTAGTCCATTGAATTCCTTCTTGAAAGTCGAAGTTATTGTTACTATTACCAGATTGTTGGTACTTTATTTCTCCCGTAGCAGGATCTATCCATTTAAATTGTGTATTGTGATAAAGGTCATTTATACCACGATCTGTTTCTAAAAATACATTATCTAATGATATCAAAGCATTTGCTTTCAATCCTTTCAAAAAGAAACTTAGATCTTGTTCCAGGGTAAAGTCTGTGTTAATACGAGTCGTTGTATTTTTTTCTGCACCACTGATCGCTAAATTTACAATAGAGTTAGGTGCACCTTGTGTGTTAGCAGGATAATATCCCCATGTTCCATCCGAATATCGGGGAAGAAATGCATCAGAGGGTGCACTGTATGCAGCTTGCCATAACTGTGAAGCTCCAAATGAGTCATTACTAACATTCCAAGGAGAACGTTTAAGACCATGTGACCCTGCAATATTAGCTTTCAAAACAGTAGTTTTTGTCAACTGAAAATCTAAATTACTTCGCACATTGATACGGTTATATCCATATCCTGACTGATATCCACGATTATTATCCCATTCACGGAATAAGTCACCTTCATGTTGAAAATCTACAGCTGCAAAGTATTTTACGAATTTTGTTCCACCCGAGATGTTAACATTTGCATTATAAGCCATCGCATAATCTTTAAACAACTCTTTCTGCCAATCTACATTTGGATAGCGTTCTGCTTCTTCCAAACTAGCCGGATTACGGTATTTTTCCATAATATCGGCTGGCGTAATATCACTCCATGAATCAGGATTCAAACCGAGCTCATTCTCTATTGCTTGATTACGTACATATAGAGCATTTGCAGAAGCCATAGAACGTGGTAACTTAGATACTACTTTTGCTGTAGCATTAAGGCCAACTTCTATTTTGGCTTTACCTTCATTTCCGCGCTTTGTAGTGATCAAGATAACACCATTTGCACCTTTTACACCATATACGGCAGTGGCAGATGCATCCTTTAAAACGGAAACTGATTGTACCGAACTGATGTCCACACTATTCATAGGGCGTTCTATTCCATCTACTAAAATTAATGGATCACTATTGTTCCATGAACTTACGCCACGAATAACAATTCTCGGATCTTCTTCGCCCGGCATACCAGTACTGGCTGTAGTAACTACACCAGGCAGGTTACCAGTTAAGGCTGCGCCAATATCTGCAACACCACCGGCACGTTCCAACACTTTACCAGTAGTTTGTGTAATTGCACCAACTACACTGGCTTTCTTTTGCTGTCCATAACCAACGACTACAACCTCTTCTAATTGCTCAGAAGCATCTTCTAATGCAATTCTTAACTTTTTATTATCAACAACTTTGATTTCTTTTTTCTTCATACCGATGTATGAAATAACTAACACTGAATTTCTTGGCACAGACAATACAAAGTTTCCGTCAATATCTGTAATTGTACCTATTGAACTATTGCCTTTCAGTGTTACATTGGCACCGATAATAGTTTCACCTTTACTATCGATTACCGATCCCGTTACTTTTATTTTGTCTTGTGCATAAGCTGTAACGCAGGTTAACAGCAGACATAAAATCAAGTAAGGAATCTTTTGTAACTGTTTTTTTACATTTTCCATCTCTTTTAGATTAAGATATTAATACTTTTCTCTTTTTCCAAATAAACTTTCTTTCTTGAAAGTAATCAATTTTAACTGTCGTCATATTCACATTTCATTCCATTAATTATTAAGGTTAATTACTATAGGTATTTATTTTTTTAGTGGTTACATTCCAGTAATAGTTCCGGCGATTTTTTTTGTAGCATGATAAGACTGGACTATTTTTTAGAATTTTTTTTACTCTTGAAATAATATTCACTAGGAAAAGTAGTCGAAACATAAAAGCTATCTTCACTTTTGTAGCTGAAGTTATCAAATAATAACACTGGATTGCTGATTATCGGCAGATCTGTTGCTTTATTGAGTAGATTGTACGAGGTTGTAGAAATACAGAACAGCCATGCTGATGACAACATGGTTGACCCTAATTTTAGAGATTCCTTATTTTCCATAGTATTTAGATGTCTGTGCTGATTTTATAGCCTTTAAATGTAGCTTGCTATAAGTCTAAATATTCGAAGCGTAAATGTATTAAACATTAATGAGTAGGGTTTATATAAATGATACACGTGTTTTTATATGCGTTACATTCTTACTTTTTTATGTTACATAATACTTATGGTATGTTACATGAATGCGTTTAAATAATTGTTCTTTAGTATTTTATGTAATTTGAATTAACTTTTTTTGATATGCCATCTGAGACTTGATGGAAATAATTTTCCCAATTGTTTAAGGAGCTAACTTTTGAACTAAGTTTGCATTTATAATTTTACATATATTACTCTTTTATAAAAAACATGACTGTAACAGTCTGTTTTTTTGCTCATTACGGAAAATTATGTAATTGTATAGAGTAAGTGAATGAAGATGAGAAGATCCCGAAAAAACAGGGTAGGGTTGTATTGGTAAATACTTTCATTTAATATAAATAGTTGTACCTTTGCACCCAAAATAGAAAAAGATGCAATATTTTGGCGAAGTACTCTCTTTGGGTGTAGCTATATCCTGGACTGCTACAGCTCTTTTTGCGGAAGTAGCTTGTAAGCGGATTGGTTCTTTACAGCTGAATTTAATTCGAATGTTCCTTTCTTTGTTTTTCCTGGCTATCACTCTGTGGTGGTTTACCGGCGTACCTTATCCTTTGTATGCCAATTCTGAAACATGGTTTTGGTTATCGCTTTCCGGATTTGTGGGGTACGTGCTGGGAGATTATTGCTTGTTCAACTCTTACGTTCTTATTGGTTCCCGCTTTGGACAGTTGTTTATGACACTCGCTCCTCCGGCAGCTGCAATATCTGGCTGGATAATACTGGGTGAGAAACTCCCTTTGAATGCATGGATAGGGATGATGGTTACTCTTTGTGGTATAGGAATGTCTGTTCTCAGTAAAGGAACTTCTCACAAAATAGGATTAAAGTTACCGTTGAAAGGTATTCTGCTCGGAATAGGTGCAGGAGTAGGACAGGGAGTAGGACTCGTGCTAAGCAAAGTGGGGATGAACTATTACAAAATGTCGGCACCGGCAACAGATATAAATCATTTTACGACTTTGCTTCCTTTTGCTTCAACTTATATTCGTGCCATAACCGGTATGCTGGGATACTTTGTTATAATGTGGTTCAGAAAGGAGTTATACACAATGCCTATTGCATTTCAGAATGGAAGAGGTATGAATGCTGCTTTATGGGCTACCATCTTCGGGCCATTTATCGGAGTTTCTGTTTCTTTAATGGCTGTTCAATATACTGAAGCAGGTATAGCATCTACCTTAATGGCACTTACGCCAATCTTTATATTATGGCCTTCACATCTTATTTTTAAGCAGAAAGTTACAATAAGAGAAATCATTGGAGCAATAATAAGTGTACTGGGGGTATCGTTATTCTTTATATAAGATTGGGATACAGCCTTTAGTATACTTGTAAATATACATTGCTTAGTATGTAAATACCAGGCTATTTGTATTGTAATCCCCATACTTTTACAGGCGAGCCTAAAATATGGGGATTACCAGATGGTTTCCGTTATTTTTTCTTATTTAAGAAACGCTTTGCCAAATACTTGCGTGTCGGTTCGTCGTACAACTTCAGGCAAGCATAAGCTAGCAATACATTCCATGCCATTATACCCAAGGACATTGCCCAGGTTTCGTCAAAAGTATAAAGCTTGTTTTTGATGAGCCATGCATAGAACAAGTACATAAATGGATAATGTACTACGTATAGCGGAAAAGAAATATCTCCCAGGAATTTACATATATTTGTCGATATCTTATCGGTAGTAGCGCCTGATGCGCCCAACCAAACCAGGATAGGGAAAACGATAATGATACAGAACGATTCGTAAACACCGTTCATGCAGACTGGTTTAGAAACTCCGATAAAAGGTACCGAGAACAAAGCCACCAATACAGCCGAACAAATCCAGAAAGCGCCTCTCACTTTCATCGGTTGGAAAATGCGCGACAAGAACATACCCATAGTAAACGGGAAAAGCATACGCAATGAACCACCTAGGAAATTCACACGATCCAATGTCCAACCCACGCCAATACTTCCATAAGTAGAAATATTGCAGGTGGCAAACCAAGTCAATGCAATGCCCAACACTATAACTAATGCACCCAATGTCTTAGTGGACAAACGGCGGATAAATAAGGCATAAAGAATATTACCTATGTATTCGAAAAACAGCGACCAGTATGGTCCGTTTAGCGGAAACATTTCACCGTTACCGCGCACTTCGTAATTTCCACCTGGAACTGCAGGGATGAAGAACATGGTACAAAGTAAAGCGATCATAGTAAGGGAAGTTGCAATCTGTGTACCGTTCCACTGCACGCTGCCTTGGAGACAGAATGTGATAACGCCTAAAATGGCACCCATTATTACCATTGGATGAAGGCGAATTAAACGGCGCTTGAAGAATTCTTTCATGGTAAAACCTTTGTTCCAACGGTCATCGTAAGCATAGCCGATAACGAAACCGGAAAGAATAAAGAAGAAATCAACAGCTAGGTATCCGTGATTGAGGTTCTTGACGAGGCCATTACCTGCACCATTGACAGTTTCGGCAAAACCAAAACCTTCATTTACATGGTACCAAATAACTAAAAGAGCTGCCACTCCCCGCAATCCGTCTAAGAGGTTATAATGTGGCTTGGTGTCTGCAAATGCAGCTGAAGAAATTCTTGACATCTGTTTTTGATTAGAGTTAATATTATCTTAGCCGCAAAAGTATTGTTTACAAAAAGAACTTCTTTTGCTTAAAAGCAAAAAAAGGAATATAAAAACTATTTTTGAGCACGGATACGACTGAAGGTATAGATGGAAATACCCAGAAAGGCAGCTACGTATTTCAGCTTTACCCTATTAATGAGACCGGGGTAACGCAACAAAAAGCTATCATATCGTTCTTTGGGAGTGAGTTGCAACCTTTCTACAAAGAGATGGCTCAGTTCTTTATTTACATTCTGATGCAGGATTCTTCCCCAGTTGGCTATGTCGATATACTTCTCATATAGCATATTCAGTTTGTCAATGTGGATGACGTACACCCGGCAGTCTGTCAGTGTTTCAACGCTTTCTATTGAACGCTGGTTATAATACAGCGAATCCATGCCAAAAGTAATGTCTCCCTCCTTGCTGAACCATGTGGTGGTGTCCACTCCATCATGATGAAATATCGAGCGAGTTACTCCTTCTTCAATAAAATAAACCAAATGATCCGTTATACCCGATTGCACAATACAGGTGTTTTTGGGATATATTCTCTCTTCCATCTCCGTCAGCAACGCTTGGAGCGCTTCATCGGAAACGGGGTATACTTGTCTGATACTAGCTATAATGTTTTTCATTGAAGAAGAAAACGGTTTTCCTATAGATGCAAAGTTATGAAATTTGTCTGATAAAAAACGATTTCATGGTATTTAAACTTATTTGCAAAGACTTCGCATCTTACAAGTGAACGTAGTAAATACAAAGTAAGGGGAACTGGTTCAAGTGAAATAAGTAGATTATAGTATATTATGATAAGCTTCTCTTTATTTAAATAACAATATTATAATAACTTAAATATACACTTTTGTATGAGTAAGTGTTTGATAATTAGATTTGAAACACTTTTTAACTCGCGCCTATCCATTTTTTGGAAAATATATAAAGACGTTTTCTGACAATACGTTTTACTTTTTGAGTTAAATGCTTGATTATTAGCTGCGTAAAAATTATATCTACCCCCTATAATAGCAGAAAATAGCATCTGTTTTTCCGCAGCTAATTGAATTGTTTTTCAGCTTTACTTTTCAGTCTTATATGTTTGCTCTTTTAAAAGTGATTCTTTTATTCATAATTTAAATATCTTTGGTAGATCTGTAAGATTCAAGTATTAATAATTAGTTCTGTTTTTATTATAATTCTTCAGCATCTTACCAAACTCTTTGTCTTTCTTTCTACGTTCGGCTACCGAAGATTCAAAGAACTCTTTTTCTTTGTTCATTTTTAGATAGTTTGCATACGAATTCTTATCAATCAGGCCATCCCTTACAGCTTGAATCACAGCACAATTCTTTTCATTAGTATGAGTGCAATCTTTAGACTTACATTTTATAGCGTATTCATAGATGCTATCAAAAGTCATAGCCAATCCTTCACTTACATCTGTAACACCAACTTCGCGCATGCCAGGATTATCTATTAATATACCTCCGTTCTCGAGTATTATCAGTTCACGATGGGTAGTAACATGTCTACCTTTATTAGTACTTGTGCTGATGGTATTGGTTTGCATAATATTTTCTCCTTTGAGATTATTGGTCAAAGAAGATTTTCCAACACCTGACGAACCAAGTATGCAATAGGTTTTTCCCTTTTCAATTAGTTGTGTTAATTCATTTACTCCTTCATGTGTAGTATTGCTTATTGCTAACACTGGAATATCATGAATTCGTTGATTGATAGTGTCTTTTATTTTTATAAGAGTTTCTGCATTTATCAAATCAGTTTTGGTGAGAACTATAATTGGCTTTACTTTGGCTGAATAGCAGATAGTCAGATAACGCTCTAATCGGTTGATGTTAAAATCTCGATCGACAGCCTGAACTAAAAATGCAAAGTCAACATTGGTTGCAATGATCTGAATTTCACTCGAGTGACTAATATCCTGTCTTGAAATAGTAGAGAAACGAGGAAAGACTTTATGAATAATACAGAATTCAGGTTCATAAACCGTTAATGCTACCCAATCGCCAACTGCCGGAAAATCTTCACGGCTTTTAGCCGAGAATCTTAAATTCCCGGTTATTTCAGCTTCAAGTTCCTTATTTTCAGTGCGAACGATATACCTTTCCTTATGTTCTGCAATAATACGTCCTATTGTAAAATCGTTCAGATTATTACTTTGTCTATATACTTCGTGTATATCATTATATCCTAAATCCTGTAATTTCATAACTTTATTTCATTTCGAGATAATTAACCTGAGGGCTTTCTTTCTTTGCAATATAAAATACATACCCATAGAACTTTTTGTATTTGTTGTATAGCACTGCTTCGTTTCTTTGATATTCTATTAGCTTTAAGGCGGCTTTATTGTTTGGGTATTTTGCTAAAAAAGACTGCTGGGCTTTTTCCTGAAGAATATAGAAGTTCTCAATCCAACAATTTTCGGGCAATATAAAATGCGCTATTGGAGTGTAACCTGCATGCTGAAGCTGCATGATTTTATTTGAAATTGTGTCAATCTCAGGATATGCTTCCAACCAGAATTCATTTATTTCATCTGGTCTTTCTTCCGTGAACCAAGAGGCTTCACTTATGGCCAGATAACCACCTTCTTTTAAGAATCTTTTCCAATAATTTATTCCGTTTTTAAAACCGATATTATAAATTGATCCTTCGGACCAGATAATGTCTAATTCTTCTTCTCCGAAAAATAAGTTATCCATTGATCCTGTTATGCCCTTAACTCTTTGTTCAACATTAATCTTTGCAGCATTGGTATTATACAGATCAATAAATTGCGGGAAAAGATCAATACCTGTAATCTGGCAGGGTGTGTGTTGAGCTAATACCATTGATTGTTCTCCTGTGCCACATCCAAGATCTGCAATTTTTGATGATTCTGTAAGTGTGTCAATAAAGCTAAGTGCTTTAACTGTTGATTCAGTACTACCAGGACCTTGACGTTTCATGCTCGAAAAATATTCGCAGATTAAACTAAAATCAAACTCGTGGATAGATTTATTTTCATTGTTCATGATATTAAAGTTTTAATTGATAAATGTTTGTAATTAGAGACTACAAAGTTTTTGTGTTATTTAAGTTTGTTACAAAGAACAACCAATAAAATCAACAAAAAACACAAGATACCCCAAGGTGGACTAAAAATTATCTAGTTTATCCATTGTTTCAATCAGCTTATTCTTTATTTCATCCAGAAAGGCTGTACGACTCTTCTTCCTTCC
This sequence comes from uncultured Bacteroides sp., assembly GCF_963677945.1. Lineage (NCBI taxonomy): Bacteria > Pseudomonadati > Bacteroidota > Bacteroidia > Bacteroidales > Bacteroidaceae > Bacteroides > uncultured Bacteroides sp. The sequence goes on along the minus strand of NZ_OY782578.1, from coordinate 3,786,702 downwards.
CCTTATTTCGAGGAAGGTGCGATAAAGATCTCCAATCTCAATCTGAAATATTGCTTCAGTAAATTGTGCCATTTCTTTCAGACTAATATTACCATTGTTAATGCAGCCCGAAGAATAAAGAGCGTATATAAGTTCCACCAATGATGTTTTCGAATCTGTCCATTGCATTTTGTGATTACACATAATGTCTATAGCCTGATAATACAATTGACCGTTTAACTTATTCGTTTCTTTGATAAGATAATTCTTAAGCAAATCATTAGCCATTATATTGGCAACATCATAGTCGTGATTGGTTGAAAAGAACCGTTCCTTTTCAAATGAATTGCATGATGTATCCAATAGAATATTGTATGAATCGCGACAGAAATATAAATAATCTGAATCTGTATTCCCCGATTTGTAATACTGATAGAAATTACCTATCTGTTCGTTATTCTTTTCTACTTGTTTTAATTCCTTGCTCAAAGAAACACTTTGGGCAAAGTCTGTTTTACCCAACCGCCTTTTTTCTATGTGATACACACGGATATAGTATAATAACAAACAACAGACAGATGGTTTCAATTCTTTGAAGAATAATATTTCTTCCTGCTCATTTCTAAAACTGTAATTCCTGATAAACTCTTTTAGTTCATTGATTCTTTCCTCAATAAAACTAATTATCTGTTTTATCTGGCTGGCAGAATGAGTTTCACTGTTCTGTATATTTTTAATTTCAGATTCTATTTGTTGCTTAATGTTGAAAACAAAATCTTTCATATGTATTCATTGTGATTATTCCGGAATATATTTCTGAAGACTCAAATTATATTGAGAAATGCAGAATATTTCCTTAAGTTTAATAGTTATGAAAAAGTAATATGATTTCGGTTCGAAAGGATTTCCGAACGATGAAAGATTAAGCCTGAAGAAGAAGTTACAGGCTGCTATTAAGCAATATCCGAAGAAGTATAACTTGTTGTTTTCAAAAAAAGATTTTTTTGTTTATGCAAATATATGAATATTATCTTATCAGATAAATTAAATCTTCTGTTTTTCAGAGTAAAAGAAAAAATTATTTTCATCCCTCACTCCCTCACTTATTTTAATAACTTATTGGTTTATAGCTTTCTGAAGAGTGATGGATTGGTTTTTATCCCTCACTGAACCCTCACAAAAAGATGTCATCCCTCACCTTTTTGTTTTTAATCGTAATTATTTATAAGTTGTGCTTAAATAAGAAGTTTGAAAAATAATGGCGCTTTAAATAAAATGCTATCTTTGCTCTCAAAATTTAACCGTTACATTTTATGAGTAGAATCAATACACTATTTGCCGGTTTAGTAATTACGTTTTTGGGTATGTCGTGCTCAAATACACACTTTATCAGCAATGAAAAGTATCGGGCAACTGTAGATAAAACTTTTGCCGAAAAGAAAGCAGCGATGCCAAATGGCGGATTGTTTAATGTATTCAATAACAAACTCTCTTTGCAGGAAAAAGAGGCTATGAAGTTTCTTTATGCCTATATGTCTTTGGCTGATATTACTGATTATCCCGACACTTTCTTTTTAAGAGATGTTCGTTTGTCATTCAAGGCAAAGCAAGAGATGCCCTGGGGGAAAGAGATCAACGAAGAGTTGTTCCGTCATTTTGTGCTTCCACAACGAGTAAATAATGAAACGCTCGACAATTCACGCGAAGTTTTTTATAGCGAGCTGAAAGACAGGGTAAAGAACCTTTCTCTTTACGAAGCTATTCTTGAAGTAAACCATTGGTGCCACGAAAAGGTAGTTTATACTCCTTCTGATTCCCGAACCAGTTCACCGCTGGCTTCTGTGCGCACAGCTTATGGACGTTGCGGCGAAGAATCTACATTTCTGGTTGCCGCTCTTCGTTCTGTTGGTATTCCTGCCCGTCAGGTTTATACTCCACGTTGGGCACATACCGACGATAATCATGCATGGGTAGAAGCATGGGCAAATGGAAAATGGTATTTCCTTGGTGCCTGCGAACCGGAACCAGTTCTTAATGTTGCCTGGTTTACAGCTCCTGCCAAGCGCGGAATGCTGATGCACACTAATGTTTTTGGACTTTATACCGGCAAAGAGGAGATTATGACTGTAACTCCGAACTTCACCGAAATTAATGTGATTGATAATTATGCTCCGGTAGATCGTATTGATGTTACTGTGCTTGATGAAAACAAGAAACCGGTTGAAGGTGCAGTCGTTGAATATAAGCTGTATAACTACGGAGAGTTTTATTCTGTAGCTAAAAAGCAGAGCGATAAAGAAGGAAAATCGTTCCTTTCATCCGGAAAAGGTGATATTATTGTGTGGGCTTCTAAAGATGGAGTCTATGATTTCCGCAAAGTATCTGTAGGTAAAGATCACACGTTGACACTTACTTTAGATAAAAAGACAGGAAATTTAAGTGATGAAGATCTTGCTGCTGTCAAAGAAATGGCTATGGATATTGTTCCACCGGTTGAGTTACCGGTAGAAGTAAACGTAAGCAAGGAACAACGTGCAGCAAACAATATTCGTCTGGCTAAGGAAGATTCTATACGTAATAGTTACATTGGTACATTTATTGATGAATCAAGAATAAAAGAGGTAGCTTCAAAACTGAATATTGATTCGGAACGCACCAAGAAACTATTTGTTGCGTCTCGTGGTAACTGGCGCGAAATAGAAAAATTCCTGCTTTCTACTACAACAGAAAACCGTGAAAAGGCTCTTAAATTGCTGGAAGTTATTTCTGCAAAGGATTTACGAGATACACCTGCCGAGGTACTTACAGATCATTTACTATACACTGTAGCAGGAGAAGGAGATATTTATAACCAGAATGTGCTGAATCCTCGTGTTTCTAATGAATTCCTTACAACTTATAAAAAAGATTTCCAGAAAGAGATTCCGGCTACTCTTGCCGATGCAATAAGAAAAGATCCGAAAGTATTGGTTGACTGGTGTCGTAGCAACATCACTATTAAAGAGGAATTAAACTCTAATCATCTGTTTATGTCACCACTCGGTGTGTGGAAATCTCGTGTAACCGACAGCCGCTCAAGAAAAGTTTTCTTCGTAGCTGCGCTTCGCAGTCTGGGTGTACCTTCACGCATTGAGCTGATGACCGGTAAACTGCAATATTTCTTCAATAACACATGGAATGATGTTAATTTTGAAAAAGCAGAAACTGGAAATGCTCCTTACGGATTCGTTAATGCATCTTATACTCCAATCAGTTCTTTGAAAGATCCGCTTTATTACAAGCATTTCTCTATTTCTAAAATTGAAGGTGGCAGAACACATCTGCTGGAATTTGATGAAGAAAATGAAAGCTCATGGAGCACAATTTTCAGCAAACCACTGAAACTGGACGCTGGTCAATATCTCATGGTAACGGGTAGCCGTATGGCAGATGGAAGTGTACTGAGCAATCTTACATTCTTCAATGTAGAAGCTGGAAAAACAACCAATGTTGAACTGAAGATGCGCGAAAGCAGCAATCAGGTTCAGGTTTTAGGCAGCTTTAATTCTGAAGCAACATTTATTGATGCTAAAACAGGTAAGGAACAAAGCATACTGAATGCCAACGGTAGAGGTTACTATATCGTGGCTTTGGTTAAGAACAATCACGAGCCAACTAACCATGCGCTGAGAGATATTGCTGCAGTTAAGAAGCAATTGGAAGAATGGGGCAAGCAAATTATTATTCTTTTCTCTGACGAAGACGAACTGAAAGCATTCAATCCAAAGGCTTATGGTGATCTACCAAAGAACGTTACTTTTGGAATAGATAAAGATGGTGCTGTTTTGCGTCAGGTAAAAGAGGGAACTGAAGTTATACGCCGTGGCGAATTACCACTGATTATTGTTGGAGACACCTTTAATCGTGTAGTATTTGCTTCGCAAGGTTACCGTATTGCTTTGGGAGAACAATTGGTAAAAGTTATCAGTCAGATACAGGCCGGTAATACAAAAGAAGGCACTGCCTGCACTCCAACATCCTGTACCCATTAATAGAGTTTGTTCAAGTAAACTATAAATTAAGACACAATTGAGAACGCCCAGCTTTACATTTGCAAATGTAGAGTTGGGCGTTTCCTATTATGTTTTATCAGTAATAAACTGCAATTATAGATATCTGACTGTTTCCAAAAGATTCTTCCGACTGGCATGCATAACACTTGGCTCTGACGTATGAAAAGGATAGCCCAGGGGAAGAAAAGCAACCGGAATAATATTGCTTGGTAAAGCAAACTCACTCTTAGTTATTTCTGCATTGAAAGATCCCACCCAAACAGTTCCCAGTCCTAGTTCGGTAGCTTCCAGCATCATGTGTGTTCCCACAATAGTGGGGTCTATGGAGCCAAACCTATCATTCTGTCCAAACCAACTTTCGTCTTCGTTATAGCATAGAAGCAAAATAATTGGAGCGTTGAAACTGTATCTGGTACACTTTTTTACCTTCTCACGGGCTTCTTTGCTTTGGATAACATAAATTCGTTGAGGCTGATTGTTATGGGCAGTAGGCGCCACTCTTCCAGCTTCTAGGATTTTGTTGATTTTCTCTTCTTCAACCGGTTCGTCACTATAAACTCTAACCGAATATCTTTCTTTGGCAAGTTCTAGAAAATCCATAATTTTTAATTATTAAATTGTTTTTCCTGAAAAAGATTTATTGTATTAATTAATAATCCCTACTGAGAACTATTACTGGATATTCAGACTTTTCAGCGTCTGACGCACACGCTCGGCAGAAGTTCGAGGTTCGGCATATTCGTCTACCTGCACCGTTCCGCCCATAGAAACCTTCGGATTGCGGTAAGTCATACCGCTAGCAACGTTTTCACGTGCTGAGAGATGAAACTCATTAGCACCCGTTTCCTGAGCAATCTTTAGAATATTTTTTTCATTGATTCCGCAGCCCGGCAGGATGATGATTCGTCCCTCAGCCTTCTCTACAAGTTCCTTCAGAAGAGGAATGCCCGCTTCGGCTGTTGGCATCTGTCCGGAAGTAAGAATGCGGTTGCATCCCAAATTGATAATCTCTTCCAAAGCTTTCATTGGGTCAATGCACATATCGAAAGCCCGGTGGAAAGTAACCGACATGCCATTGGCACACTTTACCAACCGTTCTGTAACTCTCTGATCAATTTCGCCTTCCGCTGTAAGGCAACCAATTACCACACCATCGGCGCCGCAATCTTTTGCTACTGCAATATCGCGTTCCATAACACGGATCTCTTCTCGAGAATAAAGGAAATCTCCTGCCCGTGGGCGAATAATAACGTGGATAGGAATTTCCAGCAACTCACGGGTTACGGCAATAGTTCCCTGAGACGGAGTAGTACCACCTTCGGGAATACCGGCGCACAGTTCCACACGCTTCGCGCCTCCCTTTTGTGCTTCCACGCAACTAGCCACAGAATTGGCACATATTTCAATTTTTATTTCTTTCATCATTGGTTATGTTATAGTTAGACTGATTAGTTGATTGTATACAAAAATAAGGAGTTTAAGGCTATATCCCAAGTTTTCCGGTATAAAAGTTTTCTACTTGTATAGTTGTAATTATTTATCTATCTTTATAGCTTTTAATTATGACCCGGGTCATAAGTGAGTTTACACCCGGGTCTAAAATATTTTAGACCCCCGTCTCAATAGCCTTTAGACCCGGGTCTAAATTAAAATGTCTCATGAATAAACGAAAAAACAAACTAATATTATGGCATACAAATACTGCGTGCGCAAAAAAACAGACAAGAGTCAGGGTGAAGAACTAGTAAAATACTATGCAGTTCCTCTTTCGTCGGGAACTATTGGAACAGATGAACTGGCAGAAAACATAGCTGGTCGGTGTACGCTTACTCCGGGAGACATCCGGGCTACCATTATAGAACTTATGTACACCATCGAACAGGAACTTCACCAAGGCAATAAAGTTTGTCTGGAAGGTATAGGTATCTTCAGTCTTTCCGCTAGTAGTGAAGGTTTTGATAAGCCCGAAGATTGTACTCCCAGTAAAGTGAAGGCAAAGCGTATTTGCTTTTTGGCGGATAAAAAGCTGAAAAAGAATTTGAAATTTGTGAAGTTTGAGAAAGATAGGAGAGGGTAAGTTGTATATATGTGATAACTTTTCTTGTTTATTATTTGTTCGATTTAAATAAAAGTATACATTTGTACTCTTTATACGTCAGGAAATAGTACTACTAATGGTAGAACTTATATTTTAATAAGCTTATTATTAAAAGAACAATCAAAGAATTCTGTATTTAAATTTTTTAAAATGTGGCAAGTCTTAGATTTTAAATCGAACAAAACTATGAAACTTAAATTCTTTTCTTTATTAGTTGCATTTACTACTTGTTATTTGGGTGAAGTTAATGCGCAAGCTTCAAGAGGCGGAGATTTTGATTTTGCAGTTCAGGTAGTAGAGAATGATTACGCTGGGTATTCGTCAAAGGTTACAGATAAGAATCGAGCTGAATATGAGAAGCTTAAAACATCATTGCGTGAAGCTATATCTAAAGGTAAAGATGAAGATAACTGTATCGGTCGTTATATTTCATGGTTCAATGATGGACATCTTCATTATCCAACATCAAGTGTAAACAAAGGAAAAAGTTATAATTACACATCTGATATGATTGCAAAGAAAGTCGATGTGCATACATTTATGATTCGTGTTCCAGATTTTGATGCTGATAAAAAGTCGGCTATTATAGAAATGGTAGAACAATATAAAAAATCGGGCTGTGAGAATCTTATTATTGATATTCGTAGTAATGGCGGCGGTCAGGATTCTACTTTCGACTCATTATTAGCTTTGATATATACACACAAAGGTGTGGTTGATGGTGTTGAATGGCTGTCAACTAAAAATAATATTAATTCGTTTAAGAACATTGTTTCAAAAATAGACGATGAAAGAGTTCGTAAATATTATAATCGTATATGCGAAAGACTTGAATTGCATGTTGGAGAATTTGTTGATAATAGTCAGTCTACACAAGAAATTATTTGTGATGAGATCCCTGATTTACCACGCAAGGTTGCTATTGTTATAGATGGCAATGTGGTAAGTTCCGGTGAGCAATTTGTTCTCAATGCAAAAGCATGCAGTGATAAAGTTACGGTTTACGGCAAAGATAATACAATGGGTGTACTTGATTTTTCAAACAAAGTACAAGTTAATCTGCCAAATTCGAAAATGACGCTTTATTATCCTATATCTCGTTCAAAGCGATTGCCTGACAGAGGAATTGATGAAAAAGGTATAGCACCTAATGTAAGAATAACATTGCCGAATCCAAAAACAGTTGGTTCTGAAATAGATCCATGGATTACTTGGATAAGTAACAATATGATGACTGGGAAGTCTGAATAGAAAACTTGATTATAAACTAAAAATAGTTATTATTTAATTTAATACAAGAAAAGCTATTTTAGATTACCAAACAGCTTTTCTCGTATTAAATATAAAATATGGACTATTCCATCTTCTGCCTCTCCACTTCAGTAAAAACGGTCTTTATATCAATCCCTAGCTGAGAAGCAATGCCTTTTCCGCAGTTCTCGTCAGCCTGATAGAAACGGGCAATGGCACGAACCTTAATATTATCGGGAACACCTTCCATTGCTGCTGCTACATTTTTGTGGATACGTTCTTTTTCATCGGCCGGAACCAAACGATATAAATCTCCCGGCTGCGTATAGTAATCTTTATCTTCACGATGATTGCAGTTGTATGCTTCTCCTTCCAATGCTAAACCGGGTTCGATATAGGTTTTATCTTCCTTTGGACCGCCAAAGCTGCTGGGCTCATAATTTACTTCTCCTCCATGGTTATCATCAAAACGCATTGCGCCATCGTGATGATAGTTGTGGAACGGACAGCGTGGAGCATTAACAGGCAGACTTCCGGAATTAACACCCAAACGGTAACGTTGGGCATCTGCATAAGCAAACAATCTACCTTGCAACATTTTGTCGGGCGAATATCCAATGCCCGGAACAACATTGGCCGGATTGAAAGCTGCTTGTTCTACTGTGGCAAAATAATTTTCGGGATTCTTATTCAATGTCATAATACCAACATCAATGAGCGGATAATCTTTCTGACTCCATACTTTAGTCAAATCGAACGGATTGAACCGATAGGTTTTTGCTTCGGCTTCCATCATAATCTGCACACACATTCTCCATTTCGGAAAATTACCAGCTTCAATATGATTAAACAGGTCGCGCTGTGAATATTCGCGGTCGTGAGCAACAATCTTTGACGCTTCTTCATTGGTGAAATTTGCAATACCTTGCATAGATTTAAAATGGAATTTCACCCAGAAACGTTCATTCTTAGCATTGTAAAAACTGAACGTGTGACTACCAAAACCATGCATCTGGCGAAGATTCTTTGGAATACCTCGATCGCTCATTAAGATCATAACCTGATGAAGCGATTCGGGAGAAAGACTCCAAAAATCCCATGCGGCAGTGTTGCTTCGCAGATTGGTCTTTGGGTCTCTTTTCTGAGTATGGATAAAATCGGGAAACGTCAACGGATCACGAATAAAAAAGACAGGAGTATTATTTCCTACCAAATCCCAGTTGCCCTCTTCTGTATAGAATTTAATGGCAAATCCACGTACATCTCTTTCTGTATCGGCAGCTCCGCGTTCTCCTGCTACCGTAGAAAAGCGAAGGAATAAGTCGGTCTCTTTACCAACCTTAGAGAATATGGCAGCTTTACTGTATTTAGTAATATCGTTTGTAATAATCAATCTTCCAAAAGCGCCCGATCCTTTAGCGTGGACAACTCTTTCAGGAATACGTTCACGATTGAAATGTGCAAGCTTTTCCATATACCATGCATTCTGCATTAACGCTGGTCCGTGCGGACCGGCAGTCTGAATGTTCTGATTATCGCCAATAGGCGCACCAGCTTCGGTTGTAAGTTTTTTCTTTTCTTCCATAATATTATATCGATTGGTTTTTTCTGGCATATGAAATTTGAAGACATATCTTATTTAAAACAAAACTAAAACAACGAAAGTTCATCTATAAAATTCTTATCTTTGCATGGAATCATAAATAATATGTGAATGAAAAAAATAATAATAGCTGCTCTTCTTATTGCAGCAAATCTTTCTGTATTAGCGCAGAAGCCAATAGAAAAAGGATTGCAGAATATTTCTGAACAATCGGCAAAAGCAAGTATCAACTTTCTTGCATCCGATGAACTGGAAGGACGCGAAGCAGGAAGTCGTGGTGGCAGAGTTGCCGGAGAATATATTGTCTCAATGTTAAGAATGATGAATGTCTCTCCATTGGGCGACTCGTATTATCAACCTTTTGAAGCTTGCCACAACCAGGTAGCGCAAAAAGGAAAATGGCAGGTGCATCCCGATTCCATTGCTCAGCTAAAGAAAGGAGTATACAAGCATTTACTACTGAACAATATCCTTGCAAAGATTGAAGGGAAACGGACTGATGAGTATGTTATCGTTGGTGCTCATTATGATCATTTAGGAATAGATCCGACTTTGGCAGGCGATTGCATTTATAACGGTGCGGATGATAATGCTTCCGGCGTATCGGCAGTATTGCAATTGGCAAAAGCATTTTTGGCCAGTGGTCAGCAACCGGAACGAACAATAATCTTTGCATTCTGGGATGGTGAAGAAAAGGGTTTGCTGGGCTCTAGTTATTTTGTGCAGAATTGTTCATTCATTAATTCCATTAAAGGTTATCTCAATTATGATATGATTGGCCGTAACTCAAATGAGGCAAAACCTCAATTGGTGGACTATTTTTATACGGAAGCAAACTCGGCTTTTGGTGAATGGCTGAAGAATGATATCAAAAAGTACAAGCTGAAACTGGAACCAATTTATCATTCATGGGATAAACCGGTAGGAGGTAGCGATAATGGATCTTTTGCTAAAGCAGGTATTCCTATTATCTGGTATCACACTAATGCTAACCCTGATTATCATCAGCCAAGCGATGATGCATCCCGCATCAATTGGGAAAAAGTTGTGGAGATTACCAAAGCATCTTTTCTGAATTTATGGAATCTGGCTAACGAAAAGAGTTATTGATTTGTCGGTTTTTTTATTTGTTTGCAGCTTTGTCAATTATGCCAAGCTGAATATAAATTGGTCGGACTAGCTTAATAAACAAAGGAAGCTTTTGGGCAAAAACAAGTGCTCCGATTACGCATGCAATACCGCCGATTAATAGTGTGGCCGGCGCACCAATCATACTGGCCATACTTCCGGCAAGGAAACTTCCTATTGGGGCTGTTCCCATAAATGCCATGGTGTAAAAGCTCATCACTCTTCCTCGTTTGTCGTTATCGGATATGGTTTGCAGAATGGTATTGCTGCAGGCCGTTTGCATCATCATACCAACTCCTGTAATGATCATTAATATTATGGAGAGAGGAAATGAACTTGATAATGAGAAACTAACAAGTCCGAGACCAAAGACAACAGCTGCCAGAGGTATAAATTTTTCCAGTCCCACAACACTTTTTCTGGATGCAAGATAGGCTGCACCTATTAGTGCTCCCACGCCCGAAGCTCCCATTAAAAAACCAAATATATGTGAGCCGCCATGAAATATATCTTTGGCGAAAATTGGCATAAGCACGGAAAATGGCATTCCCATCAGACTGATTAAAGTCAGTAAAATAATAATGGATCGGATAGGAGGGAAGCCAAAAGTATAAGTGAAGCCTTCCTTGAATTCCTTGATAATATTCGTGTCTTTTGTCTTCTTCTTCTCCTGTGGTTTTACTTTCATTAAAAGTAGAGATATCACAACGAAGATATAGCTTATACCATTGATAAGGAAGCAGGCTCCTTCTCCCAGGGAAGCAATCAGAACACCCGCAATGGAAGGACCAACTAATCTTGCACCGTTAAACATTGAAGAATTTAAAGCAACGGCATTTCCTATGTCATTTTTATCTTCTACCATCTCTATCACAAATGATTGGCGCGCCGGGGTATCAAAAGCATTGATGCATCCCTGGATTACGCTTAGCAAAAGTACATTCCATACTTCTATTGTATTTGTGAAGAAAAGCAGGGCCAATGCCAGCGCCTGAATCATGGAAAGAATCTGGGATACAATCATTATGTGATAACGATTCAGTCTGTCGGTTAGCACTCCGGCAAAAGGAGCCAGAATAAAAGTTGGTATTTGTCCGGCAAAACCTACAAATCCCAATAAGAACGCAGAACCTGTTAGCCTGTAAACCAGCCAGGGAATAGCGATTCTTTGTACCCACGTTCCAATTAACGAAAGACTCTGACCACTGAAAAAGAGACGATAATTTCTATAACGCAGGGAACGGAAGATGCCTTTTAGTCCATCAAACTTTCCTACTTCGTACTTATATAGAAATCTTTTCATTGGTAGTGCTCTTTCAGTTATGCGAGTGCCGGAATCTCTTATTTAAATTGCTGTTTCTGATCCTGTATATTATTCTGGCCAGCTTTACAAAATTAGTATAAAGCAGAGTTCCCTCCAAATTTTGTGGGTAGTTGTTAACTTATAAATTGTGAAGATTCCAACTTGATAATGTAAACAGAAAAATCAGTTTTATCAAAAATTAGATAGAAAAGCATATAACAGTCTTGGTTCAAGAAGCAATGGATAAATTATTCCGTAAACAGCACCATAGAAGTGGGCGTTGTGATTGATGTTTCCTCCTCCTTTTTTATTCATGTACTGGCAGTATACAAGGTATAGCGGACCAAACAGAATGCCCGGTATAGGGATAATGGCAAATAAGAGTATTGTCCCGAATGGATTGAAAAAGATGGAGGTAAACAGTACTGCAGATATAGCTCCCGATGCACCTACGGAGTTGTAATACGGATCGTTTTTGTGTTTAATAAGATCGTAAAGCGAAGCAACAATCATTCCTCCGAAATAAAGTCCAAGAAAACCACTTGTTCCAAAACCCAGAACTTCAAAACCTTGCTCAATATAGGTCCCGAACGACCAGAAAGTGAACATATTCACTAGCAAGTGAGTTGTGTCGGCATGTACAAATCCGTGAGTTATCAAACGATGCCACTCATTGTTCTTGATTGTCCGGTAAGGATTAAAAGCCAATTTATAGAATAGCTCCTGGTTATTGAAACACAGGTATGAAATTATAGCCGTAACGCCAATAATGATGTAGGTTATCATTTAAATTCGTTTTTTTTAGTTTATTCGCAAATGTAGTAAACATTTCTTTTACCTTATCATCTCTTTCTCTTTCAGTTTGCAATAATTTGTTAAAAACTTCTTAATTTATCCGACATTGTTTTGAAACATGACTATCGTTTCTTTGTGCGGACAAAAAAACGAGATTATGACAAAAGTAATTTTACTATCAGTTTTTATTTCTCTAATGAGTATTCTGACAGCAAGTGCACAAATGGGTAGTACTTTGGCTATGAATGAAGGAGATAAACATTCAAAGATTGAATCTGCCGGAGAAGCTGATTCACCAGTTTCTTCTGTTCCAATGTGGGAATTCCTTTCCGGAATAACTTCTCAGTTTTCTGCTGAGGAGATTAATAACAATAATTATGTTTTAGGTGGTAAAGTGGGATGCATGATGCAGTTGATGAAATCACTCTATGTTACAAAGGAAGAGGTTGTACCCGGAGATCCTCAGACAAGAACTGTAATTAAGAAACCTGAGATTCTTAATGCAGTGAATAATGTTGAAAAATACCTGAAGAAACAAGTGAAAGAAAAACAGATGTCACTTGAAGATGCACAGCGCAACTTAACTCAGGTAATAGAGGTGGCACTTGCTGCTATTGATACAGAAGAAACAAACTCTTTTGAAGAGGCTCTTTATAAAAACAGGAAACAAGCAGACTTTCAGTTAGAGGTGTTTAAAAAGGTAAAGGTAAAAAGTATTTATTAAACTAATTAGAAATGAAGATTAAAATTCTACTTTCATTTTGCTTATTGTTTTTCACTGGCACATTGCTTTATAGCCAGATTTTAGTAAAAGGTATTGTTCGGGATAAATCAGGAGAAGCGCTTCCCGGTGTTTCGGTTAAAGTAGTGGATAAGTCAGCTAAAGTAACTGTAACCGATATTGATGGAAAATATTCCATAGATGTATCACCCAAGGGAACACTTGAGTTTTCATATATTGGCTTTTCTTCTCAAAAGGTCGTAGTAAACGACAGAACAGATCTTGATGTAACAATGAGTGATCAATCCACAGAACTCGACGAAGTTGTGGTTACAGCTGTTGGTATCAAACAACAGAAAAAGAAACTAGGTTATACCACTCAACAAATTAGTGCTCAGACTATTGAAGAATCAAGTTCAATTAATCTTGGAAATGCTCTTTCCGGACAAGTTGCCGGTCTTACAGTTACTAATCCTACTGGCCTTTTTCAGGCTCCGGCATTTACTTTAAGAGGTAAAACTCCGCTGATAGTAGTGGACGGTATACCTGTTGAATCGGATTTATTCGATATTCCTAATGAAGATGTTGAAAATATCAATGTACTGAAAGGTACTTCGGCTTCTGCATTGTATGGTTCAAGAGGAAAGAATGGAGCTATCCTTATTACAACAAAGAAAGCTAAGAAAGAAGGACTAGAATTAACAGCTAATGTTTCTTCTATGATTTCTGCCGGATTTACAGTTTTTCCGGAAACTCAGCACCAATATGGTAGTGGATCGGAAGGGAAATATGAATTCTGGGACGGTGCCGATGGTGGTATATCCGATGGTGATATGACCTGGGGACCTAAATATACTCCCGGATTGCTGGTTAAACAATGGAATAGCCCCATCCGTAACAAGCAGACAGGTGAAACAATACCCTGGTGGGGAAATGTAGCCGGATCAATTTATGATAACCGTGCACTTTATGAACGTGTGCCTATTGCTTTTGAACCTCACAATAACCTGAAAGAGTTTCTTCGTACAGGTGTTATCACAAAAGGTAATTTTTCTCTGGCATATAAAGGTAAACGCTCTAATACTTATTTCTCTGGGAATTATGCTAATCAGCACGGACAGGTTCCTAATACAAGTGTACAGACAGGCGGTTTGACCTTTAATAATGAATATAACATTACTGATAACGTGAAGTTTAATGTGAATATGTCTTATAATAAAGTTTATTCACCTAACTATCCGCGCTATGGTTATGGTCCTAAAAATCACATCTATACCATTGTATTATGGATGAGCGATGATGTTGATATTCGTGAGCTTAAGAAACATCTTTATCGCCCCGATCAGGATGGATATGTTCAGGCAAACTATAATTATGCATGGTATAACAATCCTTATTTCATGACATATGAGCTTACTCAGCAACATAACCGTGATGTTTTTGACGGACAAGCTAAGCTAACATGGGATATCCTTCCAAACTTTACACTTCAGGGACGTACATCTGCTCGTTCACAAACACTTTTTGAAGATATGTGCAGCCCGAAATCATATATGAATTATGGAGACTCACGTAATGGAGATTATAAAAATTGGAATACTCGTCAATTGAATGTAGATGCTGATGTATTAGCCACTTATTCTTATTCGTTTTCAAAGAATCTGGCCTTAACAGTTAATGGTGGTGCTTCAACTTTCTACCGTAGGTACCAGCAGGAATATCAATCTACTGACGGATTAATTGTACCACGTATATATAATCTGAGCAATAGTCAGGGACCAGTTACTGCTACTAATAATTTGCAGGAAAAAGCTATCAACAGTCTTTACGGAACAGTGAATCTGGATATTTATAATGCTGCTTTCCTTACTGTAACAGGACGTAATGACTGGTCGTCTACACTTGCGAAAGGAAACAATTCTTATTTTTATCCTTCAGTAGCTTTAAGTACACTGATCTCGGAATATGTGAAATTGCCAAAGGCTATTGATTATCTGAAAGCACATGGTTCATGGGCTGTAGTGTCAAGTGACCTTAATCCTTACAGTATTACCTCTTCTTATAATAAGAGTACAATGTATGGCTCAACTCCATCAGTTACTTACCCTTCGGCTTTGGTGAATAGCAGTATTAAACCTCAGAAAACAACCTCCTATGAAGTGGGATTATCTTCTTCTTTCTTAAAGAATAGATTGAATGTAGAACTGACTTATTATCATGTAATTGACGAAAACCAGATTATTGACCTGCCTATTTCTGAAGCTTCCGGATATACAACTAGAAAAGTAAATGGTAATGTGAGTAAAACAAATGGATTGGAACTTGTGTTGGGAGCTGAGCTTATAAAGGGCAAAAACTTTAGCTGGAGTTTCACAACAAACTGGACTACAGATGCAAGTAAACTGACTAAAATATATAACGATATGGCAAAATACGGAAATCTGAAAAAGGGAGATCGTACAGATGCCATCTATGCTACACAATGGATGAAGAGCGCTTCGGGAAAAGTTATTCTTGATGCAACAACAGGTATGCCTACAAAAGATAGTTATGTAAGTAATATTGGTCACGCTAATCCAGATGCTCGTTATGGATTCCAAAATGTATTTAAAATAAAGAAGTTCCGTGTAAATGTTGATTTTGATGGAGCAATTGGCGGTACAATGATTTCCACTACTACCCAGAAAATGTGGTGGGGAGGAAGACATCCAAAGTCTGTTACCTGGAGAGATGCTGAGTATACAGCAGGTAAAGCGGTTTATGTTCCCGATGGTGTAGTTGTAACCGGTGGTTCGTTTGAAAGAGATGTAAACGGAAACGTAATATCAGATACACGTACTTATCAGAAAAACACTACAGCTGTAAGTTGGCAGACATGGTGTCAGAATTATCCGTACAGAGCAGTGGTTACTGAAAAAGACAGCAAAGAATTTGCAAATGCATTTGATAGAAGTTATTTAAAGTTGAGACGTCTGGCCGTTTCTTATGATCTAACTAATATAATTGGGAAAAGAATATTTAAAGGACTTGATCTGACTGTTTTTGGAAACAACCTGTTTGTGCTGAAGAATGTTCCCTATATTGATCCTGATTTTGGTTCTTCAGATAGCAGTTTACAAGACCCTTCTGCTCGTTATGTGGGTGTTAGCGCAACAATTAAATTATAACTTTTCAATTTAAAACAGATAAAATGAAACGAATCTTATCAATCATATTTGCATCCTTATTGATATTCTCTTCATGTACCAATTTTGAAGAATTGAATACAGATCCCAATAATCCAACAGTAACGCATCCCAGATTATTGTTGACCAATATTTGTTGGAATACATTCAGTGAAAATAGTCTCGATCCGCTTTATGCATCAAAGTATATTGTTCAGTCTGATGGTGAGAATAGTGAACAGTTCTATAAATGGAACCGAGGCTCTTTCTCATATTATACCAATTTGAAAGATGTGAATAAGATGCAGGAGGAAGCTGAAAATATCAGTGCAAACGGATATGTGGCTTTAGCTCATTTCTTCCGTGCGTATTATTTCTATAATCTGACAATGACTTTTGGCGATATTCCTTATTCCGAAGCATTGAAAGGAGAATCTGTTGCAAATTACACTCCGGTTTATGATACTCAGGAAAATGTTTTCAAAGGAATTTTGTCGGAATTGAAAACTGCAAATGAAATTCTTTCAAAAGAGTCGGATAATTTGTCGGGAGATATTATCTTTGGGGGAGATATAACCAAATGGAAAAAAACAGTGAATGCTTTTCGTTTGAAAGTGCTGCTAACACTTAGCAAAAGGGCTAATGATGCTTCAAGTACTGTGAAATCTGACTTTGCAGTTATTGTAAACAGTGGACTTTTAATGACTTCGTCGGCTGATAATGCACAGTTAGTATATCTGGATCAGGAAGGGAACAGATATCCGATGTTTAACAGTAGTACGTTTGGTTCGGGAATGTATATGGACTCTACTTTTGTATCTTTGCTGGCCGATAAAAAAGACCCGCGTTTGTTTACATTCTGCACACAAACCAAGAATGCCAAGAGTGCCGGACTTGCAGTGGACAATTTCAGTAGTTATGATGGGGGTGATCCTGCTGCACCTTATGCAACAGTAAATGCGAAAGCGGTAGCTGGAAATATATCAAAACCTCATTCACGCTTTTATGCCAGTGCAACAAACGAACCTCAGATTTTGATGGGTTATTCTGAACAGGAACTGATTATTGCTGAGGCTATTGTTCGCGGGTGGATTACCGGAGATGCAGCAATTCATTATGAGGCTGCTGTTAGAGCATCATTTAAGTTTTACGAAACTTATGCATCTGATTATGCAAGTTATTTGAATGAAACTGCAGCTACTGCTTACATTGCTTCTCCTGAAAATTCTTTGACAGGATTGACTACCGAACAGAAAATAGAGAGAATCGTTGATCAGAAGTATATCCAATCTTATTTCCAGGGAATGTGGACTCCTCTCTTTGAACATTTGCGTACAGGATACCCTGCTTTCAGAAGACCAACAGGAGTAGAGGTGCCTAAAAGATGGATGTATCCGCAGGCTGAATATAATAACAATGCAACAAATGTAAAGGCTGCACTCGATAGACAATTTGGTGGTCTTGACAGAATTAGTGATGCGCTTTGGTGGGAAAAATAAAATATATAAATGAAAAATACACAGATTTTATTGGTAATGTTACTGCTTACAGTAACATTACCTTTATTTGCTCAATCTCCGGAACTAAAGTTTAATAATAACCAATTCAGGATTGTTCAGTTTACTGATATACACTGGAACAGTGATAACAAATACAAAATATACAATGATAGTACGGAAATGATGATGCGCAAGGTAATCGAAATAGAGAAACCTGATCTCGTAGTAATTACTGGCGATATTTCTGTATCCAAAGGAGCTAAGGCTGGATGGGAGCAGGTTATTCGCCCGATGACCGATCTGAAAGTACCTTTTGCTGTAACATTTGGTAATCATGATACCGAAAGCGATATGCCAAAACGTGAGGTTCTGAAGTATCTTCAGAAGAATCCTTATAATGTAACTCAGGATTCCGGTGATGGAATAGATGGTATTGGAAACAGTTCCCTGGCGGTAAAATCATCTGAAAGCGATAAAGATTCATGGCTCATCTACCTTTTCGATTCTCATGCATATACCAATGATTCTACAATGGGGTACTATGACTGGATTAAAAAAAGTCAGGTAGACTGGTATGTTGATCAAAGTAATAAGTTTGCAGAAAAGAATAGCGAAGTGTTGCCTGCTTTGGCATTTTTCCATATTCCTCTTCCTGAATATGAGTGTGTAAGGAATCAGAAGAATACTTTGGGTAATCATTCGGAAGAAGTTTGCTCTCCACGAATTAATAGCGGACTTTTTTGGGCATTCCTTCAGCAAAAAGATGTAATGGCTACTTTCGTGGGACATGATCATAATGATGATTTTATAGGTTCACTAGCCAATATCCATTTAGCTTACGGAAGAAAATCCGGTTATGTCTCTGCATATAAAGAAATTCTTGAAAGAGGTGCAAGAGTAATTGAACTTCATGAAAAAGGAAAAGAGGTAAAAACATATATCCGAACTCTGAAGGGAATTTCATTGGAATATATTTTTAAGAAATGAATTGAAATAACCTTTGTATTTACAGTTTCGCCTGATGTATGGCGAATAATTTGTAGAGAGTGTCCGTGAGGTTGCTCTCTTTGTTTTTTAGCACGTGAGCAATTTTGCTGTTTTTTTTGTTTAAATTCTGTGTTCTATATAGAATTATAAACAAATGACTCATTTCATTTATAAGCCAGGTTAAGAATGGTTCAACCTCCCGATTAAAGTATACTTTCATTAAACAACTTATAAATTAAACTTTCTCATGGAATTGGAATCAGGTTCAATGATAACTTTATTTCTTATATTTAATGCTATATGTTTTGAAAATATATAAAGTTATTTTGTCTAATGTTAGGCTACTAATTTTTATTTACTGGCAGGATATTTAGAGAGAATACACTTTGTTTCGCTTGGAGTAATAGCTTTTATTGATTAGGTTTATTAAAATTATAGCTAATTTACTGATTATATTTTTTTTGAGTTATAGTATGTATTTTTCTTTAATAGACTTACATTTGTGTGTGAAAAGAAGAATTGTTTAAATCTAGATTGATGAAAACAAATATATAAATGTAATATGAAAAAACGAATTTTGATTTTTTTTGTGATAAACTTGCTGATTATAAGTAATATTAATAGCCAAACGAAAATAGAGAATAGTTTACTTTGGGAAATTTCTGGTAATGGCTTGAAGAAGCCATCTTATTTATTGGGGACTCATCATAGGGTTCCATATACTTTTATTCTGGATAGCATTCATGGATTTAGAAATGCCTATCATTCAGTTCGGCAAGTTGCAGTAGAAACTACTATCTCGGCTGGTGCGATTGATAAAACTATGCTTGCGATGCCTTCAGATACTACTTATCAAATGCTTTATACGCCAAAAGAACTCGTATTTGTTGATTCTATTATAAAAACAAACATGCACATATCTATAAATACTAGCGTATCTATTCTAGATAAATTTAAACCGCTGTGTTGGTATTTAGTGATAAGTAGGCATAATCTAATTGTAAAGCCTGATATATTAGTAATTGATGCATATATAATGAAAGTTGCAAAAAGTAGTAATTACAAATTAATTGGACTTGAGGGTAAAGATGTACTTGATAAAGTTTTAAGAAAATGGTTTTCTTCGTCATTAAAGGATCAGGCAAGTCTGTTATTGAAACAATTAAAAGATCCTCAAAAGGGCATAATAATGAGTCCTTCTAGAATAATTTCCGAGTATAAAAAACAAAATCTAAATGTATTTGAACAATATCTATCTAATTTTGAGGGCGCAAATTGCAAAGAAAGAAATCAGCTCTGGATGAAAAAAATACCTATACTTATAAAACAGGAACCAACTCTTATTGCTGTTGGTGCAGGGCATTTGGTTGGAGAATCTGGGTTAATTAATCAATTAAGAAAACAAGGTTTCACTGTAAAACCTGTGAGGCAATAGCAATGTATTTAACATTTTAAATAATCTAATAGTTTGTTACTTATTGATAATAAGTTCTATTTTGTTGTAGATTTTATGTATCTTTCGATTCTTTAAACTTAAAATATCGCAATAATGCATATAATTGAAATAAATTTAAAATCAACAATAATGAAACATTCTGTTTTTTCGTTGTCAGTTCTGGCAATATGTATATTGTTTACAAGTTGTGTAAGCAAAAAACAGTTTGCCGGTTTACAGTCTGATTATAATAAACTACAGACTGAGAACAGTGATTTAAGAAAATCTTATCAGGATACTAAGGAACAGTTGGTAGAGAGTCGTACAAATGCTAAAAGTCTGGAAGATCGTTTGGCTGAGGCTCGAAGAAATAATGAAGAAATTCGTTCCTCTTATGCTGCTTTGCAGGGATCACTCGACAAGAGTTTGCAGCAAAACTCTCAGGGAAATATAAATATTTCCAAGTTAGTGGACGAAATCAATGCTTCCAATCGTTTTATCAAACAATTGGTTGAAACTAAGACTAAGTCCGATTCACTTAATCTTGTGTTGAGCAATAATCTGACTCGCTCATTGAGTCGCGAAGAACTTAAAGAAGTAGATATTCAGGTTTTGAAAGGTGTAGTATATATCTCATTGGCAGACAATATGCTATATAAGTCTGGTAGCTATGAAGTGAATGAAAGAGCCGGAGAAACTTTAAGCAAGATTGCTAAGATCATAATGGATTATAAAGATTATGATGTTCTTATTGAAGGTAACACTGATACAGATCCAATTACTCGTGCAAATATCCGTAATAATTGGGATTTGAGTGCTTTACGTGCTTCATCGGTTGTTCAGGTTTTACAAAACAGCTACGGTGTTGATCCAAAACGTTTGACTGCAGCTGGTCGTGGTGAATACAATTCGATTGCAGATAATAGCACAGCTTTAGGAAAGCAACGTAACCGTAGAACACAGATTATCATTACTCCGAAACTTGATCAGTTTATGGAACTTATTGATAAGGCACCGGAATCATCAAATAAGTAATATTATTAAGAAAAAGGACAAAGTTATTGTCCTAATTATAAATCAAGGAGTTGTTGGTAAAGGCCGGCAACTCCTTATTTAGTTTTACTCCACCTTTGAGAATATACAGTTTATTCTTTTATCAGTATTCTTAATAAAGGAATAATACTTTGAATAAATCTTTGTGTGGCTTTTATTCTTTTAATCTTTGTTTATTCCGCTGAAAATTAGCTTGCTTACATATCTATTAGTGTTATTCTATGCTAATTGAAACGTTTCTGATTTAATAATGAATTGTTGATAAAAAGTGAAATGTCTGATTGTTTTTTATTCTTAATAAGCTATAATTCAACTAACTTTTAAAACAATAAAGTTATCTACCATATTAATGTTTATTTATTGAATAAATTCTAAATAATTATTAAAAATAGTTTGTTGATAAAATAATGTAGCCTATCTAATATGTTGAAATATAGTTTTTTATATGTAATTCTGAAGGGCGTGATCCTTTGACTAATGAAAAAAGTTTTAATTTGTAAACTTAGTTTTGTACTTTTAAGTTAAGAATCAGTGGATTGTGATTTTTTTATAATGCTCTGCATCTTAAAGATTTAATGATTTAGGACCTAAGACGTAAAAAATAATTAGTATGAACATTTTCCGCCTACTTAAACTTTTTTTTATTTTCCTGATCCTTTGTGTAAAAGCGGAGGCAGCTTCAACTGATAATATTATATTAATTCTTAATTCATATACCGAAAAAAGTGAATGGGCAGAAAATGTTCAGGATGTTGTATCGAGGTCAGTTTATGGATTAAAGAATACTACTATAAATATTGAGTCACTCAGCAATCTTGAATTTTCTTCAGTGAAGAATGCAAGTGACAAAATGGATAGTTTGTATCGTAATTATCCCAAAAAGCCTAAAGCTATAGTTATTATAGGAAACAAAGGATGGATTCTTTATCGCAGTACTATGCCGCAATCGTGGAAAAAAATTCCTGTTGTACTGACTTTGATTAACCATCATACTTTTTCATTGCAGAACTTTATTTCCCAAAAAAGAATAGCTTCTGATATAATGATACCTAATAAAGAGGCTGTTAAAGGACTAAATGTAACGGGAGTATATAATTTAGTTTATATAAAAGAGACTATTCAGCTAATGACAAAGTTGATGCCTGAGATGAAAAGGGTTGCATTTATAACCAATTCACAATATGGCAGCACTTATAGTATAGGCAGCTTTAAGACTGCAATGAAAGAAAACTTTCCACAACTTACAGAAATCTTTTTATGCCAAAAGAAACTTGGAACAAAAGATTTGCTGGATTCACTCTCTAAGTTGGATAAGCATACGGGAATACTTTTTTACGGATGGAATAAAGATGCTGATACCTATACTTCAAAGGGGTATCTATCTTCTAAGAGTGTGAAAAGGGTTATTAGCAGTTTTGCCAATACTCCAGTGTTTAGTTTGTTCGACTCTAAAACGGATCATGTAATATTTGCTGGTGGATATTACTCAACAATTGATAATTATTGTGCAAAAGTGGCAGATATCTTACGCCAAATTCTTGCCGGAAAAGATGCAAAAGATATTCCTTTTCAATATGCTAAAGAGGCATGTTCACATCTGAATTATGATTATTTAATGAGCTTTGGTATAAATAAAAAACTACTTCCCAAAGATGCTGTTTATTATAATAAACCACTTGGCTTTATTCAAAAACACATTCATTTGGTTGGTGTTGTGGCAATATGCTTTTTCTTTCTTGTATTTGTCATTATATCAAGAATGAGGGCTTATAAAAAAGTAAAAGAATTAAAGGATAAAGAGATAGCTCTTCTTGCTAAATTCAAGGAGCGACATACTAATTTGCCTGTTCCTTATGTAAAATTGGATTTACTCTACGATGAAAATAAAAAGCTGAAAGATTTTCTCATAAACGAAGCAAATTTATCATTAGAAAGAGAATTTAGAATAAATCAAAGTGATATTCTGGGTAAAACTTGCAATGAATTAGGTTATATAATTCCATTGGATGTTTTAAATCTTTTCCAAAAGTCTATAGAACAAAATAGATATTTTCAGATGGCGCATTATCATAAACCTTCAGATCGTTATTATACAATTTTGCTATATCCCAATATTGAGGAATGTACTTTTGATGTTTTTCTCACTGATAAAACGGAAGAGCATAAAGCAAATGCTGCCAAAGATGAATTAAGATTGTTACTTGACTCTATTCTTGACAATATTTCTGTTCCGGTTTATGTAAAAGAGATAGGAGAGGAGATTCGTTATTCTTATTGGAATAAAAAAGCAGAAGAGGTTACCGGAATTAAATCGGAAGATGCTATAGGTAAAACAGATATTGAAGTATTCGGTGAAAAATTGGGTAAAAAGTTTCAGGAAGATAATGATTACCTTATAAAAAATGGAGGTACTCTTTGTTATGAAGGTAAATTCCCAAGCGTAAATAATAAGGTTTGTACTACTAATGTGATGAAAACAATAGTTAGGAGAAAAGATAATTCAGCCTATATATTGGTTATAAGATTTGATATCACAGAACTTATTTCAGTCCAGAATCAGCTGGAACTTAGGAATCGTCAGCTTGGATTGTCTTTTAATGCCGGAGAAATTATTCCTTGGACATTAAACGTGCAGGATAAAACTCTTATTTATGATAATAAATCCTTGAATATTAAAAATAATAACCCCCAAAATGAGTTCCTAGTTAAAAAGCTTGATGAAATATTAGCTATGGTGCATCCTGATGATGAAGGATGGGTTAAATCATTGGTGGATGATTTTATTAATGGTCGGGTTGACAAGATGGAGGCCGATGTGAGATGCGATATTTATGGAGCTGGAAAAGGATATAATTGGTTCTCATTGCAGGCTATAGTGAGTGAATGCGATTATGATGGGAATCCTGTAATTATAACCGGGGTTACAACAAATATCTCAAGAAGGAAACTGGAAGAACAGGCTTTGATTGAATCGAAAGTGAAAGCTGAAGAATCTGATCGGATGAAATCAGCCTTTGTTTCGAATATGAGTCACGAAATTCGTACTCCACTAAATTCAATTGTGGGATTTTCAAGAATTCTGGTTTCAAATCCTGATTTGGATGATGAGAGCAAAACACAATTCTCTGAAATTATTGAAAGTAATAATCGACTATTGCTGCAATTAATAAATGATGTTCTTGATCTGTCGAAAATAGAAGCAGGAACATTGGATTTTATATACACTGATACTGATATTAATATTTTGCTCAGTGAAATTGAACAATCAATGAGACTGAAAATTGATAAAAGTATTATTAAAATATCATTTAAAGAGAAGCTTCCGGAATGTGTAGTTAATACAGACAGAAACCGAGTGGCCCAGGTTCTTTATAATTTAATGAATAATGCAATTAAATTTACTAGTCATGGGAAAATTGTATTAGGCTATCGCATGAAAGAAAATCAGCTGTATTTTTATGTGCAGGATACTGGTTGTGGTATTCCTAAGGATAAACAAAGCTCCATTTTTGATCGTTTTGTTAAATTAGATTCTTTTACTCAAGGGGCGGGACTCGGATTGTCAATCAGTGCATCGATTGTATATAAGTTGGGTGGAAAGATTGGTGTTGAGTCTGAAGAAGGTGTAGGATCTACTTTCTGGTTTACCATACCATGTACCCCTGCTTTAGTAAATTAATGAGATTATGAAATACAGAAATCTACAGTAAATATGCATCTTGCGTAGTTTTTTATTAGGCACTGGATTTATCAAATAAGTAATAATTAAAATGTAATAGAAGAGCGAATAATCTATTGCGGAATTTATAATAACAAAGGAGTTGTCTGGTTTACCGGCAACTCCTTTGTTATTTAGATGCTTGTCTTTATCTATCAAAAAGAGATTTTAATTATATTTGCTTCATGAAAAATAATTTCAGCAATAAATGGAATAATCCAGCATAAGCAAGGGCACTTCAAAATATTTGCTGTATTTATAAAAACATGTTAATCAAAATCTGCTATATGAAAAAAAGTATTGCGTTGTTCCTTCTGTTGTTTGGAACATTCTTCCAGTTTCTGAATGCACAAAGTTTCAAGTTTAATACTCCTTTGTATGGCGCTGCGTATTATAGTGAATATACTCCGACCGACAGACTGGATGAGGATATTCGGTTGATGAAGGAAGCTCATCTTTCAGTTGTTCGCGTTGGAGAATCAACATGGTCTTTGTTCGAGCCTCGCGAAGGTGAATTCAAGTTTGAATGGATGGATCGTATTCTTGATCGTTTGAATAAAGCTGGAATCAAAGTAATTCTGGGAACTCCCACTTATTCAATTCCGGCATGGATGGCAGAACGTTATCCTGAAGTGTTATCTCAAAAGACAAACGGAACGCAAAGTTATTATGGTATCCGCCAGAATATGAATATTACTAATCCCACTTACTTGTTTTATTGCGAACGTATCATCCGCAAGATGATGGAGCATTTTGCCAAGCATCCGGCTATTATTGGTTATCAGGTAGATAATGAAGTTGAGCCACGTGGCATTAATAATCATGATTATTTTGTTGGTTTTCGCAATTACATAAAAAAGCAGTTCAACAATGATTTAGATTCACTGAACCGTGCATGGGGATTGAACTATTGGGGAATGAATATCAATAATTGGGAAGAATTTTATGCGCGCGATGGAGTTACGAATCCTTCCTACAAAGTGGCATGGGAACGCTGGAACCGTAAATCAACTGCCGATTTCCTGAATTGGCAAATAGATATTGTGAAACAGTATAAGCGAGATGATCAGTTTGTTACTCATTGCTTTATGCCGTATTTCAGGAATATTGATCAGGTGGAAGCATTCAGGCAGATGGAATATCCTGCTATCAATGTTTATTATACCATGCAGGATGCTCAGGATGGGCAATGGATTGGTTATGCCAGCGATTATATGCGTAAGGTTTCTAAAAATGGGAATTTTCTTGTAACTGAAACAAATGCGCAGGGCACAGGGTGGGATAGCAAAGATCAATATCCGCCTTATGACGGTCAGCTGAGACAAAATATGTATAGCTTTCTTGCTGGTGGAGCCAATATGGTGGAATATTGGCATTGGAGCACGCTGCATTACGGACAGGAAACTTATTGGCGTGGCATTCTTGGGCATGATATGCAGCCTAACCGCGTGTACCGTGAGTTTCAGGAAGGTGCAAAAGAGCTCGATAAAATAGGGACTAAGTTGGTTAATCTGAAGAAGACAAATAAAGTTGCGATCTTATACAGTCACGATTCCGGACAAGGCTTACAGTTTATGCCTTATACCAATGGAGATAACTACAAAGATTACATGGTTTATGAGTCTTTGTACCGCCAAAACATAGAGTGCGATATTATTCCTTGCGATAAGATAACAGATTTTAGTGGCTATGATATGTTGGTAATACCTCCGTTGTATGTAGCGGCTGACAGTTTACTGAATAAGATTTCAGATTTTGTGAAAAGAGGTGGCGAAGTAGTTATGCTTTATAAGAGTGGTTATTGCAATGAACATTCGGCTGTACGTCCAACATTGGCTCCCGGACTTTTAAAAGATGTTTGCGGATTTACTTATCAGGAATTCTCTACAATTAATAAACTAAACCTGAAAACAAACGAACTTGGAGCTAATGATAATACAGTAAATACCTGGTTTGAATTTCTTCAGCCCACTACGGCCAAACCTTTGGCATATATTGATCATCCTTTCTTCGGGAAATGGCCTTGCATTACTGAAAACTCTTATGGTAAAGGACATCTTATTTATCTGGCTACAGTTCCTTCACAGGACTTATTGCAGAAGATTGTAGCTCGCGCAGCCGACCGTATCGGTCTGTTACCTTTTAATGGTAAATATCATTATCCTATTATTATGCGCTCGGGCATTAATGGTAGCAAGAAGAATATTCATTATATCTTCAATTATTCCGCAGAGGAAAAGAGTATTGAATATCCTTTTGCTGACAGCCGTTCCTTACTTGACAACCAATCGTTGAAAAAAGATAGTCGGGTTACTATTGAGCCATGGGGAGTTGTTATTGCCGAAGAGTAAAATGATGAATATAGAATATTCGATATTTATGTTCTTTGGAATTGTTATTGCTTAAGAATAAAGAGATGTAACTGATTTAACTATCTTCCAAGGTTGGCATTTATTCTGAAAGCGTTTCAAGTACGGGCAGGCATTATATTATTCTTGCCCATACTTTTGAAAAGCCACTCTTGGTGAGCCGTTTGCTAAATAGATAACGCCACACTCGGTATATCCATTCTTTTTAAGTACCGATTGCATTACCCAATTATCGTGATGTGTATCTACACGGATATTATGGCATTGCTGAAAACACCATTCCAGACAATAGGTGCCGATTCCTTTTACTTTACCACTTGTTGCCAAACGATGAACCACTCCGTAAGGTTCGTCATTAAGCCATTGGCCGTTCTCAATATAAGCGTAAGTAGGATCATTCCCTTTCCAAAAACAGAAAGTAGCAACAATCTCTTCGGAATCGTCTATACATACGTAACTGTTACCGGCTGCAATATCATTCTCAACTACTTCGCGTGAAGGATAACCATCAGTCCACTGGTTCATATTGCCAGTATTCCGCATAATAGATCTGGCAAAATCAAAAACTTCCAGTTGCTTGTCTATATCGGTTGATGCGGCTTTTCTTATCTTCATAAAACAAATATTAATTATTGCTTATTCGTTTTTCTTTGTTTGCAAATGTATATAAGAATATTTTATATCAGATGTTCTTATGCTTTTTATATGTTAATTTATATTATAATATTCGCCTGCGAGGGTTACAACTTATCATTTATAAACTTACCTTTGCAGCGGTTTTAAGCCTCGTCTAAGGGACGATTCTTCTTATAATATGAAAATTAGACTATACAATACCTTCTCATTAAGATACAGGAATAAGCTGCACAAATTTCATTCATGGGGTGTTGCCGCAACACACTAATCAGTTCCTGAAGAACTTTTATATATAAAATCTAATTATTTTTTATAAATCATTTTTATTTATGAGTAGAAAAATAGAACTCATAACGGCACTTATTGTGTCGTTGTGTGTCCAGCAATTGTATGCTCAGGATAGCTCTTGCTATACCTTGGGCATTGATGAAATGTTCCGTCTGGCCGATGAAAGCAGTAAGAGTATTCGCACTTTCGATACAGGTATTGAACAGGCAAAAGAGGGAATAAAAGTGGCAAAGAATAATATGTTGCCAAGTATTGATGCGGGACTTTCATTTAGTTATCTGGGTAACGGATATATCACTGACCGGAATTTTTCAAATGGATTTAAAGCTGCTATACCTCATTACGGAAACAACTTTTCAATAGATGCATCGCAGGTTGTTTATGCCGGTGGGGCAATTTCCGGAGGAATAGCGATAGCCGAACTTCAGCAGAAAATTGCTGAGTTGGATAAAGTAAATAACCAACAGGATGTTCGTTTCCTTCTTATCGGCTATTATATGGAATTGTATAAACTTGCTAATTATGCGAAGGTGTATACAAAGAATATTGAGCAAACCCAAAAGCTCCTGAAGGATATTCAGGCGAAGCAAAAAGAGGGTACTGCCCTTAGAAATGATATTACCCGTTATGAGTTGCAGTTGAAGAACCTTGAATTGCAACTTACTAAAGTAATGAATAATAGATCAATCATTAATCATCAATTGATTACTGTATTTGGATTGCCTAAAAGTGTAATTATCATGCCTGACACAACGATATTGCAAAAGGAACTTACCGTATCCGGTGAGGAAGATTGGCAACGGATGGCTTCTTCTTCATTGCCATCTTTACGGAAAATGGAGCTAGGAATTGATGTAAGCAAGCAGCAGGAAACAATTATTAAATCAGAGAAATTGCCTCATATTGCTCTGGTTGCAGCTAATCATCTTGATGGACCTGTTACTATTGATATACCTGCAATCAACAAAAACTTTAACTACTGGTATGTTGGTGTGGGAGTGAAATATAATCTTGCTTCTCTTTATAAAACAAACAAACAGTATAAACAAGCTAAACTGGCAACTCGTCGTGCACAAGAGCAATTAGCTTTGGCTAAAGATATGACAGAGAATGAGATTCAGGCAGCATACACTTATTATCTGGAATCTTTCACCGAACTCAATACGCAAGAAAAGAGTCTGGAATTGGCTACTCAGAATTACGATGTGGTTAATAACCGCTATCTGAATGACCTGGCGCTTATAACTGATATGCTGGACGCAAGCAATTCAAAGTTAAGTGCCGAATTGCAGGTGGCTAATGCCCGGATAAACATTCTGTATAATTATTATAAGCTGAAAAAGGTTTCAGGAAATTTATAAATCAAACAATAAACATCATAGAGTAATGAATAAGAAAAGAAAAAAGCTAATAAATAATATTGTTATTGCATTGGTAATTTTATGTGGAATAATCTGGGTGTGCTCTAGATTTATTCATTTGGGAAATGTGGAATATACCGACAATGCTCAGGTTAAACAACTTATTGTACCTGTAAACTCTCGCGTTCAGGGATTTATAAAAAAGATTTGTTTTGAAGAAAATCAATATGTACATAAAGGTGATACTTTGTTACTGATTGAAGATACAGAGTTTCGTTTCAGAGTTGCTCAGGCTGAGGCTGATTATCAGAATGCCATATCCGGCAAAACTGTTGCTGCTTCATCTATAAATACGACACAAAACAATATATCTGTATCTGATGCAGGAATTCAGGAAGCTAAGATTCGTATGGATAATGCCGGACGCGAGTATAATCGTTATAAGAATCTGCTGGCACAGGGAGCGGTTACTAAACAACAATACGATAATGTAAAAACAGAATACGATGCTTCAAAGGTAAGATATGAACTGCTTAACCGTGAAAAGCAATCTACAGCTCTTGTAAAAATGGAACAAACACACCGTTTAGGTCAGAATATTGCCGGAATAAAACTTGCTGAGGCTGCTTTGGGATTAGCCAAGTTGAATCTTTCATATACAGTAATCACTGCTCCATGTGACGGAACTACCGGACGAAAGAATATACAGGAAGGAATGTTGATTCAACCCGGACAAGCGTTGGTTGATTTGGTAGATGAAAATGATAAATGGGTGGTTGCTAATTACAAAGAAACTCAGACAGCAAATATCCAGATAGGACAGGTTGTAAATGTAGAGGTTGATGCTATTCCTGATATTGTTTTTAAAGGAAAAGTGGAATCTATTTCGCAAGCCACAGGAGCAAGTTTTTCTCTTTTTCAACAAGATAACTCATCTGGTAATTTCGTGAAAGTAGAGCAACGTATTCCTGTTCGCATCAAATTTTCAAAAGAAAATAGACTTGAAAATCTGAAACGCCTTCGCGCAGGAATGAATGTAGAATGTGAAGTAAAATTTTAATCTATGCACGAAATAGGTCCTTTTTCAATACCGTCTATCCGTAGCTTCGTTCCGGAAAAGTTAAGGCCATGGATATTAATTGTTTTCGCGGTTATTTTCCAGCTTTCGGGAGGGGTTTATCTGGCGGTAGTCAGTGAAATGGTTGGCTCTACCTCTTTAAGGCGTGAAGATATAACGATGGCAGGTACCGCCTCGCTAGTGGGGTTGGCATTGGTTTTTTGCGTTATGTTCCGGTTGAAATTTCGTTTTGCATCAAAACCAACTTTGCTTACTTGCGCTACGGGTATTATTGTATGTAATCTGATTTGCATGCATTCTATCAGTGTGCCTGTTCTTGTGGCAACCAGTTTTGTGGCCGGAGTTTTCAGAATGTGGGGAACCTTTGAGTGTAACTCCACTATCCAGCTATGGATTACTCCTAAAAGAGATTTATCCATTTTCTTCTGCTATATCAATTTGATGGTGCAAGGGATGATTAGCTTTACAGGGCTGACTGCTATTTATACCTCATACCTTTCAAAATGGGAATATATGCATTGGGTGGTTATCGGACTACTTGGTTTGATGATGCTGACTACAGTAATTATATTCCGTACTTTTCGCGCAATGAAAAAGTTACCACTTTACGGTATCGATTGGTTAGGCGCTTTTATTTGGGCATTAACAATTCTATGTATTATTTTCGTTTGCGTGTACGGGGAATATTACGATTGGTATAATTCTGAATATATTCGAATGGCAACCATAGCAATTGTTGTGCTGCTTACTACCAATTTATGGCGTGCATCAAACATACGTCATCCTTTTATTTCGATGAAAACCTGGACATTCAAAATGGTGTATGTTACGGGCTTTCTATATCTGCTGGTGTTCATTTTACTTTCGCCGACACATGTTCTGGAACATCTATACATGGAACAAATACTAGGATACGATTCTTTGAATCTCATTTCACTTAATTGGATATCCATTTTAGGTATAGTTACAGCAAGTTTTTTTATGTATAGAACATTTGCTTTAAAGAAATGGAGCTTTAAGAGTGTTACTGTTATTGCATTTGTTGCCGTTGTAGGTTATTTAATGATTTTCTATTTTATAATCGATTATAATTTACCTAAAGAAGCATTGATATTACCTGTGTTTCTAAGGAGCTTTGCTTATGTGGTGCTTGCAATTTGTTTTCTTACGGCATTAACACACGTTCCTTTTCAATTCTTTTGGCAGGCGCTGACTATACAGGCTTTTGTTGATGCTTGCTTTGGCGAATTTTTTGGTGCAGCAATACTTGGCCGTGCCTTCAAATATGTAATGGCAAAGAATGTAATGCTATTGAGTTCAAATCTGGATCATGTAAATGTTTTGGCAAATCAAATGCCTCAAGGTGAACTTTATGGAGCATTACAGCAGCAGGCGTTATTAGTTTCTATGAAGGAACTGTATGGCTGGCTTGTAATATTAGGAATATTTTGTCTTTTGGCATTTATGCTGAAAGAAAGCTCACTTCGCCCTAAATTTGCTATACATCCAAAATTCAGAACCATAAGGAGATATATAAAACATGAGCTGAGAGAAAAAATAAATTAGAAGTCTGATTATCGTCTCCACCCGGGTGTACGATAATTCTCCACCCGGGTGTACAGACCTCGTAGACCCGGGTGGAGAGGCTTTGTACATCCCGGTGGAAGAAAAAGAAATAGCTCAGGAATTCATCATTTCCTGAGCTATTCTTCTATGAAACATTACAGATTTATTTTTTATATACAGCCTGCATTCCACAGTATCTGGTACATTTTCCGCATTCAATACACTTCTCAGAGTCAATAACCGGAAGACTGTGTCCGTCCTGTGAAATAGCACCTACAGGGCATACTCTAAGAAGCGGACACCTATGGTTTTGCGGGCATCGGTTCTTGTCAATAGTCAGTGCCATTTTTATTATTTTTTCAGCAGAATTTCGTTAATTGCATCTTTGAATGCCGACTTAGGCATAGCTCCCTGCGCCATTTGTGGCTTGCCATTCATTGGGATGAACAATAATGAAGGAATACTGCGAATACCAAATGCTGCAGCCAATTCTTCTTCTTCCTCAGTGTCTACTTTATAGATATAGATTTTATCACCATATTCGGCAGCCAGTTCTTCCAGGATAGGAGCAATAGTTTTACATGGACCGCACCATGAAGCATAAAAATCAACAATGGCAGGTTTGTCACCTAAATATTTCCATTCGTTAGGATTGGTTTCGTAATCAGCTACTTTCTTTAGAAACTCTGCTTTTGTTAAATGAATTGTTTTCATCTTATTTTCAGTTTTTAATTTGTTATCAATTTGTTTATTACTTTGTTGTCCGTTGCACGAGGTAAAAATCAGCCCCGTCATTAGCAATATTAATGTCAGCTTTTTCATTGTTCTTCAGGTTTTCATTGTTTCTCTTCTCCTATATAAACTTATAACTATCTGTTGCTCGAATTAAATAAGTATCCTTAGTTCTAAAAAATAGTCCTTTGGAAATTTGTTCCTTTAGAAAGAACGATGCAAAGATATATGTATTTTCTTATAAAACAAATTTCCTATGGAAAATAATATGATAAAAATATTTAATTGCTTTTAAGTACTATTATTTTTATTGATAAACTTCTTATTTATCTTATACAGATAATCTATAAATTCGTGAAATGAAGATTATAATTTGCAATTTGCTGTTAAAGTTCTCTTCAAAGAGATTACTTTTACAATATTGAAAAACATATTTATTGCCAATAAGATGAAAAAGAACCTATTTTTAATTTTAATTCTATTTGCTGTTTGCACCAGACTGGATGCTCAGCAGCTTCGTTACCATCAGGATGGAACATTTAAGATTGTTCAATTTACTGATACACATGTAGTACCCGAAAAAAAAGAATCTCTCGATGCTATTAAATTGATAGATAAAGTACTTGAAAAAGAACAGCCTGATTTAATAGTTTTTTCAGGAGATGTAGTGACTGGTAAGCCTGCCCGTAAAGGATGGGATATGGTGCTGAAACCATTAATTAAAAAAGGTATTCCTTTTATTATAACAATGGGAAACCACGATCCGGAACAAGATCTTACACGTGCTGAAATTGCAGACATTGTAACTGCTGCTCCAAATAATCTAAATAAGAAAAGCGATAAAGGATTGTCTGATGTCTCATTGGAAATACAATCGGCAAAAAATGCTAAAGCAGCATTTCTTATATATTGTATGGATTCAAATGATTATTCAAAGTTAGACTCTGTGAAAGGATATGGATGGTTTTCTTTCGATCAGATACAGTGGTATCGTCATACCAGTTCTTCTTATACTAAACAGAATGCAGGAAAACCGCTTCCAGCTTTGGCTTTTTTCCATATTCCTCTTCCTGAATATAAAGAAGCATATAAAAATGAAAAAAGCATCCATACTGGAATTCGCCTGGAAGATGAATGTCCGGCATCTGTTAATTCAGGAATGTTTGCTGCCATGCTGGAAAGTGGAGATATAATGGGAGTATTTGTTGGGCACGATCATGATAACGATTATATGGCATCACTTTATGGAATTGCTCTTGGTTATGGAAGATTCTCGGGAGGAAGAACTACATATACAGATTTTCAGAATGGTGCACGTGTTTTTTGCCTGAAAGAAGGAGAAAAGGTTTTTCTTACTTATATCCGTTTAATGGATGGTAGTGAAATATGCAGAACCTATTCTTTATCTAAATAATAATTTGATTTTCGCTAAATGAAGATTTTTATTCGCAATTTGCCAGGTTGATTTGAGGTGTAAATGCTAATTTTACATTAAAAGCATTAATAACCTAATTGTTAACAACCATTAAGCCTATGAAATAAATAGCCTGTATCTTCTTTTTATTAAAATTCCTGGAACGTCTTATCCTAGGAGTTATTAACTACTTGTGTGTTTGCTCTTGTATAGATACTTTTTTGTCTTTATTTTTAGATAAAAAAATATTTTGAAACAGAAATTTAACCTTATTGACACTAAGGCAAAAGATGGAATTCTGACTTTTGCCAAAGTTTAAAATTTAATATTTGAAACCAAAAAAACTATTTGTATGTGTATTAAAACAAAAAAAACAATGAGAAAAACGCAACGATGGTACCTGATTTGGGGTGCTTTGGCAATTGGTGTATTGCCTTTAAAAGCGGAAGTTCAGGGCAATTCGTTTACCTCGGAAAAATTTTTATCATCAGCTCTAATTTCGTCAAAGAGTGATGACGTTCAGAATCTAACTACCACAACTCAGCAACAGCGTAAAGTTGTAGGTACTGTAAAAGACGAAAAGGGTTTAAGCATTCCTGGAGTTAACATTAAAATTAAAGGAACGAACTATAATACTGTATCCGATATGGATGGCAACTTTTCTTTAAATGTAGACAAGAATGCAGTTTTAGTATTTAGTTATGTTGGTTTCAATGGACAGGAAGTTGCCGTAGGCAGTAAAAACCAATTAGATATTACGCTAAAAGAAGACTCAAAGACTTTAAATGAAATTGTAGTGATTGGATATGGTAAGATGAAGAAGGGAGATCTCTCTGCCGCTGTATCTACAGTTTCAAATGTAAGTAAGTTGCAGGAACGTCCTGTTTCGAATGCAGCAGAAATGTTACAAGGACAAATCCCGGGTGTATCTGTTGTTTCTAATGGAGGACATACAGGATCAACACCAACAATTACAATTCGTGGTATGGGATCACGAAGTGGGGAATCTCCTTTATATGTTGTCGATGGTGTGCCAGGAGCTCCTTTCAATTTTAGTGATGTTACTTCTATTACTGTATTAAAAGATGCTGCTTCGGCTGCAATTTATGGTGCTTATGCAGGGTCGGCTGGTGTAATATTGGTAACTACAAAACAAGCAACATCCGGTAAGCCTTCTTTTGAATACAGTGTTGTAAGCGGACTTTCAACTTCTCAGAATCTTCCTCAGTCTTTGACTATTGACGAAGAAAGAAAAGTAAGAGCTGCAGCATTGGGAGGTGAACAATATTTGCCTGATGGTTGGAATGTGACAAAGAATCCATATATAGGAACGACACGTACCGACTGGGTTGATGCAATATTCAGAACAGGATCCTATCAACGTCATAATTTCGCAGTATCAGGTGGTACAGAAGATTTTTCTAATCGTTTGTCTCTTGAATACAATGAGAAGCAAGGTACATTGATTAATACATATAATAAAGAAATTACAGCTCGTTTCAATTCAATGTTTAAACTGAATAAATATATTCGTTTACGTGAAGATTTAAGCTGGCAAAAGACTAAACCAAGAGATGTTAATACTTCAAGCGCTGAATCAGGAGTAATTCTTAGTGCTCTTGAAATGCCTCGTAATGCTGAAGTATATACAGCCGACGGTGGCTTTGGAGGAACTGCTCCTCAGGATGCTGCTTATATAGCTAAATATGGAAGTAATTTCTCTGATATCCATGGTGACGTTATTAATCCTGTAAGAACTTTGAAAGCTAATTTCATTGATTACAATTTATCTAAAATAACTTCATCAACTTTCTTAGATATAATGGAGCCTGTTAGAGGATTGAATTTTACTTCTCGTTTTACTTATAAATCGACTAACTATTTTGAAAAAGATTTTTCTCCTCGAAGATTGGAGCCAGGTAAACCGTTGAATAAAAATACACTTTATTATGGCAGCTCTAATTCTTATGACTGGAATTTTGAGAATACACTTACTTACGATCGTGTAATTAACCGTCATAACATTGGTTTGATGGCTTCTACAACGACTTCTGAATATAAGTATCGTTTTTTTTCAGCTTCTGCAAATAATTTCGAGAGTGAAGATGAAGCTTTGACTTATTTTGGAAACGCATCGGTTTATCTTAATCCTAGTGATTCTTATGCATTCGACAGAAACTTATCTTTAGTTGGTAGAGCATCTTATAGCTGGGCTGATCGTTATTTCGTAACAGGATCTATGAGACGTGATTATGCCGGCCGTTTACCTCAGGGACAAAAATATGGTGATTTCCCATCGGCAACAGCTGCATGGAAAATATCATCAGAACCATTTATGCCGAAAACAGATATTCTTAACTTATTGAAGTTGCGTGCAAGCTGGGGACGTATTGGTAATGTAGGTTCAATAGCTTATGGATATGGATATCCTACTTATTCAAATTATGTATTTGGTAGTGGTGATGTTGGTCAGCAGGCTGGTAAGAATGCTCCGGTTGTTACTGGTAAGTACAAAGCGAATGGATATAATGCAAAACTAACATGGGAAACTTCAGAACAGTTGGACTTAGGTATTGATCTTGCAATGTTTAATAACAGATTAAACATTGTGGCAGATTACTTTGAAAAGAAAACAAAGGGCTTGATCAGACAACAAGATGCTGGCTGGACATCAAGTATTGGTTTGGGAGCAATGTATGTTAATGATGGAGAAATACACAACAGTGGTTTTGAATTTGCAGCAACATGGAAAGATAAGGTGGGTGATGTTGACTATTGGTTAAGCGGTAACTTTGCCACTCTTAAAAATGTTGTTTACAACATTGGGGCTGCAGATGCTAATGGAAATAAGCCTGTATGGACAGATGGTGGAACATTCAAGGAACTTAATCCTTATCGTACAGAGGAAGGACAACCTTTGTATTCATTCTATCTGGTAAAGAACGCAGGTGTTTTCAAAACTCAGGCCGAAATTGACAACTATAAAAATGCTAGTGGAACATTAATACAGCCTAAAGCTCAGGTAGGCGATTTGAAATTTATTGATAAGAATGAAAATGGTTCAATAGATAGTGGTGATAAAGAATTTATGGGTAATGCAATGCCAAAATTTACGTATGCATTTTCTGCAGGATTTAACTGGAAGAAGTTAAGCTTCAGTATGATGCTTCAAGGGGTTGCCAATACTAAGATTTTCAATGCTTACAAATTCCTGACTTTGAATGAATCAGTAAGTAACTTCAACCGTTCTCGTGATATTCTTAAAGCGTTGAATGGTCCAAATAATGATGTTCCTCGTATTTCTGCATCTGATCCGAATGGTAACTTCACAACGTTGTCTGATTATTATCTGGAAGATGGTAGCTATTTAAGAGTAAAGAATATAACTGTAGGATACTCTTTGACAGACTTAATTAGAAAATGGAACTATTTATCTTCAAGAAACAGCACATTGGATTTAACATTCAGTGTTGATAATCTGGCAACAATTACATCTTATTCAGGTATCGATCCTGAAGTTGGTGGAGTTGGTCTTGATGGAGGACAATATCCAATTGCCAGAACATTCTCTGTAGGACTGAAATTGAAATTTTAATAACCCTGTTAAAAGTTTAAACGATGAAATTTAAAACTATATCAATAATATTGCTTACATCATTCACTTTTGCTTCGTGTAGTGATTGGCTGGATGTAAAATCGGAAGGAACTGCTACTGAAGCAAGTTTCTGGAAAACTGAAAAAGATTTTAGTGATGCATTGGTTGCAGTGTATTCAAATATGGAAATGGAAGAAACATGGGGACGAAATTTATTCTGGGAACAAGGAGCATCTGATGATGTGTTCTTTTCTAGAGCAAGAGGTAACGCTCAGATGAATCTTGCAAATTTAAATATGGACGGAACAACAGAAGGTAGCATAAAAGATATATATAATTATATGTATCAAATGATGGCTCGTTCTAATAACATTATTTACAACGGATTAAAATTGCAAAGTCCTTCGGTAGCTATCAGCCGTCATATAGGTGAAGCATATTTTCTTCGCGCATTTTCTCACTTTATGGTTGCTTATCGTTATGGTAGAGTTGATAATGGAGTTCCGTTTGTGAGATACGAAGATTTTAATCCTTATGATGATAGTACAATTCCTCCACAGAAGGCTACTGTTATGGAAAATTATGATCTGATTATTAAAGATCTTGATAAAGCCATTGAAAAATTACCTTGGTTTAATGAATACACAGAAAATGATTTTGGTCGTGCTACCAAAGATGCTGCAATTGCTTTAAAGGTTAAAACCTATGCTTACTGGGCGCAGTACGACAAATCTAAATGGGCATTAATCCCAGAGCTTGTTGACAAACTGGAAAATGAAGGTGGACGTGGTTTATTGGATAATTTTGCAGATGTTTTCACTATTGCTAATGAATGGGGAAAAGAATCTATCTGGTCAGTAAACTCTACAGGTGCTACTATTGCAGGAAGTATTTTCCCTGGAATCTGTCTTGATAACAAAGGCTGGGGACGTTATAACGGCTGGGGTAACTTCAAACCAACATTGGAATTATGGGCCGAATATGATTCTAAAGATTTGCGCAGACCTGTTACAATATTGCAGTATGGTGACGAATTTACTTTCTTCGGAGAGAAACGCAAATTCTACTCCTCAACAGACCTTGAGTGTGGATTTATGTTTAATAAATATATGGAACCTTACAAATATGGTACAATAGATTCAAAAGGTGCAGGAGTATCTACTTATGTTTCAGCTAATGGCGACCGACCTACAACAGATCTCAATGTTCCAATTATGCGTTTTGCTGAAATGTTGTTATTTAAGGCCGAAGCTCTCATTGAGCAAGGAAAGAGCGGACTTGCTGCTCCTGTATTGAATAGAATAGCGAAACGTGCTGGTATGGGTGAGCCATATACTAATCCAACAATATACGACTTAATGCATGAACGTCGTTGTGAATTGGCTGGCGAGTATACTGATCGTGTGATGGATCTTAAACGTTGGTCTGCAGAGGGATATACTGATTCAAAAACTCGTTTGGAATCAGCAAAACATGGTTTGAAATACTTAAATCGTTCCGATCCGGCTTCGGCTTTGGATTTGACAAATGGCAAAGATATGACAATCAATGGAAAAACATATAAAGGTGTGATCCAGATTATGGCAGCAAAGACTTATGATTCTAAAGATTGTGTTTTACCTTACGCGGTAAATGAAGTAATTAAAGCAATGGGTGCTTTGAAACAAAACGAAGGATATCCATCAAAATAATATATTTTTTTGTGAAGGGGATGAGTTAATCTCATTCCCTTTCTTATTCCCCAAAAAGTGAGATGATGAAGAATGCATTAAAGTTTTTGATATTGTTATTATTATTATCAGGTTGTAGCCAGAAAGAAATAAGGTTAACGAAATTTGTTGATCCTTTTATTGGAACCGGTGGACATGGACATACTTATCCAGGAGCAACTCAGCCTTTCGGGGCAGTTCAGCTTAGCCCTGATACCCGCTTTGGTAATTGGGATGCATGTTCTGGCTATCATTATAATGACTCAACAATAAATGGATTCTCGCATACTCATTTAAGCGGAACCGGATGTATAGATCTGGGCGATATATTATTTCGTCCTTTGGCTAAAAGTTCGGAAAATGTTTCTTTAATAGATATACTACATCCTTCTTCTTTTTCTCATAGTGATGAGAAAGCATATCCGGGATTTTATTCCGTAATTCTGAAAGATGGAAATATTAAGGCTGAACTTACCTCTACGACTTATGCTGGTGTACATCGTTATACTTTTCCAAAAGGAAGTCATAAGTCCATTGCTATTGATCTTGCTCATTCTCTTGATAATGAATTTATTTATGAAAGTAGCTTTAAGCAAACCGGTGCAAACGAAATATCCGGTATGCGTTGCACTCGTGGATGGGTAGATAACCAATACATCTATTTTGTAGCACAGTTTTCTCAACCAATAAAAACACTTACATTTCTAAATAATGGGAAAAAGGAATTAGCCGATTCTGTTCTTAAAGGAAAAAATATTCAGGCTATAGCAGGATTTGATTCTAAAAACCAGAAGCCTATAGTGGTTAAAGTAGGTTTATCTATTGTAAGCATGGAGAATGCAAAGGAGAATCTTTTGCATGATATAAAAGGATTCGATTTTAATTCGATAAGTAAATCGTCATTAAATAACTGGAACAAGATGTTATCCGTTATCCAGGTTGAAGACGGACAGCAAGATGATATTAAGAACTTCTACACTGCACTATATCATAGTATGGTAGTTCCTAATATTGTTAGTGATGTTAATGGCGAGTACCGTGGGCATGATATGATAACCGGTCATTTAAAGGAAGGTGAAAAGCAATATTCAACCTTATCAATCTGGGATACATTTCGTGCCTGGAATCCTTTGATGACTGTTATTGATACTACTCTAACCCGAAACATAATAAATTCACTACTAAATGATTATGATAAATCAGGTGAACTACCTATCTGGCCGTTATCTGCTGGAGAGACAAGTACTATGATCGGTTATCATTCCGCGTCTGTTATTGCCGATGCTTATTTAAAAGGTATACGTTCTTTTGATGCTGAGAAGGCATTAAAAGCGATGATTGAATCGTCAGAAAAAAATAAAAAGGGAGCCGATTATTATATTAAATATGGATTTATCCCTTCAAATATTAAAAAGGAATCTATTTCATGCCTTTTGGAATTTTCTTATGATGACTGGGCTATTGCACAAATGGCTAGGGCAATGGGAAAAAATGATATTTATAAAACATACATAAAGCGTTCTCAAAACTACCTGAATGTATTTGATGGAAGTACAGGCTTTTTCAGAGGAAAGAGACTGGATGGTAATTGGGATGCTTCTTTTAATCCTTATGAAATAGGTAGAAATTATACAGAAGCCAATGCGTGGCAATATCGTTTCTTTGTGCCTCATGATATTAATGGTTTAGTCAGCCTTTTGGGTGGGAAAGATCATTTTATTAATGCTTTGGATTCTTTGTTTACCACCAAATCGCCACTGGTGGGTGATTTAGTTGATGTCTCTGGATTAATAGGACAATATGCGCATGGAAACGAACCTAGTCATCACATGGCGTATCTGTATAACTATGTGGGACGTCCATGGAAAACACAGGAAATGGTACGGAGATTATTAAAGGAAATGTATCATCCTACTCCTGATGGTATTTGTGGAAATGAAGATTGCGGGCAAATGTCTGCATGGTATATCTTCAGTAGTCTAGGTCTTTATCCTGTTTGTCCTGGCTCCAATGAATTTAATCTCACTTCTCCTTTGTTCGGAAAAGCGGTGATTACATTAGCTAACGGAAAGAAACTGACCATTATAGCCAATAATCCAGATAAGAATATTTATATTGAGAAGGTAGAGCTTAATGGGAAACGTATAGATAATAATTATATAACTTACCAGCAACTAATGGAAGGTGGAGTTCTAAATTTTACTTTATCGGCAACTCCGAATTATAAAAGGGGTGCTTCAGATCATTCTTCTCCCTATTCGTATACAGAAAAATCGTTTGTTTCTGTTCCATATGTAGAAACTGATCTTGATTTATTTATTGGTCAGGTAGATGTGAGGATGGGTTCCGCAACACCGTATACTGAAATAAGATATACGCTTGATGGAAGTGAACCCGACGATGATTCTCCTGTTTATTGCGGCCCGATTAAGATTAGTGAATCGGCAGAAATCAGAGCGAAAGCTTATAAAGAAGATATCGAGCCTAGTCCAACTATGATTGTTCACGCAAGAAAAGCTGTTTTTGATGAGGCTTTGAATAATATATCACCTTCAGTTCACGGAACGTCATATAACTACTATGAAGGTAATTTTACTAAAGTCTCTGATATTCTTTTATCTCAGGTCAAAGAAAGTGGAGTTTTAAAAGAACCTTCAATATTGAAAGCTTTGCAATCCGATCATTTTGCATATACGTTTGAAGGTCTTGTA
Organism: uncultured Bacteroides sp.; assembly: GCF_963677945.1. Classification (NCBI taxonomy): domain Bacteria; kingdom Pseudomonadati; phylum Bacteroidota; class Bacteroidia; order Bacteroidales; family Bacteroidaceae; genus Bacteroides; species uncultured Bacteroides sp. The sequence goes on along the minus strand of NZ_OY782578.1, from coordinate 3,744,457 downwards.
TATGTACCCGAAGATGGTATTTATGAGTTCCTTACAAAATCCGACGATGGAAGCAAACTATATATTAACGACAAGGAAGTTGTGAATAATGATGGTTCACATGCTGCAATTTCGGCTACAGGAAAAATTGCTTTGAAAAAAGGCTTTCACATATATAAGCTGTTGTATTTTGAAGATTATGAAGGTGAGAGTCTTGAATGGGCATGGAAAGTTCCTAATTCAAAAGAATTCACTTCAATACCTGCAGAAAATCTGTTTGTTAAATAAGAATTTATCATGATATAGATATGAAAAAGTATTTTTTAATTTTATTTTTACCACTGCTTGTTTCATGGACACTTCCCGAAAAAACTTCAAAGGATAGTGGTATAAATGTAATGACATTCAATGTGAGATACGACAATCCCGAAGATAGTCTCAATAACTGGAAGTACCGTAAAGAGAATGCAGCAAATGCTATTCGTTTTTATGATATTGATATCTTGGGAACTCAGGAAGTTCTTCATAATCAGTTATCAGATATGAAGAGTCTTCTTCCCGGATATGAAGTTATCGGAGTTGGACGTAAGGATGGAAAGGAGCAAGGTGAATATAGCCCCGTTTGGTTTAAAAAGTCTCGCTTTAGTTTGGTAAAGTCCGGCTATTTTTGGTTAAGTCAAACACCCGATGTTCCTGGTTCATTGGGGTGGGACGGAGCTTGTGAAAGAATTGCAACCTGGGCTATTTTGAAAGATAAAAGAACCAATAAAAATCTTTTTGTGCTTAATACTCATTTGGATCATATTGGAAAAATAGCACGCAGAGAAAGTGTAAAACTTCTATTGAACAACATAAGTAAAATAGGGCAGAAGCTTCCGGTTATTGTTACAGGCGATTTTAATTCAGCCCCTTCATCAAGTGTTATCAAATCACTTACTGATTCCAATAAAGCATTGCACTTAACAGATACACGGACGGTGTCTTCTGTATTATATGGCCCTGCATGGAGTTATCACGATTTTGGAAAGCTTCCTTTGAATGAACGGGAACTCATAGATTATATTTTCGTTCGTGGTGGATTAAAGGTCTTAAAATATGGTGTACTTGCTGAAACGAATAACACAATTTATTTGTCAGACCATGCTCCTGTAATGGTTCGTATAGAAATGAAATAGTAATGATATAGTTTAAAAATATGAAAAAGAGTTTTATGAATGTAGCGCTAGCTGTTGTACTTTTAATGTCACAGTCTGCTACTTTGCAAGCACAAAGCCGTAAAGATAAGGAACAAACAGTAACGATTGATAATACTTATAATGTAGTTAAACTTCATGCCCCGAAAGGTAAAAAGATAAAGAATGTAATCTTTATGGTGGGCGATGGTATGAGTCTTATGCACATGTATTCAGCATGGACTGTCAATAAAGGAAAGCTGAATATTGAAAATGCACAGGCTGTGGGTCTGTCAAAGACATATTGTGCCAATAAACTGATAACCGATTCCGGAGCTGGAGGAACAGCATTTGCCACTGGTCATAAAACAAATTACCACATGGTAGGAACAGATGTGAATGGAAAACCACTCCCTTCACTGACCGACTTTGCCAAAGCAAAGAAACTTTCCACCGGTGTAGTCGTGACTTGCCGTTTGAATGATGCTACTCCTGCAGATTTTTGTTGTAATAATGCAGATCGTGATAAGGATTATGAAATTACTGCCGACTATACAACCTGTGGTGTTGATTTTATCTTCGGAGGCGGATCACGTTATTTTGAAAACAGGCCCGATGGAAGAAATATTTTCAGGGAAATGGAGAAAAAGGGTTATAAAACTCCTAGAAAATGGGATGATCTTGCCAAGATAAAGTTTGGAAAAGTACTGGCTGTGGTTGATACGCTTGACCTTCCTGAACCAAAAGTAAGAGGCAATATTCTGGAGAAAGCTTCCATGAAAGCAATAGATTTACTTTCACAAAACAAGAATGGCTTCTTCCTGATGATTGAGGGGTCACAACTAGACGATTACGGACATTCTAATCAACTCGACATGTTGATGCAAGAGGTTGTTGACTTTGATAAAACTGTAGGTAAAGTATTCGAATGGGCAGCTAAAGATGGCGAAACACTTGTTGTTGTTACTGCCGATCATGAAACTGGTGGTTTAACATTAGTTGGTGGCGATTTGAATAAAGGAGAGATTGTAGGTAAATTTTCTACAGATGGGCATAGTGGAGTGATGGTTCCGGTTTATGCTTTTGGACCAGGTGCCTATAATTTTACTGGAATATATGAAAATACAGCACTATTTGATAAAATAAAGAAACTTTTAAAGTTGTAAATCTGTCAGCTTTTTGACAGAAAAAGTTGTTAACTATAAAGATACAAAAATAATATTATGAAAATAGCAATAGATTTAGGAGGTACAAATATACGTGTCGGGATAATAGAAAATGGTAGGGTGGTGCATAAAGTTAGCGCTCCTTGCCCGTCGAAAGCTAGTGAAGAGGAGGTTCTTTCTTTTTTGATAAAGCTTATAGAAGATGTAATGCCTTCTAATCCTGAAGGAATAGGTATAGGAGTGCCTTCAGTTGTCAATACAGAACGCGGAATCGTGTATAATGTAGCCAATATTCCTTCCTGGCAAGAGGTGCATCTGAAGGATATTCTTGAACAGAAATTTAAAATGCCTGTTTTCGTTAACAATGATTCCAATTGCTTTGCCTTGGGCGAAAAACTTTTTGGAGAGTGTGTTCCGTATTCCGATGTAATTGGAATAACATTAGGCACTGGAGTAGGGGCGGGAGTTATTATTGATGGAAAACTGTATAATGGTGTCAATACCGGAGCGGGTGAAATAGGTTCATTATCATATCTTGATTATGATTACGAACACTATTGTAGCAGCGGCTTTTTTGTAAAGTATCATAATACAACAGGAAAAGAAGCTTACGAAAAGGCTATAACTGGAGATGCTCAGGCAAAAACTGTATGGAATGAGATCGGCGCTCATTTGGGCAATCTTCTGAAAGTGGTTTTATATACTTATGATCCTGAAGCAATTGTTTTAGGAGGGGGAATTGCGTCTGCATATTCGCTTTTCTCAGAAAGTATGTTTAATGCAATGTCCGATTTTCCGTATAAGAAAACCATTGAGAATATAAAAATTATGGTTTCCCAAAGCGAGGATATAAGCTTATTAGGAGCGTCTGCTTTAGTTGTCTAATTCAATTTTTAGCTGTTTATTAATAATATCTAACTTAAAAAGATTACCTTAACACTTTGTTTCTGGATTTAGGTAAAATAATGAATTATGAATAACGTGAAACTGATTATAAGAATTGCCCTATGTTCGTTAATATCGGGATATTCTTCAAATATAATAGCCCAAAATGATTCTATATCCGGTAAATACAGGTTACAGTATAAGGATACTTACGTAAAAGATGCTTTAGTTGCAGAGAATGAGTTTCGGATAATGAAACCAAATATAATAAAACATGGCTCTTTTGAGGAAGCTAAGTCTGTTTTGCCAAGCCCGGTTTGGACAGGTCATGAGAAAGAAATCGAGATGTATTGGCATGCATGGCAGATTGCTATCGGCAACATCAAAGATCCTATTCCTGGATCGGGATTTGTGGCAAGTTATCTGGATACTGCTTACAACGGAAATATCTTTATGTGGGACACTTCCTTTATGATGCTCTTTGCCCGTTACGGCGCACGTTTCTTTCCATTCCAACATACTCTTGATAATTTCTACGCAAAGCAACACCCTGACGGATTTATTTGTCGTGAGATAAGGGCAGATGGCTCTGATTGTTTTGAACGCTACGATCCCACTAGTACCGGCCCGAACCTTATTCCCTGGGTAGAGATGGCTTATTACAAGGAATTTGGTGATACAGACCGTCTGAATAAAGTATTTCCTGTACTGTGTGCTTATTATAAATGGCTGAGGCTGAATCGTACATGGCAAAACGGAACTTATTGGTCGAGCGGCTGGGGCACAGGTATGGATAATATGCCTCGGGTACAGTCAAAGTATAACCCCATTTACAGTAATGGTCACATGGTTTGGTTGGATACGAATCTTCAACAGCTTTTTATTGCAAACACTCTTTTGCAGATGGGATTCTATCTTGAAAGATGGCAGGAGATTGAAGATTTTGAGGACGAAGTGAAGATGTTGAAAGAGTATATCCGTAAAAATCTGTGGGATGAGAAAACAGGATTTCTTTATGATCAGTATGCCGATGGTTCATTGTGTTCTACCAAAGGAATTGGGGCATATTGGGCTCTATATTCAGATGTTCTAGATAAAGGTAAGCTGGACAGACTTGTTTCTGAATTGAATAACCCTAAGACTTTCAATCGAAAATACCGTGTACCTTCATTGTCGGCCGATCATCCTAAATATAAAGAAGACGGACGTTACTGGCAAGGTGGAATTTGGCCTGGAACAAATTACATGGTTATCAATGGTCTTGCCGAAAAAGGATACAGAACTTTGGCTCACGAAATAGCTATGAATCATTATAATCAGGTGTTTGAGGTTTATAAAAAGACAGGAACTTTCTTTGAATATTATGCTCCGGAAAGCTGCGAACCGGGATTCATGGCCAGAAGAGACTTTGTGGGCTGGACCGGTCTTCCTCCAATTGCCGAATTTATTGAATTTATCATAGGTATCCGTTCAGATTATTCTACGAAAACAATAACCTGGGATATGAATCTGACTGAGAAAAACGGCATCGAACGTTTTCCTTTCGGCCCAAAAGGAATGATTTCTCTTATTGCGGATTCACGAAAATCAATAAATGAAGTACCGTATATCACGATAGATACTAATGAGCCGTTTGAACTAGTTGTGAAATATGGCACTAATAAGGAAAAGAAGATCTCTGTCGAAGTTGGCAGTCACAAATATTAGCTAATCATTTTTGGGGGTATGTTTTTTTCTGTATTGCTGAGGAGAACAGCCCTCAATTGTTTTGAATTGTCGTGATAGGTTTTTCATGTCTGTAATTCCTAACTGGGCAGCAATTTCATTTACCGGTGCTTTAGATTCAATGAGCAATTGTGCAAAACGATCCATTCTTTTTTTCATTATGTACTGGTATATAGACATTTTAGTAAATTGCTTGAATCTAATTTCCAATAGTCGTCTTGAAAGTGGAACTTGTTTAACAACATCGTCTACATTTATTTTTTCCAGTGTACATTCATCAATGAATTTTAATGCTTTTGCAATCTCTTTATCCTGAATAGGATATACGTTTGTTGATTGTCGTTGCACAATGTATGATGTACTGATAAAGATATCACGATAATCATCAAAATTCTGAGATTTCACCATTCTGTCGATCAGTTCGGCCGAATCATAACCACCTTTTTCAACATCCAGCAACACACTTGAAAGTGACGGGTCAGAAAGATCGCACGTCATTTCATCATTATCAACTCCCATAACAGCAATATCTTCGGGGATCCTTAAATTGCATATTTTGCAAATCTCAGTAATTATTTGCCCTTGCGTATCATCACACGCCATCAGAGCTATAGGTTTGGGTAGTGACTTCAGCCATTTGGAAACCGGGTGTTGCTTGTAATACCACAATTCTTCCAACTTTTGGTTATGGAATGCATAGAAATTTTTCTCGAATCCGAATTTTGTTATTTCATTTTTAAATCCTTCACATCTTTCCTGAGACCAACAGGCATTTTTATAGCCAAAAAAAGCAAAATTCTTAAACCCTCTCTGAAGAAAGAAGTCAGCAACCATTTTGCCTGTCAGCTTATAGTCGCTTGTAATGTTGGGTATGGTTGAAAATCTTGATTTATAATCCTGAGCAAGTGCCACGATACCGTTTTCTCTGAATAAATCAACATTGTCCACATTGTCAAACTGAGCAATAATAGCATCAGCTTTCCATCTTTTAGCCCAGTTCAGAATACCTTCTATCCCGTATTGTTGTCTGAAAGCCGGCGGCATACGACATAATACCCATGGCTCATGCTTTTTTGAATAATCCATTATGCCCTTTAATAACTTGTGTGCATAAGATTCTGTAAAATCAGTAAGTAAAATGAGTCGGATCATTGCCGTTTTTATTTGATTTAAGTTAAAAAACAGCTGCAATTTACAAAGAAGGAATTTTATACGCAAACAGTAAGATTAATAAGTAGAAAGGGACTGTATCTTTTTTGATACAGCCCCTTTTAGAGTTAAGAGAAACTATTTTCAATTGATTTGAATTTATTTATTGAAATCTCGTAGAATCTGTATGTTTCATCTTAACTGTATGTAGTTTAAGTCTAGTTTTATAACCAATAGTAATATTACTTAGAAGTAATAATACTTATTCTGTTCCAGTCATTATTGTCTGGATAAGGTTGTTGCTTGTCACCATTGTTTTCTACGGTGAATCTGTTTTCAGCAATACTGTATTTTTCTTTTAGCATTTTAGCTACTGCTTCAGAACGTTGTTCACTCAATTTCTGGTTAAATGCTGCTGTTCCAGTCTTTTTATCAGCATAACTTGCAATAGAAACTTTGGCATCCGGATTTTGTTTCAGATATTGTGCAGCATTATACACATAAACTTCCTGATTTGGATCAATTGTAGCTTTACCAATACGGAAAGTAACTACTGAATTTAATAAAGTACCTTTTGCAGCCGGAACTTCTTTAATAATTGTCTTTGGTTCTGCTGATTTCTTTTCACAACAAGCTTTATATTCTTCAATCTGAGCTCTTTGTGAATTGATCTGGTCATTTAAAGATTGAATTAATGCAGGATCAGCAACATCTACTGTAGCAAATCCTCTTCTTCCGAAACGATAGGTTACACCTGCTAAAACATTCAAAGTTCCGTCATATGAACATCCGAATTGTTCTTGTCCGTTGAAGTCGTCACGTAATAAGTTTCCGTTTGCTTCCAGATTTATGCTCCATGCATTGCTTAAGCGGAAGTCAGCCTGTAAACCAATACGTGGAGCAACACTATTTGTTGCATGTACATTTTCATCAGAATTCCTGAAACCATGTACATAACCTATACCCACGATACCAATCAGATTAAACACTCTATCTTCTTTATAAGGAAGGAAGATATTTGTTAGGTTAAACAAAGCATCGGTGTTAGCATTAAAGTACTTTACGTTATACGAATAGTCTAGTTTGTTATTAGCAGAAGTCCATCCTCCTACTTGTAAGCGAGCACCTACTTCAGGAGAAAAGAATTTTCCAACACCTAATGCTGCTGTTGGGCTAATTTTATCGCCGAAAGAAGCATACTTGTGACTTTCACTGTATGTACGTTGTACACCAATTTGTCCTTGAATAAACCAGTTATCCCAAAATCCATACTGCTTTAAAGCTTTTTCCTGACCTTGCGCAGTATTTTGTGCAAACAGTCCTATTGGAGCTATTGCAAATAATAAAATTAAAACTTTCTTTTTCATAATTCAATGATAATTTAAATATAGAGAATTATTCCTTTATTAAAACCTGCTGCAAAGGTATTTTCTGATGCTGGATTTGTGTTTATATAATTTTGCCTAAATTTTATACATTATTGTTTTATTGGTTTTTTCTAAAAATAAAAAATGAATATCTTTTTTTAAATATGAATTTTAAATGTTTATTTTGTGCTTAGAAACTATTTTTTTCTTACCTACTGATTTATATATCAGGAAATAAGAAGGTCTATATATAACTAAACGAACTAAAAATGGCACGAATAAATATTTATAATCTTCTATTATGTGTATTAATGTTTGGTATATCTTTTCAATCTGAAGCTCAGAACCAAAACCGTGTTTCAAAGAGTAAAAAAACGCTGACTGAAGTTCTTCAAATGATAAGCAAAAGAAAGAAAGTACATATTAATTTTAATCCAGAGCTAACTAACCGTTTATATATAAGTGATGTATCAGCCGATAAGAATGCAATAGAATTGCTTAACCAATTACTTGTTAATTATGATCTGGAAATAAAGAAAGCTGCTTCTGATTATTTATATGTGAGACCTCTCCAGAAATATATTTTAAATGGGCGTTTAAAAGATAAAGAATCGAAGTCTCCACTCTATAATTTTACAGTTTCTGTTGATGGAAAGGCTTTTACACGTACTGATATTGATGGGAATTTTAGTTTTTCTTTATGTAAAGGTAATCACATCGTTGCAGTTAAAGAAAAAAACTATTATCCTCAGACAGTTAACATATTAATGAATTCTGCCAGAAGTGTAATTATTGAATTAAAGAAGAAAGAGAAAAAAGAGAAGCAGATTATGCTTCAGGCCATTCATAAGAATTCTAATATAAATAATCCTTCAATAAACAAATCTTTATCAGATTCATTATTGGCTCAGCATCGTCCAATATTAGATACTTCACCAAATTCCTCCAGAAGAAATCTTATGCCGATGCTTTCTTTACCAACGTATGCTAATAATTATGAATTGAAAACTAATTTAATTTTGTGGGGATTAGCAACCCCAAACCTTGCTATTGAAAAGAAGATTAATAAAAATGTTTCTATAGAACTTTCAATAGGGATAAAACCTGGAGATTCAGAACACGATGGAAAATCGGTATCTTATCTGATACAACCAGAGATTCGTTATTGGTTTTCACGAAGTTTTAATGGCGGTTATTTAGGATATCATCTTTATTATTCTCACTTTGGCGCTGAAAATATGATTTTTCCATTTCAGCGAAAAGGGCTTTCAAATAGCGACTGGTATGCTGGATATTTATATGGAATGGGAATTGCTTGTGGATATCAATGGGCATTAAATAAACATTTGCATATTGAAGCGACTGCCGGAGTTGGTTATGTACACCTTACTTATGATAAAATAACGTGGAATAATTCATGGAATAACAATAAGAGTTTAGATTATAACTATTTCGGCCTTACAAAAGCTGCAATTAATTTAGTTTATGCATTTTAATTATTAATCAGAAAATCAATGATTTATGAGTGTTAGAAAGCGCTAGAATAAAGCTGTTTACAAATTAGTTATTAAAAATATATTTTTTTTCTTCTCAGAACCAGTATAAATGATGGTTCGTATTGTCATAGAGGTAAAAAGAAGATTAATATTAAAAATAAATAATATGGATTCAGCTTTAAATTCTGCTTGTTTTTCACAGATTGATGTACGTAAGGATAATCATAAAGAGATAAAAACAGGTGATAGTAGTACTATTTTATTTGTTTTATCAGGTAAAGTTTTAGTTTCATGTGTTGAATGCAATCATAAGATGCTTCTTTCGGATGGCATGTTATTTTTACCTCCGGGAACTAAATTCAATTTATTAGCAATAGAAACTTCTATTGCTGTAAAATGTGAGATGACAAAGAATTCTATTAGCCAAATTAATCAATGGTTAACTCTGTCATCAGAGAATAATGCTGAAAATGAAAAGAAATGTTTAACTTTACCTATAAAGTATAGTTTAAAATGTTTTCTTGAATTTTTTCATCAATCATATTCTTTATCTGGTTTTAATTTTTCAGAGTTGAATGAATGGAAACAAAACGGATTAATTTTAGTTTTAAAAAATTCTTATTCAATGAATGAATTAGCAGCATTTTTTTCTCCTATTTTGGGAAAGAATATGGATTTTAAAGAATTTGTATATGCAAACTATAAATCAGTAAAGAACTTGCAGGAATTTGCTGATTTGGCTAAATCTAGTTTAAGTGTTTTTTGTAGGGAATTTAAAAAGAATTTTGGAGAATCGGCTTATCAGTGGATGCTTGAACGTAAATCTCAGTTTGTATTACAAGATATAATTTCTACCTCTATTCCTTTTCAGGAGTTAGCAGATAGATATCAGTTTTCGTCTCAGGCACATTTTACTAAATTTTGTAAGCAACGATATAATCAGACTCCTAAAGATCTACGTAGCAACAGTAAAACTGTTATGAGCCGTTTATTACACTAGTAAATAATTAATTATATTAATAGCATTTTATGCAGATATCTTGGGATAAATTAAGGAATAATGATGAGCAGGAATGGAAAAATCTGTTCCGACAGCATGCTGAGTTCCTTTATGCTTATGGAATGAAGTTTGCTCATAATGAAGATTTGGTAAAAGATATTATACAAGAACTCTTTATTACGATTTATGAAAAACGGAATTCTTTGAGTGAGCCTGTTTCTATGAGAGCTTATCTCTGTATGTCGCTTAGAAACAGATTAATAAATGAATTCAAAAAAGAGCAAGCGGTGTCTTTGGAAGAGAGTGATTACTCGTTTACATTATATATTGATGATGAAAGTGCGGATGAAGAAGAAAAACAGTATAAGAAGATACAGAATTTGCTGAATAAGTTAACAAGCAGGCAGCGTGAAGTAGTTTATCTGAAGTATTTCAAAGGACTTTCCAATGAAGAGATTGCTTTAACACTCGGTATAAATAAACAATCTGTTGCCAATCTTCTCTCGGAAGCTATCCGACAAATGAAGAAGGATGCCTCTTTTATATTATTTCTGTTACTTATTTTACGGAGAATTTTAGGGCTATGAAAGAAGTGGAACTTATAAATATATTAGAAAAAATCTCATCTAATGAAGGGTATACTTTATCTTTTGAAGAAGAAATACATCTGAAAGAAGCTTTCTCTCATATTCCGCTGTTGGATGAAAAGCCAGGAGAAAATGTTTTGGACGAAATGGAAGAAAGATTGTTCTCTAAGAACATAATCTTCGAAAAATCTGAGAAAAGAATAATTCATTGGAGACGATATCTTTCTGTTGCTGCATTGATTGCTGTTCTATTTGGAAGTGGTTTATGGATAAAGAGTATGGATATGAAATATGTAACGGGAAGCAATGAACAGTTGGCTTTTGTGTTGCCTGATAAATCCGAAGTGAAACTTAATGAAAACAGTTCGGTTGAATATAACAAATTTCTTTTCTACTTTAACAGGAATATTAGTATGAAAGGTGAAGCTTATTATATTGTAACTAAAGGACAAAAGTTTACTGTTGAAACTCCAACACATCTGATATCGGTATTAGGAACTCGTTTTATGGTTTCTGAAACAGATAAGTTTGATGTATTCTGCTATGAAGGTAAAGTTTTGGTAGAGAGCCTAGATAAGAAAGACAAGAAAATCCTGACAAAGGGAAGAAGCTTTGGATCGGATAAAGTAATGCTGGAAGATGAACCTACTTGGGTGAGTCATAAATATGTATTTAACAGTGCGCCTCTTATTGATGTAGTTGAGGCTCTCGAAAAAGAATATAAAATATCAATAGAAAACAAAGAGATTTGCAAAGGACTCTCTTTTACAGGAGCATTTCCTGTGAATAATCTGAATTTGGCTTTAGATTTAATTTTGGCTCCTTACAATATGAGTTGGGAACAAATTCAATCAGATCATTATAAGATAAAAAATAACTAAATACTAAACTAAATTAATTATGTTTGTTATGAAAAAGGTAAAATTATTATTTCTGCTTTTGCTTGGAGTAATAGCAGTAGGCTCTTTAAATTCTTGCAGTGATAGCGAAGATTCTGCAACTGGAACTTCAAAGGTAAGTTTCTATCTAACCGATGCACCTTCTTTACAAGGTTATAATGCTGTAAAGATAGATGTACAACAAATAAAGTACACTATAAATGATAGTGTAGAAGTAAACTTGCCAATCACCCCCAGGGTTTATAATCTTATGGATTTAACGAATGGCACTGATACGCTGTTGTCTAATATTGTATTGAATGAAGGAGAACATGTTTCTCAGGTGAGATTGGTATTGGGAGATAATAACTCAGTTGTTTTGAGCGATGGTACCGAAGTGAATATTAAAGCTCCCAGTGCTCAGACATCTGGCTTGAAAGTGAATATACAAGAAAGTGTGGTTACCACTAGTGGATATGCTGTAATGATTGATTTTGATGCAGAAAGATCAATAGTTCGTAAAGGCAATGGAAGCTATTCATTGAAGCCCGTTATCAGAGGTTACGTTGTAGAAAACACTGCATCAATTTCTGGTCATATATTGCCAGCTAATGTTCCATTTAAAGTGTTTACAATAGTAGGAACTGATACCATAACAACAGTTTCGGATACTGCAAGAAACAATTTCTTTATGCTTCATGGCTTAAAATCTGGAACTTATACAGTAGAATTCCAAAGTGCAACACTTAATAAAACTATTTCTGTAGATTTGTTGGGTGGTTTTGATAAAGATTTGGGAACTGTAGAAATAAAATAATCTCTCTATTATAAATTCTGATAAAGTCAGCCGAAGTTATTTGGGCTGACTTTTTTATTATATACTTATCTTACTTCTGCTTATTGATAAAGAATTCTTGTTCTATCAATTCCTTATTTAGCTTTACTTTTTTTGATATTTAATAAGTTTGCATTGTAAGTTTACTACCTATTTAATAGACCATAAGTAAGCCTGCAATCAAAGACCCATGGGCCTGCATTCGAGAACCGATAAGCCCGCAGTCGAGTGCTTATCGGTTCTCGGCTGTGGGCCTACTTATTTTATTTATAAAAAGTAACTATTGGCAGTCTATTATCTTTGTATTTGTTTCTATTTACATGTTTGATATACAATTAGTTTTTGTTTTATATTGAATCGTGTTATATTCAATATAAATATTTAACTTTGCATTCTTACGATGATTTATAGTTAGAATTTCTTTTTTAGTAGCAGATGACAGTTATTAGTAGCAGATGAAATAGTACGTATTTTTTATCTACCACCACCTCAAAGGCCTATATAAAGGCACTTTTGCTTAATTTTAGTAGCAGGTGGCAGTAACTTTTTGTTTTTTATCAATAATGTTATGGATGAAAGATTCTTTAACAGCATGAATCCTAATTAATGAGGATTGATTTTACCCTTTTAAAGTTGTACTTTTGCAGAAAATTAATTGTAGAGTCAAATATGTATAAATCAGCGCTTTTATTCTCTCTTCTTTTTCTTTGCCAGAATGCAAAATCAAATCCTATTGAGAATGATACACTAAGAAAACCTCATGTGGTATTAAATGAAGTAGTGGTTACTTCTTACAAAGAGAAAAAAAACATTCATGAAGTTCCGGCTTCTGTCTCTTTTGTCCCTTTGACTGAAATTAAGAATAAGAATATTGTGAGCATTAAAGATATTAGTTCGTATATTCCAAATCTTTTTATTCCGGATTATGGCTCAAAGCTGACTTCACCTGTTTATATCCGTGGCATTGGCTCTAAAATTAATGCTCCTTCCGTGGGATTGTATGTGGATGGCGTTCCTTTCTTTGAGAAATCTGTTTTTGATCTTGATATTAACGAAGTAGAGCGTATTGAAGTGCTTCGCGGACCGCAGGGAACTCTTTATGGACGTAACACAATGGGAGGAACTATCAACGTTTATACAAAAAATCCGTTATCATATGAGGGAGGAACAGTTAGCGCTACTGCTGCCAATTATGGTCAGGAACAAGTTTCTGGATCGTATTACGGAAAACTAAATGATGACTTTGGTTATTCTTTCTCAGGAAACTACAAACATGCTGATGGATTCTTTACTAATGATTATACCGGAAAAAAGGCAGATAATTTGAATGCTGCTTCCGGTAAAATGAAATTGTACTGGGAAAAAAGCAATCGATTTAATGCCGGGTTGCTTGTAAACTATGAATATTCAGATCAGGGTGGTTATCCTTATGCTCCGATGGATGTTACAACCGGAAAGATTGGAAATGTGAACTATAATGAATACAGTTCTTATCGTCGGGGAGTATTGACAAGTGGTTTAACACTGAATTACTCTTTTGATAAGTTCCTGCTGAAATCGGTAACCGGTTATCAGTATTCAGATGACAGACAAGCAATTGATCAGGACTTTACTCCAGCAAGCAAATATTTTGTAACCCAGTCAATGCGTCAGCACATGCTTTCTGAAGAATTGGAAATGAGATCTTCCAAAGATCAACGCTATACCTGGCTTAATGGTTTCTTTGCTTTTTATCAGGCTTCTAAAAGTACAGTAAAGAATCTGCCTGTAGTGAAAGACTATGATGCGCCAACAAATGGCTTTGCATTTTATCATCAGTCAACATTGAAGGATTTGTTTTTTGAGAAACTTTCAGCAACCGTAGGACTAAGATTTGATTATGAAAATGCGAGTCAGAATTATGATTACGGAAAGATTGTTTCGGGCGTAAGGCAACAAGTGCAATTACTTAATACAGACCTTAGCTTTACTCAGCTTACTCCTAAGTTCTCATTGCAGTATCAGTTTAATCCTCTTAATATGACTTATGCAACTGTAACCAGAGGTTACAAAACCGGAGGATTCAATACTAGCTTTGATACAGATGTAGACCAGACTTTCAAACCCGAATATAGCTGGAATTACGAAGTGGGAAATAAGTTCTCTTTCTTTGGAAACAAGTTGAAAGGTGATTTTTCTTTGTTCTATATAGATTGGAGAAATCAGCAAATCTCACAGCCCTTGCTCAGCGGCAAAGGTTCTTTACTTAAGAATGCAGGAAAGTCTTATAGCAAAGGTGTGGAATTGTCAATGCAGGGAGAAATTACCAAAGCTTTAAACTTACAGATGAGTTATGGATTTACGGAAGCTAAGTTCCGCGAATATGTTGGCGAAGCTAATAGCTATAATGCAGGCTTTGATTATTCAGGTAATTATATTCCTTATATTCCGCGACAGACAGTGATGGTCGGAGGTGACTATACCTGGAATCTCCGTTCAGGATTTATTAACCGACTTATATTTTCAGCACAATATGTTGGTACCGGTAAACTTTACTGGAACGATAAAAATTCAGTCTATCAGCATTATTACGGACTTGTCAATGGTAAGGTGTCTGCTCGTATGAAAAGTCTGACGGTTGACCTTTGGATTAAGAATGTCACATCTAAGGAATATACTGCATTTTATCTGGAATCACTCGGGAACTCTTTCGGACAAAAGGGTAAACCAATGACATTTGGTGCTACAGTTTCTTATTCTTTTAATTAAAGACAGAATGAACTCAAAACGAACAAATAAACTACTTACATTCTTCTCATTATACATAGCTCAGTCCGTGCCGATGAGCTTGTTTAGTACTTTACTCCCTGTACTTATGCGACAGGGAAATTTTTCGTTAAGTACTATTGGTTTGCTTCAATTAATTAAACTTCCATGGATATTGAAAGTATTTTGGGCACCTTTTGTAGATAAACGCACTTCCGATCTAGGCTCTTATAAAAGATGGATCTTTTCATCTGAAATGGTTTACGCCGTATTAATCTTTATGGTTGCCTTTTTAGATCTGGAAACAAACTTTACTACTATCTTTATCCTTATTATACTGTCGTTTATAGCTTCTGCCACACAAGATATTGCTACCGATGCGCTTACAGCTCTTTCGTTTAACCACAGAGAGAAAAGTTTGGGAAATAGTATGCAAAGTATGGGTAGTTTTACCGGTTCACTGGTTGGCGGTGGCTTATTGCTATTGCATTATAAACTGATAGGATGGAATGCTTTACTGATTAGTGTTTCTTTGTTTGTTGTGCTGGCATTAATACCTCTTTTTATATACAAAGACAAAAAATTCACTCCCAAACAAGGCAAAACGCCAATATCAATGAAAGATCTTTATCTGTTCTTTCATCAGAAAGGGGTGGCTAAACAATTAATTTTCCTGATTCTTTGTTATTCCGGTATTATTGGAATTTTAGCAATGGTTAAGCCTTTTATGGTAGATTTAGGATATAATACCGGAGAAATTGGATTTATGTTTGGTATCTTTGGATCGTTATGTGGCTGCCTCTTCTCGTATATAGGTGGATATGTTATCCGTTCAATCGGAAGATTTTACTCTCGTATCATTTTTGCCTGTGCAGTATTGGTTACTACACTCTTTTTCTATTTTATGTCTCTCTCCACTCCCGGAACTATTGCTCTATATGTAGCAATATTCTGTTTGTGGGCAAGTTACGGACTATCTGCAGTGCTGGTTAATACTGTAGCCATGGATTTTCTGAGAGACGGTAGGGAAGGAACGGATTTCACTTTGCAAACGGTGATAGCACACTTAAGCAGTATGCTTATAGCTGTGTGCAGCGGTAAGGTTGCTGATCTTTTGGGTTACAGCGGACTATTTCTGGTAGAAGCCGGACTTGCCTTAATATCGCTAGTTTATATACTTGTTTTCTTTAAAAAGCCTGTTCGTCATGAATGAAGATTTAATAGCAAAATATAATGTACCTACGCCCCGGTATACAAGTTATCCGCCGGCAAATTATTTCCATGATAAATTTACCAATGAGGATTATGAAAAAGCGGTGATAGCTTCTAATGAGACCACACCTCAGAATCTTTCTTTCTATATTCATATACCTTTTTGCCGTCATCTTTGTCATTACTGCGGATGCAACTCGTATCCCATGGCAAAAGCTGAAATCATTGAAGCTTATGTGGATGCGATAAAGAAAGAGATCAGGAAAGTGATTCCGTTGATAAACAAGAATCGGAAAATATCTCAGATACACTATGGTGGTGGAAGTCCAAGTAGCATTCCACTTCATTATATTCAGGAAATTAATGAATTACTTCTCTCTCAGTTTGAATGTACCGATTCGCCAGAGATTGCAATAGAATGCCATCCCGGTTACCTGGATGAGAATAACTGGATGCAGTTAATCAATGCCGGATTTAACCGATGCAGCATTGGTGTTCAGGATTTTAATTCGAAGGTTCTGAAAGGTGTAAACAGAAGACCATCGTTACTGCAAATGGAAACCATATTTGGATTGTTGAGAGCATTTAATGTTTCCATAAACATGGACTTTATTTACGGATTGCCTTATCAAACTGTTCAAAGCTTTGAAGAAACTCTTCAAAAGGCTGCTGCACTAAAGCCGGACAGATTGGTTACATTCTCTTATGCGCATGTGCCTTGGGTGAATAAAGCAATGATGATATTAGAGAAGAATGGTTTGCCTTCGCCTCAGGAAAAGAGTGCTATGTATGATGCTGCCAAACGAATTCTTTCAGCGAAAGGTTATCAACCTATCGGTCTCGACCATTTTGTTTTGCCGGATGATGATTTAAGTATTGCTCTTCAGTCGGGACAATTGCATCGTAACTTTCAGGGATATTGTACACGGAAAACTACCGGTCAGGTATATGCTTTCGGAGTAACCGGTATCAGTCAGCTTTCAATGGCTTATAGTCAGAATACCAAGAGTATTCCTGAATATATTCAAAAAATGAACGATGGCGAGTTTGCCATTATAAAAGGATATACCCTTAACAGGGAAGAACAGATTGCAAAAGAAGTAATCACAACACTAATGTGCAACGACAGACTTAGCTGGAAAGAGCTTTCTGCTCATATTGGTGTAGGCGAAAGTGATATTAAAAATGCAATCTCGTACGATGAAGATAGATTGGCTGATTTCGAAAAAGATGGAATTATAACTTATTCTCCCGAAGAAATAAAAATAACGCAGGAAGGAGCTATATTTGTGAGGAATGTTGCTGCAGCGTTTGACCCGCTGATGAAAGATAACACAAAAATGTATTCGAAACCGGTTTAAAATATAGGTTACTTAATGGATAAGAACAAAGATGTTGATGTTGTAGTTATTGGTGCCGGAGTTACAGGACTTGTCACTGCTTTTTTATTGACTAGAAAAGGATTGAAAGTACTTCTTCTGGAGAAGAGCGATAGAGTAGGCGGGCAGATGAAATCTATTCGTGAAGATGGATTTGTTTTTGAATCGGGCCCAAACACAGGTGTTGTTTCTAATCCTGAAGTTGTGGAACTGTTCCAGATGTTACAAGGTAGTTGCTCTATTGAAAATGCTCGTAAAGAAGCGAAAGTGCGACTTATTTGGAAGAATGGAGCTTTTCATCCGCTTCCTTCAAGTCTGGCAACAGCAATATCTACACCTCTGTTTACTTGGAACGATAAAATCCGGATTCTCTTTGAACCTCTCCGCAAGAAGGGTGACAATCCTTTCGAAAGTATTGGAGAACTCACTCGCAGACGATTGGGACAGTCATTCCTTGACTATGCTGTCGATCCATTTATTTCAGGGATTTATGCAGGAGATCCAAGTAAACTTGTTACCCGATTTGCGCTGCCTAAACTTTATAATCTGGAACAAAAGTACGGTAGCTTTATTTGGGGTTCAATTAAAAAAGCAGGCGAACCTAAATCGGATCGGGATAAATTACCAACCAAAGAGGTTTTCTCTGTACCGGGAGGATTCGAATCATTGGCTACTGCTCTTGCGAAAGAAATTAAGGCAGAGAATATATACTTGTCTCAGGAAGGTATTTCAGTTCAACCGGTTACTGATGGATGGGAAACTGTTTTGTCTGCTAGTGAAGAAAGAATTCACTCTCGTTATGTAGTTTCTACTGCTGCTGCTTATGATTTACCTTCTATATTACCTTTTATTGGAGATAAGGATATGAAACCAATTAGTTCTCTTCATTATGCTCCGGTTATTCAGGTTGGGGTAGGAGTGGTCAAAGCAGATGGGCATGTACCAAATGCTTTTGGTGGTTTGGTCCCATCTCGTGAAAAGCAGAAAATGCTTGGAATTTTGTTTCCTTCTTCATGTTTCTCTGATCGTTGCCCGGAAGGTGGAGGTAATCTTTCTTTTTTTATTGGAGGAAGCAAACATCCCGAATATCTTTCTTATACAGATGAGCAATTAGCGAGTCTGGTTAAAGAATCACTGTCTAAAATGTTAGGATTTCCGGCTAATTATACACCCGATAAGATAAAAATCTTCAGACACGAGCGGGCTATTCCTCAATACGAAGCTGATACAGAAGAAAGATTGGCAAGTATTGCTGGTTTGGAAAAACAATATTCAGGTATGTTCCTTGCCGGAGGTATTAAGGATGGTATTGGTATGGCTGATCGTATTAAGCAGGCAACCCGGATTGCAGAAGAAATAGCGAACTTAAACTAATGTTATTCTGTTTATATAAAAAGAAAAAGCAATAATCATGGATTATACAATTAAACACAATGAAAACGATTTCCGATTTGAAACGGAGGTTGATGGTTATCTGGCCTATGTTGAATATACTCCTTTGGACAAGGAACTGGACTTAATCCACACCTGGGTTCCCAAAGAAATTGGTGGTAAAGGAATTGCTGCGGCGTTAGTTAAGTTTGCAATGGATTATGCAATGGAAAATCATTTTAAAGTTGTCCCCACATGTCCGTATGTGAAAGCTTTTTTAATCAGACATGATGAGTATAAAGAGTGTCTCAACGATTAATAATTTGTTGCATATTTAATTGAAATTCGTATTTTAGATTAAGTTAAACTTATCTTGTACTGATTTTAAGAATGACCTTGATATTATAAGATCTGTTTTTTCTTCATAAGGAGGATATAAAACACATTTCTTTCCTTCTATCATGGTTAGATAGTCGATGTTTATAATTTGTTGCTGATTTATCTGAGCAAAAGATTTTGATAGTTTTATTATATCTTCTGCTTTAGTGTTCCTCTTTAGCTGAATATGTTTGCCGTTTTGCAAGGTTATATACCAATGCTTATTTTCTTTTACATACTCAAAATATCCGATTTGTTCCTGTCGAAGAGTTATATACCCGGTAATTGTGGCAATTAAGAATGTACGGTTTTCTGGTATCAGTTGAGATAGCGAATCAATGAAAGATGATAATTTATCTTCTTTGTCAACCGAATCAAAGAAGCGATTCATCACAGTTTGGAACTCACTCTCCTCGTATGGCTTTAATAAGTAGTCGAATGCAGATTCTCTTAATGCTTCAAGCATATACTTTTCGTATGCTGTATAAAAGACTACCTGCATTTGCCAGTTTATTAGATTCTTTATATCATGAAGTAATTCCAAGCCACTTGTTTCCGGCATTTCAACATCCAAAAAAAGAAGATCAGGTCTCTTTTCTAAAATAAGGTTTTTTCCTGTTTGTGCTGATTGTGAAGTTCCAGCTATTAATATTTCACTAAAGTTTGATAATGATCGACTTAAATTGGATATTCCAATCTCTTCATCATCTATTATTACAACATTATATTGTTTATTCATAATCATTCAAATTTGTACTTTTCAGGAATAAAAATATGAACCTCTGCACCGCAGATGTCTTCATTGTTTTTGCGAATATTCTGAATGTTAAGAGATATCTTATTTGCATTTTTTGAATTCAAAAGCTGGATAGTCTGAAATAAAATTCTCAGTCCGGTTCCTGTACCTTTTGTCTGACTCTCTTGTTGAGGGAAATATCCGGCTCCATTGTCTCTGATAAATACATTAATACCTTCTTTTTCCTTTTCCAAATTAATACTAAGTATTTTGTCTCCTTCTTTAGGGCGCAAAGCATGCTTTATTGCATTTTCTACAGGAATCTGTATAGACATTGGAAGAATAAACACTTCTTTTAAATCTATTTCGTTATCAATATTCCACTCAATACGAAAATCTTCTCCCAAATTCCTTTTCTCTAATTCTATGTATAGTTTTACAAAGTCTAACTCTTCTGCTAACGGCACTTTTGTGTTTTCTGATATTTCCAGATTTTTTCGCATTAATATTGCCAGATTATATAAATTTTTGCGTTCGTTTTCGCCTGATGAACTAATTTCATTATTGATTATATTAAATATAAAATGAGGAGATACCCGATTACGTATATTTTCCATCCTAAGCTTAATTAGCTTATCTATGTATTTTATCTGTTGCAGATCTTTCTTTTTTTTCAGGCAGAAGAAAATATAGACAAATGTTGTAAGAATTATCAAGCAGATTAATATCCAGATGAAAGAAATATATCTTAGGCTTTTCATCTGAGAAGCTTGCTTTTGAATAACAAGTTTATTGTTTACTAATGTTGTGTCTTGCTTATAACGCAGATCAATTTCGGAAATTCTTTTTTCTGCTTTATCATTACGAATAGAATCATCAATAGCCAAATTCTTTGACTGGTAGTAATATGCTTGTTTAAAATTTCCTGTTTGGGCATAATACTTTTGCAGATACTTGTTTCTTATAGATATTATATTGGCTTCTACGCCTGACGAGTCTTTGGTATCTTCTAATAATTTTCGGGCAAGTTGAGTGTTCTTTTGTTTTAAAGCAAGTCCTGCCCTTATGGTTGAGATGTAATATAAAGCTGTTTTGTTTTTTATTGTAGAAAAGTATGAATAACTCTTGTCCAGACAATATGGAACAGAATCTAGTTTATTAAGATTTAGATAAATATCTCCAAGATTCAGCTCGCATAAACTGACGTAAAATTGATAATGGCCTTTCGATACTAATTTTTTTGCTTTTTGAAACCAGGGTAGTGCCTTGTCGTATTCTTCTTTATAATAATAAAAATTCCCCCGATTATTGCAAAACGTAAATTTCTCGGCCAATGTTCTGTTACTGTAGAATTTTTCTGCAAGGCAGAAATAAGTGTCCGACAGTTCGAAATCGCGCACTTCCATGTAAATTTGCCCTAAACCAAAATATATTGGGAATCCCATTTTATCGGTTATTTTTAAAGAATCACTTTTTGATAGAGCCTTTCTGTAATAATATGCACTCATGGCAAAATCGCCTTTTCTTGAGTACATATCAGCCAGATTGATGTACATATCAGGAACGCGGTTTGTGTTATTTGCCAATTCGTACTGTTTTAATGCTTTTTTAAAATAAGAAAGTGCAGAGTCTTGCTTACTCATTTGCCCGTAGTAAACTCCAATATTATTATTTGATGAGGCTAATAACTCATATATACGAGGTGATAATTCCTGACGCTTGCAGAAGTTAATTACTTGATGAGACAAAAAAAGTGAAGAATCGTACTGATTTATAGCCGAATAAGTTAAAGCATAAGTGCTGTATGCTTTATAGTATATTACGCTATCGGGTGCTATTTTCATAGCTTTCTTCAGTAAATCCTTCGATAATGTTATGTTGTTGTATAATGAATCCTGAGCTTGTTGTATAAAAGAATCTATTAATTGATTATTACTAAAACTGACAGAACCTGTTTTTTTGCATGAATATATACTTGTAAAAATAAGAATAGCAAATATGTTTATAAGAATGCGTATACTTATATTATTTTTAATTATCATAGTGAGATTTATATTTTAATGGTTACTGCAAAAATATGAATAATTATTTATAATTTGTTTCCAATGTTGAATAAAAATTTCAATATATTAATATTTTAAATGTATTGAATTTTAAGCGGGTTTCTTTTTATTTGTATTTAATAATTATTGAATATTTAGCTATATAATTGCATGCTGTTTCTGGTTATTCATGAAATGTAATATTTTCATAAAGGCAGTTTTAGTAGACATTAGTTTTTCGTTTTTTTATTGTTGGGATAATAATGTTTTGTACATCCGGATGTACAGATGCAGTACACCCGGGTGTATAGTTTACTTAGATCCGGGTGTAAAATATATTTAGACCCGGGTCTGAATAAAAATATTACGATAATGATTTTTTTAAAAAGGATATAATTGTGAATGATATCTTTAATGATTCTAAATTGGCCTCCTATTAATGCTTTCAGAGGAATAAAATCTGTAAAAGTTTAAAATAGATGTATCTTTGTTCCCTCATTATTACAATATTATAAATGTAATTATTCTATGAAGGAAGATTTAATCAAACAAAAAGTTCAAGGATGGATTGTTTCTATGTCCTTGCTCATTCTAATTGGAAAGTTCATAGCTTTCTTTCTTACTAATTCTGTTGGAATATTAACCGATGCAATGGAAAGCATTGTGAATGTGATAGCCGGACTAATAAGTTTCCTTAGTTTGAGATATGCAGCCAAACCTAAAGATAAAGAGCATCCTTTTGGACATGGTAAGATTGAATTAATTTCAGCATCCATAGAAGGCTTGCTGATTATGATTGCAGGTGGTATGATTATCTACGAAGGAGTCAGAAGACTTTTTGAGCCCGCCACTATTGGCAAACTGGATATTGGTATTGCTGTGGTTGCAGTTGCTGGACTCATTAATTATGTAATGGGTTGGTATAGTATTAGAATGGGGAAAAAGTATGATTCAATAGCATTGGTGGCTGGTGGAAAGCATTTGCAGTCGGATACATATTCCACTATTGGTCTTGTAACAGGTCTTTCCCTGCTTTATTTTACTGGTTTAGGATGGATTGATAGTTCACTAGCTATGATTTTTGGTTCCATTATTGTAGTAACGGGCATTCTTATCCTTCGTAAAACAATAGCCAATTTAATGGATAAAGCTGATGGAGAAGTTCTTCGTAAAATGCTAGGAGTAATCTCGGCTGTAAGAAAGCCGGAATGGATAGATGTTCATAATATGAAAGTTATTAAATATGGTAGCTATCTATTTGTAGATTGTGATTTAACTTTGCCCTGGTTTTATAATATAGAGGAAGGACATAATGCTTGCGAGGAATTAAGAAGTCTTTTATCTGCTAAATATTCTGATCGTTTATTGGTTACTATTCATTCTGACCCTTGTTTGGAAAAACATTGTGAGCATTGCCTGATGGCAGATTGCAAGTATAGGAAGACTCAATATATTGCAGCATTGAACCTCACTTTAGAAGAACTAACTGCTAGCGACGAAGAACATAACGAAAAACATAGTTGAATATAAATAATTTCTTTTCATATTTGGTTTTTATTGAAAAAAGTGTTATAATTATACCATCTTAACTATCAAACTATTTATTATCTGTTATTGGTGATAAATTCTGGAATTTTGAGCGCAAGCGGAAACAGATTTTGGTATATTGTTTTACTCAACTCAATGTTATGAAAAGAATATTTATACATATTATCTTCTTTTTATTAACGATGAGCCAGTTATGTGCTCAACAAGCTGATTCTTTATTTGCTTTCAATGACTCTGCCCGCATGATAAAACGTCCGTGGCGTGCTGCTTTTCAGACAGCCGGACTGAATATTGGTGTGTGGGCATTCGATCGTTTCGCTATGAATGAAGATTATGCAAAGGTTACTCTTCATTCTATTGGCAAGAATATAACAAATGGTCTTGTTTGGGATAATGATAAGTTCTCTACCAATCTGTTTGCTCATCCTTATCACGGCAATCTATATTTTAATGCAGCACGCAGCAACGGAATGGGCTTCTGGAAATCGGTTCCTTATAGTTTTGCCGGAAGCTTGATGTGGGAAATGTGTGCTGAGGTAGAACCACCGGCCATTAATGATTTTTTGGCTACTTCTATCGGTGGAGTTGCTTTGGGTGAAGTTACTTATCGGCTTTCTTCCTTAGTTCTTGACGATTCTAAATCCGGTTCAAGTAGATTCTTCCGCGAGTTACTTGGTACACTGATCTCGCCCTCCAGAGGATTAAACCGTTTGGTAACCGGAGATGCCTGGAGAGTACGGCATAAATATTACAAATATCATGATTATGAGAAACTACCAGTTAAGTTCTCTGCAACATTAGGCGAACGTTATCTGGCGGATAATGAACATTTCTTTAAAGGTAGCAACAGCCCTTATATAGAATTTAAAGTTCTGTATGGAGATCCGTTACAAGAAACAACTAAACAACCGTTTGACTATTTTAATTTTAGGTCAACCATCAACTTAGTCGGTAATCAACCGTTGATTGGATCTGTTAATCTTATTGCTAAATTATACGGAAAACATTTGGAACCTGTACCAGGGCATAAAATATTAGTAGGAGTCTTTCAGCATTTTGATTATTACGACTCTGAGCGTGTAATTACAGGATCTAAAAACATTCCTTATAAAATATCCGAAGCGGCTGCATTTGGTTTTGGAATGGTTTATCAGTTTCCGGCAAGAAAAGCAAATATTCGCCAGAGTTCATTTATTAATGCAATT
Organism: uncultured Bacteroides sp.; assembly: GCF_963677945.1. NCBI lineage: Bacteria > Pseudomonadati > Bacteroidota > Bacteroidia > Bacteroidales > Bacteroidaceae > Bacteroides > uncultured Bacteroides sp. Next base: position 3,719,602 of record NZ_OY782578.1, on the reverse strand, counting down.
CTTCTGGGAGGAAGTCTGACCGATTACTATAATTCAATAGAACGCAATTATAATATGGGAAGCGGATTTAGTATTAAAAGTAATACCTCTATTGAGTTTAAAAAATACGGCAACTTTGAATTAAATCTGCAATATTACCGCATCTTTACGTGGAAAGGTTATGATGGCATAAATCTGGATGAACTAACTAACGAGGAAAGATTGTATCTGAATGTTCAAGGCGATAAAGGCAATGTGCAGCTTGCTGTAATTAATCCTATGATGGATATTGATTTGGGATACAAAATAAAAATTAGTGCAGGTTTATATTATTACTTAAGGAATACACACTATTCCAGTAAACCCGATTTTCTTTTTCACACAATCGAAACTCGTTTAGGGTTGAAGTATACTTTCTAGCATATATGCGCTGGCAATTATCTGAAAAACGATTATCACTTTTGATGCAGCTCTGAAAGAGATTTAATATTAAAGTTGTGCATAAGCGAGAATATAAATTAGTAGTTCGTTTTTATTAAAATTTATATATCTCACTATTGCACAACTTTTTATATCATCTATAATTTTATAAATTATCAAACGGATTTTAATGATAAACTTTAGAAAAAGCTTTCATTATCAGATTCATTATTTATTTTTTTGTGCGATCTTCTTTATGGGTATCACTTCTCCAACCAAGCTGTTCAGGTAAACCTCCAATGCTGTATAACCACTTTTCATTTTAATATTCCTGTCTTCTCTATTAGTTGGATCAAATCCGTTGGCTCTTTCCCAGGCATCATCCATACCATCGTGATCTTTGTCTGAGATTTTATTTTTGGTAACGTATGAAGGATAACCTCCTACGGCAGAAGGCTCATCAATAATACCCAATTTTAATTCGTAATATTGATTATATACCCAGGTTGTGTCCTTTCCGGATATAGAAGAAATGTATCTTTTTACAGTTCCCTTACCCGATGCAGTTCCATTACGCACTTCATTAATAATTCGCAAATCAACAGCGTCACGAGGAAATGCTCCTGCGCCAGCCAACACACTTTTATATGCATTTTTAGCTGTTTCTGTTTTTACTGCATAAACAGGATCAATATGAAAAGGAGCATTTACAATCATTGTATCTCTGCTGGCAGAAGGATTTACACTAAGATCTATTCCTGTGTTATTGTTGGCTGTCATAGCGGCATTTCCTTCCATTACATTTCCGGATAAGTACCAGTTAGATACTTTATCAGTCTTACCATACGATGCCTGAACAAAATAGGATTTCTCGCCCGAAGGTCTTGCCGGACCGGGTTTATAGTAATTGCCTACCATGTTAATGTGGTTGTATGTATTGTTATTTATATCACCACCATAGCAAGAGTTTATTCTTCCCCAGTTATAGTTTACATTGTTTACGTAGTCGGTAAGGATATTTATATCATTATGTCCTCTGGCACCATTAAATCGAGGAGTACGGTTCTTGTTATTAGCTAACAGATTATGATGGAAAGTAGAGAACTGGCCTCCCCATTGACTGCTGTAGCTACGTTCTCCTTTTCCATGACCTGAAGTATAAAGACCTTCATGAATTAAACACCACTGAACAGTTGTTCTTTGATTATCGTAAATAGTCATGTTTTCTTCTGCCGACCAACCAAATGTGCAATGGTCAATAATAAAATCAGAAGAGTTTTCTATGCCTATTGACCCGCCCGGAATAAAGACTTTCGAATCTGTCATGCCGCCAATGCGAGAACGAATATGACGGATTATTAAATTCTTTGATCCTCCAAAATTAAGTTTGCCACCACGAAAACAAATTCCGTCTCCCGGAGCTGTTTGTCCGGCTATCGTCAGGCCATTTCGTTTACAACGGACATCAGATTTTAATTGTATTACACCCGAAATGCGAAACACAATAGTAACAGGAGTATTGGGATACTGTGACAAAGCCCATCTGAAAGAACCTTCTCCACTATCATTAAGATTAGTTACTTCAACAACCTCGCCACCGCGTCCGCCAGTTGCAAATTTACCAAATCCCTCAGCCGTCGGAAAAGCCAGAGTTTGAGCCGAAAGTTGGTTCGGAGCAATTGTTGTAGCCAGTAAAAGACCAGCACAAAAGAATGAGTGCAATAAATTCATGATATTTGTTTTATATATGTTATTTTTTAATACGTTTTATCGGACTTGTAATGGATGTTGATGTACTCAGATTTCCGTTAATGCTTACTGATCTAACCGAATATGTATACTTTTTATTTATCTGAGCAGTTTCGTCGGTATAATAAGTTTTAGCCGTTGTGGCTAAGAATAGTCCGTTTCGCAAGATTAAATATCCAATAGCCCCATCAACAGTTTTCCAGGATATTGTATTTCTATCTCTACTAAGCTTGGCGGGTGCAGAAGGAGTAGCGCACATAGCCTGCGGATTATAAGGAACTGAACTTATTTTTGAATAAACCTGTTTCATACCTAAAAAGGTGTCAACTTCGTCTTTCGTTAACTGAAAGCTCCAGTTTGTTCTTTTAGTTATATCTACTGGAGTTCTATTCATATTCATACTATTATATTCCGCAAAGCAAGCCGATAAATGATTCGTGCTTTTCCAGGCAGACCAACCTTCAGGCTTAGTATGTTTTCCCATTCGGCAATTCAAATAAATAGAACCACATTCCATATTCCAGGGTCTACCTAAATAGTAAGAATTCTCAGCCACATCTGCTTTTGCTGTTATATCACAATTCCTGAAAATAAAGCCATATCGAATAGTCTTTCCTGATGTTGTTTTTTCATAATATGAAATATCTTCAGGAGCAGAAATGTAACTTCCGCCTTTAACACAATTAATTGTACAATCATCGAAAAAGACTGTTCCGCCGCCATAAATAAAATCTGTTGCTCCTTGAATAAAACAATCTTTGAAGTAGAACCTACGCCCTTTCCTTGAACGATAAGTATCCTGAAATCCTAATAAGCGACAGTTCTTAAAAGTTTGCCGGTCTTCCTCTGTATCTAACGCTAAAGCCTGTCCTTTGTTTCCGGCTGTATTCTGAAAAGTGATGTTTTCTGCATAAAAGTCATTAGCATAGATAGCAAAGGTTGTTGCACCATAAACGTTGGTTGCGCCATTCCCAATTGCATCTGGAGAAGTTATTATTACATTATTCACACTTTCACCTATCAGACTAATTTGCTTCAGTGATTTTGATGTTCGTGTTCCAATAGACACTTTTTCTTCGTAAGTTCCATTCTTAACAAAAATGAGGCTACGCTCATTATCCGGACAATCGTTTATTGCTTTTTGAATTGAATTATGAGTTCCGCTGCCATCTTTAGCCACTATAAAACGAAATGGTTGTGCATAGGTTATTGGACAAAGAAAAAGTAAGTAAAATACAAAAAATAAGTATTTATAATCCATTATAATTTTTTTTATAAAGTATTTGAATGATATGCAATAATTATTATGACGCTTTAATTTTTTCTATGTAATCGCTTGAATAGTAAAATATGATATAAACTCAGATTTGAATATAACAAATATAGAACCTGGAGTTATTTATATGCTTTATAATACTGATTAACTTGTTGAAAATTGTTTTGATTTGAGGTGTTATTTCTAAAACTAAAAAAGATTGCATAAAGTTAAAACTCTTTTTCTATTTGCATTGTTATTAACATTGTTGTGAGACCTTGAAAATAACCTTTACAAACAAGGACAATGAAAAGATTAATAGTGGTAATATTAATGATGATATCAACTATTTTGCTTAATGCACAAAACAAGATACATCCCATTAACCTTTCTATATGGAATCCTGTAGCATTGGCTTCCTATGACTCACTTTGTACAACAAATTTTAGTTTAGGATTATATTCGAAGACTTATCGATTAAATGGAATAGGGTTGAATATTTTGGCTCATAAAAATCAGGAAAACATAAATGGATTGACATTCTCTGGAATAGGAGAGTATGTAAATGGAAATATGAAAGGATTCCAAATTTCTGGATTATTTAATATGGTCAAGGGGCATATGCATGGAATTCAGATTGCAACGATTCAGAACACCAATGTAATGCATACAAAAGGGATTATGATAGCTGGAATTACAAATTTCTCAATTGGAAACTCAAGAGGAGTTCAGTTGGCTGGAGCTGCAAATATGGCCGGATCTAATTTCAGTGGTTTGCAAGCTTCATTAGGAGTAAATATAGCTTCATCTTCCTCCAATCTTTTTCAAATATCAGCTTTAACAAATGTTTGTGCTGATAGAATTCATGGAGTTCAGATTGGGGCAGGTAATTATGCCGCAGGAGTAAAAGGATTTCAGCTTGGATTATTAAATTTTAGTACAGGAGAAGTGCGTGGACTACAGATGGGGATTATAAATTATAGCGAAGACACCTCGGCTGTAAAGCTTGGATTGGTGAATATAAGTCCCAGAACACGCATTCAATTAATGGCATATGAAAGTAATATAGTTCAGAATAATTTGGCAGTTCGTTTTAGAAATGGTTACTCTTATACAATTATAGGTATAGGCACTAATTATAAAACATTTGATAATAGAACTTCCGGTGCTATCATTTATAGATTGGGGCTGGGAGTAAATGTATTTAAAGTATTTTATATTAGTGCTGATGCTGGTTATAATCATATCGAGAATCTTAATGATGGCGATAAAACCGATTTTCCTAATCGTTTATATTCATTGCAGGCACGATGTAATCTTGAGTTTCATCCATTTCACCGGTTTGGAATTTTTGTATCAGGAGGGTATTCCCATACCAGGCATTACGATTCTAAAGAAACCTTTGAAAATAAACCAATTGTAGAGTTTGGTATAGTACTATTTTAAATGGATAGTAAGATGAAAAGAATACTTGTATATATAATTATTTCTTTACTGACGATGGGTGATATTTGCTCTCAGCAGGCAGATTCTTTGTTTGTTTACAATGACTCTGTACGAATGAGAAAACATCCATGGCGGGCTGCTTTTGAGAATGTAATTATAAATACAGCTATATGGGCCGATAATCGTTTTGAGAGAAAAGCAGATTATGCAAAGATCAGTATTAATACTATTCGTACAAATATTAAAAGAGGTTTTGTATGGGATAACGACCTTTTTGCTTCCAATCAGTTGCTTCATCCTATCCATGGTAGTTTGTTTTTTAGTGCAGCTCGCAGTAATGGCCTCAATTACTGGGAATCTCTTCCTTATTCTTTTATGGGGAGCCTTTCGTGGGAAGTATGCGCAGAAACAACTCCGCCATCCATTAACGACTTACTTAGTACAAGTTTTGGCGGTGCGGCTCTTGGAGAAGTATCTTATCGACTTTCAACTTTAGTGCTTGATGACTCAAAAACAGGGGCTGCTCGTTTGTGGCGTGAATTTGTAGGTACTGTAGTTTCTCCGGTAAGAGGACTTAACCGTATTATTACTGGTAAGGCCTGGAAAGTGAGACATAAATATTATAAATATATAGATTATGAAAAAATACCAGTGAATATATCTGTTAGTTTAGGAGATCGTTACATGGCTGATGATAACCGCTTTTTTAGACAAAACAATAATGCCTATTTGGAATATCAGATGAATTATGGAGATATCTTGAGCAATGAAACCAGTAAACCTTATGATTTCTTTAAATTTAATGTACTTTTTAACTTGGGAGGTACTCAACCTATTGTTAGCAATGTTAGTCTGGTGGCTAAACTTGCAGCTAAATGTTATGAACCTTTGCCCGGACATAAAGCATTAATTGGACTTTTCCAGCACTTTGATTATTATAATTCAGAAATCGTTCTTAAAGGTTCAAAAAGTATCCCTTTTAAATTAGCAGAAGGAGCTACCTTTGGTTTAGGAATGGCATATTTGTTTCCTGCAACAAAGAAAGTAACCATTTGGCACAGAACTTATTTAAATTTAGTTTTGCTTGGAGGTACTTTAACCGACTATTATAGATTAGGCCGTAATTATAACCTGGGAAGCGGATTTAGTATAAAAAATTATACCTCTATAGAATCCCGCAAATATGGAAGTCTTGATCTGAATCTTTTTTATTATAATTTGTTTACCTGGAAAGGGTATAGCGACGCTGAGATAAAAAGTACTGAAGATCCATATTTATATCTAAATACTCAGGGAGATAAAGGAAATACGGCTTTTTTAATTTTTAATCCGGTTATGAATCTTAATCTGTCTTCTTGTTGGAAAGCGACTTTTGGTTCTTTCCTATATTTCAGGAAATCACATTATGATTACCATGAAGATGTTACTTCCAGTACGTTTGAGCTTCGTTTAGGCTTAAAATATACTTTTGGTTTAAAGTAGTAATTTTATTTAAGACGTTTGTGCTTTTATAGATTATTAGAACAACACAATTATAACTTCAGGAAGTTAATTTTATATATAATTTTGCTTAATAATTGTAACGTTTATGTCTGTTTAGCTTTATATTTGCGTTTAACAACATAAATGGAGGTTATTAATGAAATACGTTGACTTACACGCAAAGCTTAAAGAATTGCTAAATTATGAGGACGACGAAATTATAATAGATGATAATGTAATTGTCCGCAACTTCAATTTTGATTCAAAATCCAGAGATATTCTACCTGGTGGAGCTTACAATCACGATACATACGAGTATTGTTCTTCGGAGGATCCTGATTATGAACCGGATATTATTCAGGATATGCTTAATATGAGTGATGCAGAGATTCCTGAAAACATTCATTTCCGTTACCATATGTTTCGCCCTGCCGGAAACCAGAAGGTAAAAGAAGTTATTCTTATGTTTCATGGTTTCAATGAAAAACATTGGGCTAAATATTCCACCTGGGCTAAGACCTTGGTTGATAAAACCGGAAAGGCCGTTTTGTTATTTCCCATTGCTTTCCACATGAACCGTGCCCCGCTTAGTTGGAGTGATTCCCATCAGATGTATGCTATTAGTCAGCAGAGAAAGAGTAGACATCCCGAAGTTATTTGTTCTACATTATCGAATGTTGCTATAAGCACTCGTCTTCATAACAAGCCACAACGTTTTATATGGTCAGGTTTACAAACCTATTACGATGTAATATCATTGATGAAAGATATTAAAGCAAATCAACATCCAGATATTGAAGCTGATGCTTCTATTGATTTCTTTGCATATTCCATTGGTGGTTTTTTGGCACAAATATTGATGATGACTAATTATGAAGGCTATTTCTCAAAGTCTAAATTGTGCTTGTTCTGTGGAGGGGCTGTGTTTAACAGACTTTCTCCTGTTTCTAAGTTTATATTAGATAGCGAAGCAAATGTAAGCCTTTACTCTTTTGTGGTAGAACATCTGGAAAGTCATATGAAACGTGATAAGATGTTGCGAACATACTTAAGTGATTCTCATCCCGAAGGAGTTAATTTCCGCAGTATGCTGAATTATAAAACATTCACCAGCTTCAGGGAAAACAGATTCCGCGAAATGCATGATCGTGTCTTGGCCATTACTCTGGAAAAAGATACTGTGGTTCCGCCTTATGAAGTGATTAATACATTGCAGGGAATAAAAAGAGATATACCTATTGAAGTGGATATTCTGGATTTTAGCTATCCATATAAGCATGAAGATCCATTCCCGGCACTGACCTCTATTGCTGATGCAGTGGATGTGGAATTCAATAAAGCATTTGAAAGAATATGCAACTTCTATTTGTAGAAGTTGCATATTGATTGAATATTATTTTTTCAAAGAAAGAACATATTTCTTCCAATCAGGAGTTTTGTTCATCTTTTGAGAAAGCATAATAACTTTGTCATTTTCAACTTGATAATAACTGATGTCGCTATTCTTTTCCGGAGTAAGCTCCCAAACGATGGCGTTTTTATCAGCTTCTGTTCCATGGATAGTTTTTACTGTACCATTCTGAACGTATGTAAGGTCTTTGCCTTCGTTTCCTTCAATGTAAGTTTTCAGAAGTTCGTATGTACCGTTGTCGCTCTTTTCCTGAATTTTCACAGTAAGAGTGTAACGCAGCCCTTTGCCTTGAGCAGGAAGAACCCCTTCAAAGGTTTTTGTTTGAAGTACACCAAGAGCCGGATCCAGATTCGCTTCAGTACTGTCTTTTGCTGCCCCTTCTGCAGTTGCATCTTTAGCTTTCTGCTGACAAGACACCATAGCTGCCAACGCTAATAAAAATAGTAATTTTTTCATGATAATAATTGATTTATGTGAGTGGAAAATAGTTCTTTTATTTAATAATTACCAGGAGTTTGTCAACCCTTCCATTATCCATATCCATTACTTCGAATTGCAGGTTCTGATATGTGAATATATCCCCGGCTTTGGGAATACGTCCGATATAAAACATAGCTAATCCACCAAGTGTAGTAAAATCTTCGCCTTCGAGATCATCGTAGAACAAAATGCCCATTTCTTCCATAAAATCTCCAAGATTCATGGATGCATCTACTAGATAAGAACCATCTTTTCGCTTTACGATAGGTTCTTCGGCTATTTCGTTCTCCTCAAGTATATCGCCAAATATACTTTCAGTGAGATCGTGCAGAGTAATAATACCTTCTATTCCGCCATACTCGTTAACTACAACACCAAACTTGTTTTTGTTCTTCTTGAACAGTTCCAGAACCTTCTTGGCATAAAGACTTTCCGGTATGAAGAGTGGGGGCTGGGCAATGCTTTTCAGATCGAATGTTCCGTCATAGCCAATCATTGTTATGATATTCTTTACGGATACCACACCTATAACTTCATCCTGAGAACTATCGGTTAGCAAGTATTTGCTGAAGTGTTTCTTGTCAATGATGTCCAAAACCTCTTTCTGAGTGTAATCTGTGTGAAGAAAAACCACATCAGTGCGGTGAGTCATCAATTCATTAGCCCGCTTGTCGGCAAAACGAAACACATCCCTCAACATGTTTGTTTCATCTTTATCAATAACTCCCTGTTCTGAGCTCTGATGAAGAATAACTTTTAGTTCTTCTTGTGTAATGGTACGTTCATGCCCCTTGATTCCAAGAATTTTATTTAATAGTTTGGTCGATACGCTTAGCAGGTATACAAAAGGATAAGTAATTTTTGTTATTACCGACATGAAAGGAGAAAGTGTAATTGCAATTTTTTCGGGGTTGGAAAGACCGATAGATTTAGGAACCAGCTCGCCTATAATAAGAGATAAATAAGTGATAAAAGCAACTGTTACAATCAGAGCAATGTCTGCTGCATAGGGCTCGGTGGCTGGGATCATTTTAAAAAGCGGTTCCACATTATGAGCAACGGCTACTCCACCGAAAGCTCCCGATACAATTCCTATAAGAGTAATTCCAATTTGAATGGTAGAGAGAAATTTATCTGGTTCTTCCAACTGCTTAAGTACATTTTTGGCCGATTGATTTCCTTTACTGACCAATGTCTCCAGTCTCGCTTTACTTGATGAAATTAATGCGATTTCGTACATAGAGAAGATTCCGTTGAGAACCAAGAGAAGCAATATAATTGCAAATTCCATCTTGCTTGTTTAATGATTATATGCGAATTTATATGTTTATTTCGTTTCTTGCAACAATTAAGAACTTTTGTTATATACTTTTCTATAATATAACCAGAGTTTAGCAAATTACTGATGAACAAATGGATTAAAGACCTACTCTTTTTAATAAAAAGAAGTACTCTAATATAAAATAATGTGTAGACCTTAAATGAATAAAGTCTACACCTTATTGAAAATATAATTCTTTATTTTAGCTTAGGTAGTCCGGTTGATTAGCTAAATGTTCTTTGTGGTGTTGTTTCTTATGCTTTTTCAATTAGCAAAGAAGTCATAGCAAGCGAACCTGCTACTGTTTTGTCATTGAAAAAACTTACTTTTTCATTTTCTTCTTTTAGTGCCAGGATGTAAATCAGGGGTAAATAATGTTCAGATGTTGGGATTGCCAGTTTAAAAGCCTCGCCTTGCATTTTGTAATTAATAAGCGATTGATGATCGTTTGCAAGAATTTGTTTCTTCATTTTTTCAAGCGCTTCAGTGGCCCAGTCGTATGCATATTCCGGTTCATTAAACTTATCCCAGGCAATCATTCTGAGGTTGTGAACAAGATTTCCGCTACCCACAATCAAAACTCCTTTTTTGCGAAGCGACGATAGTTCCTTCGCCAGTTCATAATGGTATTGTGCATCCTGATAATAGTCCAGACTCAGTTGAACAACTGGAATATCTGCATTGGGATAAATATGCCTTAATACACTCCAGCAACCATGATCTAGCCCCCATTTCTCATCCATTCCCACAACTGTTTTACTTACTAAATTTTTTATCTCTTTTGCAAGTTCCGGATTTCCCGGAGCAGGGTATTGAACTTCAAAAAGTTCTTGTGGAAATCCGCCAAAGTCGTGAATTGTTACAGGCTTCTCCATAGCTGTAACATGAGTACCGCGTGTTACCCAATGAGCCGAGATACATAATATTGCCTTTGGTGTTGGGATTGATTTACCGATATTTCGCCAGCCAGAAACAAATTCATTTTCCTCAATGGCGTTCATTGGATTGCCATGCCCCACAAACAGTACCGGCATCTGGTCTGTATTATCGAAAGATTTTACTATGTTTTTAAGTCCTTCCTGATCCATTTTTTCTTGTTTTTAGTTTCTTTTTTGTCGGCTCGCGATAGACATAGATAATCATAACCTGAGCCTGTTCATTTATAATTTATATATAAAGAATTATGACCTTTGATTTTCAAATCAAAGGTCATAAATAGTGATAAATATAAAATTGTTTTTAGAATTGATTAAAGCTTTGTATGTACTCCATCACAATAGGGTGGATTTTTACTTCTTTTGCATCCACACAAAAAAGCCTTTCCCGATTCTTTAGGGGTGAAAGCTAGTGGAGTAAACTCCGTACAAGCGTGAGAACCATCGCAAAATGGCTGGTTCTTACTTTGACCGCAAGTACACCAGTGGTATTCCTTTCCAGCTTCCAACTCTACTGCAAATGGGCCTTTCTTGGCCATTTTAGGTTCCATTCTTTCCTCCTTCTCTCTTGATTAATTGTTTTTTAAATTGTTGCGTAAATCAATTATTCCTTTGTCCGACAATTGTCATAAGGCAATATTCGACAAAAAACATGGTATATGCAAGCAAAAGGATGAAAAGTTTGAAAAGATTTTAGCAATCAAGATTCTTCTTCAATTTTAAAAAAGTTTTTGTGTGCAACACGCCAGTGAGTCCAGAAAAAAATAATGCATAGCAAAATTAAACTACTATTGACAATGATCGATTTGTTTGATTGAAAAACTCCCCGGTTTATTTTTTCCTGCCTTATATCATTATAGATATTCCGAAGTTGAATATCACTAGGTAATTCTTTCTTTATTTCAGGATCTTTCGTATTGAAAGACTTCATCTGTTCAAGCTTATAAACTTCGAATGTAGCTAGTTGTTGGGAGTCATAAGTTGAATGAAGAGGATCCGTTTTATCAATTACTGCATTAATTATAGAAGTTACGCTGGTAAGAAATACAATTATGGATACAAGGCAAATCATGTATCCGTAAATCTGAGTTAAGTTTTTTGTTTTTCCCATATATGATTAATTTTCAGGTTAATAAATCAGATTAAGAGTAAATATCTGATTGATATAATTTATCAACAATGCAAAAAATGATTTGTTCATGCTAAGTCTGTCCATGCCAGTTGAAGTCTTATTAACTAATGTAGATGATAATAATGTTTACTACTTAAAATTAAGGATAAAATCCTTGTTTATGTCAAAACAATAAGCTATTTTTAGGTGTTTCATTAATTGAAAGACCTAAAGTTGGGTCGCAACAAATTGTTCCTGATTTATTAACCTCTAAATAAATACTACTATGGGAAAATATAGATTTTGGGAATGCTACGACGAAACTATCGATCAAAATGTCTTTGTGAAACTAGACCCCAAAGATATATTCGTAGAGAAGTTAACCGATGAATCAGAAGATGAGGTTGAATTCTTTATAGATAAAGATTGCAACAAGCATTATCTGGGTAAAATATGGGAAGAATTGCTATTTGAAAACGATGAAAAAGGTGAATTATATTATAAAAAGAAAGGTTCTACAGAATTACAGGTTACCGATATAGATAGCCAGGAAGCTTTGAGACGGAACATTGTGGTAGAAGATCCATTCCACTTATAAGTATCTGACTTTTGTATCCCCGTTTGATTTTTCAGAAAAATCAGGCGGGGATACTTCTTGTTTAGATAAACCTTTTTAAAAATTTCCTCTAAGAATACTATTTCTGTATTCCACAGGAGTAACACCTGTATGTTTCTTGAAGAACTTACTGAATGAAGATTGCTCTCCGAAATGAAGTTCTTCAGATATCTGCTGAATATTAATATCTGGCTTACGGAGTAGTATCTTTGCTTCTGAGATTAAGGCATCGCTAATCCACTTCATTGCAGATTTACCGCTGAAAGCATTTAAAACTCTTGAAAGATGTCCGGGAGTAATGCACAATTCTTTTGCATAAAAAGACACTTCATGCTGTTCTTTGCAGTGCCCCATAATCAACATTATAAAATTCTGGATAATACAGTCCTGTGAATTCTCCTTGTATGTATCATTCTCATTCTTGTTTTCAAGTTTTGTTTTATAAGTGATATCTGCAATTTCCAGAATAAAATTACTGACTTCATTCTTAATCAGCTCTTTTTGAAGAATATGGTCTGTTGCTTTTATTCCTCTTTTTATCCGTTCTATAATGTCTGTGATGAGTTCCAACTTATCATTTTCCAGCATCAGTAAAGGGCTTGTACGGCTTGATGTTGTCAATTTCTTTATGATTTGCATATCTTCAACAATAGATAGTACAAACTTATCTGAGATAATAAGGCCATATCCTTCAAAGTTTTTACCAATACGAATATCGTCCAAAATATGAATTTTATTCAGAGACAGTGTCATTCCTTTTGTCAGACGATAATTTTTATAATCAACAGTAAACGAGATATCGCCATATTGACAGACAATGAAAAATACGGCATTTATTCTTATTGAAGGAATATTATCCAAAGGTTGTTTTTCCTCTGTGCTCTTAATATGATAAACAATTACATCATCTCCGAAAGCCTCGGCCGACGTATCCTTTGCATTTAATATATTTTCGAAACTAACGTTTAGTGTATTCATGTAGAAAATATTATATACCACAAATGTATGGCTTTTAAATAAACATATGCATGAAATGAACAAATATTTGTGTGAAATGGACTATACAAAAATACCTAAACTATAAATATGCATGTTTTGGACAAATAATAGCCTAAAGAGACCAATAAAACTATTCTTATTCAATCTCACTTTTGTGCTCAATTTTAAAAAGTACATATAATAAAAATATTTATGAGAATGAAAATGAAATTTCTTACAGCAATATTTATATTGCTTAGCGTTGCAAATCTTTCAGCTCAGGAAAGTGGGGCTACCGCTCTTTCACTTAAAGAGTGCGTACAGATAGCTTCGGAAAAGAATATAAATGTATCTCAGGCTATTCAAGACAGAGAAAAGAGCCGTCAGAAAATAGAAGAAGCTCGCTCTTCTTTACTTCCACAGGTTGAAGTTGGTGGCACATTTCAGGATAATACAAGGCTTGCCGTAACAGTTATCCCGGGCGATTTTATTGGTCAGCCAGGCACTACAATTCCTTTCACAATGGGTGTACAATACAGTGCTGCTGCAAATATATCAGCAAATCAGGTCTTGTATAACCAAACAGCCTTGACAGCACTCAAGTTGTCTAAAAAAGCGGAATATGTTTCAAAACTAGGAGTACAAAAGGCGAAAGAAGAAATTGTAAAGGAAGTTGGTAAACTTTATTTTCTGATACAAACTACTTCTAAACAAAGAAAACTCGTAGAAGATAATATTGCACGTACGCAGCGTATGGCAGATATTGTTAAAAGACAACTTGACAATGGAGTTGCAAAGAAAGTAGATTATAATCGTATAATAGTTTCTGTACAGAATCTACAAACACAGCTTGATAATACAAAAGCATTATATGAACAGCAACTTAATTTGTTGAAGTATACATTGGAAATACCACTTAATAAAGATGTTGTACTGACTGATAGTGCCGATATGGTTTTGGTCGCAGCATTACCAACGGAAAATATTGACTTCTCAGATCATATAGACGTTCAAATGCTCGAAGCTCAAAAGGATGTTGCTTTACTTAATCAAAAGCTTGCCAACGCAGGTTATCTTCCCAGTGTGGCATTATTTGGACAATTCGGTTACCAGGGAATGAGGAATGAATTTAAAGACTATTTCAATAATAGTGCAGCAAATAAATGGTACAATTCATCATACATAGGATTAAAACTCACTATCCCTGTTTTTGATGGTTTCCAGAAACGTTCAAAATATCGTCAGGCAAAAGCTGATTATATAAAAAACACTTTAAATCTGGACAATACCAAAAGGCGTTTTTCTGCAGATTATAAAAACGCAATGAATAATTACTATAACAATAAAATCACCGTTGAGCGTCAGCAGAATAACATTGACCTGGCGCAACAAGTATATAATGAAACATCTCTTAAATACAAGGAAGGCATGGCTACTATGAGCGATTTACTGCAAGATGAAGTATCGCTTAACAATGCACAATCCGGATATTTGGATGCTCTCTATAAATTCAAGGAAGCAGAACTTGAAATTATGTCTTTAGACGGAGAAATCAGAAGTTGGATTAATAAATAATAGAAATCTGGAAAATAAGAAATAATCATGAAAAAGAAAATCATAACATTAATTGTACTCATTGCTCTTGCTGGATTAATTGTTCTAAAATTAACCTTAAATAAGCGTGCAATAGACAGTAAAAAAGAGGTAAAGATAGAAACTAAAAGTATTTCTGTAAGTGTTGCAAGTGTTCAGAAAGAGATACCAGAATCAAATATTAATCTCACAGGAACCGTTGAAGCTAGTCAGGAAGTAATGGTTGCATCAAAAGTCAGTGGTGAGATCACTAATATATATTTTAGATTAGGCGATTATGTTTCCAAAGGTAAAGTTCTTGCCCGTGTGGACAATACATACAACCAACTTGCCGTAGAAAATGCAAAAATTAATTATAATAAGTATAAGGAGGATTTACAACGATATAAAACTCTAAGAACCGGGGATGCTGTGTCTGAAACTCAGTTAAGAGATATAAAGGTTGGTTTTGAAAATGCAAAAATTCAACTAAAACAAGCACAAAAGCAACTGGAAGATACATATATCAGAGCACCTTTCAGCGGATACATCACTTCACGTGAAATTGATTTGGGAAAATATGTAAATGCTGCAACTCCAATAGCTGGAATAGCTGATATCTCTAATTTAAAAGTTGTTTTATCTGTACACGAATTTAGTGTGTATAACCTGAAAAATGGTCAGCTGGTATCCTTAAATACACAGATCTATCCGGGAGTGGTGTTCAAAGGAAAAGTTGCTCATATTAGTCCGAAAGGTGATGATACACATTCTTATATAGTTGAGGTTTCGCTTTCAAATAGCAAACAGCACCCGCTTAAGGCCGGAACTTATGTAAATGCATCAATTGAAATGGGAGAGAGACAACCAGCTTTGTTTATTCCACGAAATGCAATTATTAGTAGTGTAAAAGATCCATCTGTATATCTTGTAGAAAATGGCATAGCAAAAATGGTTAAAATCAATATAGGTAAAGATTACGAAGCCAATATAGAAGTATTGCAGGGGTTGAAAGTGGGAGATAAAGTTGTGGTAAACGGACAAATTAACCTGATGGACGGAGCACATGTTTCGATCATTAAGAATTAGTGTGAATTCTTTAATCTATTCTTAATTTTAAAAAAAGAAATTATGTCTTCAATAGTAGAAACATCTCTAAAGAAACCGCTGTTAATTGTTGTGATTTTTACGGTATTGGCTCTTGGTGGACTGATTAGTTACAATATGCTTAATCTGAATTTGTTGCCAAAGTTTCAGTTACCGATGCTCACTATTCAAACAGTTTATCCCGGAGCTGGTGCTTCGGAAGTAGAAACTTCTGTTACCAAGAAAATGGAAGATGCCCTTTCCACATTGGAAAATCTGAAAAAGATAAGTTCAACATCAATGGAAGGGGTATCTATTATAGCCATTGAATTGAATGATGGTGCCGACCCTAACCAGGCTGTTCAGGATGCACAGCGAAAAATTAATGTAATTAAGTCCGACTTGCCAACAGGTATATTAGATCCATCTATCGATAAGCTTTCTCTTGATGAAGCACCTATTATGAATATTGCAGCCTCGGCATCATTGCCTTCAACTAAATTTTATAAATTGGTAGAAGATCGTATACAACCCCGATTAGCAAAGCTTCATGGAGTTGGTTCTGTGAAAATAACAGGAGGAAATGAACGCGAGATTAAAGTAAATATGGACGCCAATAAGCTGAGAGCTTATAATATTTCTCCATTGCAGGTCTTTCAAGCTATTCAAACGGCAAATATGGAAATACCTGCCGGAAATGTAGAGAATACCAACTTAACTTATTCGGTTCGTCTGGCTGCCAAATATTCAAACCTGAATGAACTTCGAAATACAGTAATAAAGACAACTGCTACCGGTGAGAAAGTGAAAATAATCGATGTGGCCGAAGTAGAAGATGGTATTGCCACACAAAAACTAATTAACAGAATTAATGGTCGTGATGCCATTGGTATAGCCATAAAAAAACAATCGGATGCAAATGCAGTAAAAGTAGCCGATTTGGTTAAAGCTGAACTGATATCTATTGAAAAGGAATATAAAAGCAGTCAGGTGAAGTTTGAGATAGCTTCCGATGATTCTGTTTATACAAGAGCTTCTGCCAGCGCTGTAGTTTTCGACTTATTTCTGGCAATCATAATTGTTGCAATTGTTTGTTTCATATTTCTGCATAATCTGCGTAGTGCATTAATTGTGATGATCGCAGTACCACTCTCAATTATCCCATCGTTTATTGTGATGTATATTATGGGATTTTCTTTGAACTTGATGTCATTAATGGCTTTGTCGCTGGTAGTCGGTATTCTGGTAGATGACTCTATTGTTGTCATTGAGAATATGTTCCGTTATATGGAAGCCGGAAAATCCAAATGGCAAGCAGCACTCGAAGGCTGTAAACAGATTATGTTTACCTGTATGGCTATTACTATTGTTATTGTGGTTGTTTTCTTGCCGTTGGCTATTAGCGGAGGATTAATCGGAAATATATTAAGAGAATTTGCATTCCCAATTATTATAGCAACTCTTTCTAGTTTATTTGTTTCGTTTACAGTAACACCATTGCTGATGTCTCGCTTCGGAAAGTTATCGGATGATACAAAACCTACTTTGTCAGGTCGTTTTTCTCGTTTGGCTGAGCAAACTTTTGAATCAATAATTAAGATATACTCTCAGGTGTTGGTTAAAGGACTGAAACATAAGGTGACTGTATTTATAGTCACACTTGTTTTATTGATAGCTTCATTTTCTTTAATTCCGGCAGGGTTTATAGGCTTTTCATTTGTACCTAATACCGATCAGGGAGAATTAACTGTAGCTTTGGATATGGATCCTCAGGTAACTGTTTTCCAGAATAATCAGGCTACCATGCAAGCTGAAAGAATAATAAGTAGGCTACCTGAAGTGGAACGTATATATACCAATGTTGGTTTATCGGGCAGTAACACAAAGAATAATGTAAGTACCATTTATGTAAAACTGGTAGATAAAAAGAAACGGTCAGTAAGCATCGATGATTTTGCTCAGAAACTGAAAACTGAAATAATGCAGGTTCCCGGAGTTCGTGCACGGGTTAGTGTTAAAGGTGTTTCCGGAGATACTACGGAACCAATTCAATTTATTGTTCAAGGAACTGATTTTGAAAAAGTACAGCAAACAGCTGCTTTGATATTGAGTGTTGTCCGTCATACTCCCGGAACAAACGATGCAAAATTATCTATTGATGATCCTCGTCAGGAAGTAAAGGTGAAACTTGATCGTGATTTAATGGCAATTTTGGGATTGTCTTCATCAGATGTAGGTTCTACACTTCGTGTTGCACTGAATGGAAACGATGATCTGAAATATACAGAAGGTGATTTTGAATATAAAATCCGTGTGGGAATTGATAAGTTTGATAAGACAAAAGCGGATGATGTATCTAAGCTGACATTTATGAATAAAGATGGAAAACTTATTGAACTTAATCAATTTGCTGATATATCGTTTGGCTTAGGTCCATCTGCTTTGGAACGTACGGACAGAATATCTTCAATTATCGTGAAATCGAATGTTACAGGTCGTTCTTCAGGAACTGTCGGTGCAGAAATATCAGCAAAAATACAGGGGAAAATACCTGAAGGCATTACTGTAAAAGAAGGAGGAATGCTTGAACAGCAATCTAACGCTTTTGGAAGTTTGGGCTTTGCGTTTATTGCAGCACTCGTATTGATTTATCTGATTATGGTTGTGCTTTATGATTCTCTACTTGATCCTATTATTGTTATGTTTTCTATCCCATTGTCACTTATCGGAGCTTTTCTGGCTCTGGCATTAACAATGAACGATTTGAATATATTCAGTATCATTGGATTGATTGTATTAATTGGTTTAGTAGCTAAGAACGCTATTTTGCTGGTTGATTTTACCAATCATATGCGTCGTGATAAAGGTATGGATACATTTAACGCATTGATAGAGGCAGGAAAAGAACGTTTACGTCCAATCCTGATGACAACCTTTGCCATGATATTTGGTATGCTACCTATTGCCTTGGCTTCTGGCAATGGTGCAGAATTTAAAAATGGCATGGCATGGGTAATTATTGGTGGATTGTCTAGTTCAATGATATTGACCTTAGTAGTTGTGCCGGTTGTGTATTACATCTTTGATAAGTTAACGGCTCGTTTTCGCCATTACAGAAAAAATCGTGCCATTGAGCATATCAAGGAAACATTGATGGAAGAAGAGGATCTGTCTGTAAATTAGTTGGGTAAATATTATATGTAAATTCAAATATTGAAAATGCATTATATTATGAATAATAACATGATCAATAAACCAAATAGTGAGCTGTCGGTTATTGAAGAACTATCTTCTCATTTTCCGGTTATAGGGATACATTTAAATGAATTTGCTCTTTACAGTTTGGATGAAAACGTATCCTTTGATAGTTGTTATCAGATTACTGATACTTTTGTTATTCTAATAGTAAATAAGGGCACTTTGAACATAAAATCAGGCGATAGTAATTATTCATTGTCGGGAGGAACAATAGCATGTGTTCCTCCTGGTGAAGTATTAAGTCTTAATTTGAACAAGTTGCAGACTGATGGATACATTATGGCTTTTTCTTCCGCTTTCTCAAAGTTGCTTCAAATTCCTATTGGACTGACTAAAGATAAATTATTGTTTAAAGAGAGTGAATCGGATTCAACCGAAACAACTTTAAGAAGAATAATTATGCTTATAAAAGATGAATTATCTGATAATGATAATGAAGATCTGTTTAGAAAGGAAAAACTCCTAAATTTAGTTTCTGTTTTTTATATTGAAATGCTAAATGCTTATGCAAAAAGTAGTTCTATTGCATGGAAACTTTATAAACCGGATGGCATAAGCAGAAAGAGTAAAATCTGCAAGGACTTTTTGATATTACTGAATCAACATTCAAGGGAAGAAAGACAATTGAAATTTTATGCAGACAAGTTATGTATATCTCCCAAACATCTGTCTTTATTGATAAAAGAAGTTACAGGATTATCAGCTAACAGATGGATAACAGATGCAGTTATTCATGAAGCGAAACGTCTTCTTCTTGATTCAGGAAATAGCGTGAAAGAAATATCTTATTTACTAAATTTCCCGAATCAAAGTTTTTTCGGGAAATATTTTAAAAGAGAAGTAGGTCTTTCTCCAAGTAACTATCAAAACGAAGTGCTTTGCTAGTTTTACTTTAGCATTTTATGAGGAGTAAAAATAATAAGCCTGCCTAAAATCTTTTTAGGCAGGCTTTATTTCATTTTTTAAGTCTGTTTTAATAGTACTTCCCAAAATCTTTCCGGCAGACAGATGTTTTCTGCAGATACAGCATCACGAAACAATGGAGCTATATCAGCTGGTGTGAAACCAGCTATGCCACAACCAATTTCAGTAACTAAAAAACGCATATCGGGATTTGCTTTAGCAAAGCGTATAAACTCATCAACAAACGGAACAATGGATGCAACAGATCCCGACATTGTAGGAATCGCATAAGTCTGTCCCTGCATTCCTATTCCTTGTCCCATTATTGCTCCCCAACGGCATGCTGTTCTGGCTGCTCCGCCATAGTGCATACCTTCCAGGTTAGAACCAAAAACAAAAATCTCATCCTCCATGAGTTGTGTAATACAAGGATTGGTAATTCTACCTCTTGGAATCTGATTCATAATAATGCTGGTTTATTGATTAATTAATATATAAATGTAACTAGTACATTTGCATATTGTTCATCAGGAATGAATTAAATATCAGAAATTTAACTCATTCCTGGTTAATGCAGCTACTTTATTGTTTTCAGTTTATACAAACCGCAGGCATGACTATTAAATGAACGGGAGAATTCTTTAGAGAAAGATCCAACTTTCTTGCCACTCCACATATCGGTTACAGTGCATTTGCCTTTAATGCCTAAGTCTACCAGATTTACACTAACTTTCTGTGCTGCTTTGTCATCTGATAAGTTAAACAGAGCCAAGTATGTTTCACCGGTTTTTGAATCTTTAGAAGTGATGGTCACTTTCTTGTCTTTTTGATAAAGCTGGCGAACATTTTTACTTTCACGATGCATTTTCAATACAGCTTTATTGGTTAGCAGAGATAAGGTAAATGCATCATTGCTAGGAAGATCGCCACCAAAGATTAGTGGAGAACGGAAAATAGTGAACAGAGTCATCAGTGTATATTGTTCGTCTTTGGTTAAACGAGTCATACGATCGTTTCCTCTTTCACCACGAACAGAAATACGTCCCAAAGGAATCATGTCGCAATCAGGCCATGTTCCCGGAGCAATATAAGGATACCATTTCTGGCAGATATCTAACAAGTGAGTCACATGTCCCCAAGTATCCCATACATCATCTACCATACGCCACATATTTGCATGAGTACGAACGTGTTCAGCATTCTCTATCGGAGTCTCTCCCGGAGAAGTACTTAGCACAATTTTACGTCCGCAATGATCAATAGCATTACGTATAAGATTAATCTCTCCCTGATGGTAAGGACGTGATAAATCGTCAATCTTAATAAAGTCTACTCCCCATGAAGCATAAAGCTCGAAAATAGAATTATAATATTCCTGAGCACCCGGTTTGTTGGCTACAATAGTGTAGTTATCGTGCAACCATTGGCATTGCAGTTCTGTAGAATAAATCTGATCGGCAGTAATACCGTTGGCTCCTTTAATAGGTAGCTTTTTCTCAACAGCTACTTTGGGAATACCGCGCATAATGTGAATACCAAATTTCAATCCTTTGGAGTGAACATAATCAGCAAGTGCTTTGAAACCTTTACCATCTTTTGCAGAAGGGAAACGGTTAAGAGCCGGCATATATCGACCATACTGGTCTATTACATAAATAGGATCCTTTTCATTATAACCACCTGCCTTATCGTTTTCTATAAACCAACGGATATCAACAACAATATATTCCCATCCGTAACTTTTAAGATTGGCAGCCATATAATCGGCATTGGCTTTAACCTCACTTTCTGTCACAGTAGGTCCGTAGCAATCCCAGCTATTCCATCCCATTGGTGGAGTTTGTGCCCATTGTTTAAATTCTCCCTTTTTAAATGATTTTGTTTGTGCTGATAATTGAGGTGAAGATACACTTAGCAGAGCTGCTGCAGCAAAAAGTAGTAATTTGTTTTTCATAAGTTTAAAAGTTAGTTCTATTCTTTTGCCCAAAGATACAACTAAAATTTATGTTGAAAAGAAAAGATAAAGCCATAAATGGTCGAATTTTGATCATTTATGGCTTTATCATTTAGCTTTTATATTATATAAGCGCTTATCTTAATTTATCTTCGGCATATTACTTATAGATACCTTGTCTAAAACCCATTGACATTTAAACGTCCTCCTGTTACGCATTTACCTGAAAGTGATGCCGTAGGTGTTGCACTACTTTTAATAGCATTTATAATAACCGGAACTGAGGCTCCCGGATGAGTTGACAAATATAGAGCCACTGCACCGGCAACATGTGGAGAAGCCATTGATGTACCACTATAAGATGCATAACTTGAAGTGATAACGCCCTTCGTACTTTTAGGTATGCAAGAAATTATATTAGATCCGGGTGCACCAATATCCACAGATGTTTTACCGTAATTGGAGAAGGAAGATAAACCTCCGGTGCTTGTAATAGAAGCTACAGAAATAATATTGCTGTTTGTATATGATGCAGGATAGGAGGGGGTTACATCAAGATTCCTTCCTTCATTTCCTGCTGCTGCAATAAATAAAATTCCAGCGTTGTTGGCTCTTTCAATTGCATCATACAGAGATTGTGAATAACCACCGCCTCCCCACGAGTTGTTAGTAGCTACAAGGTTTACTCCTGCATTCTTTAAGTCTGTGAAATAGTCAACAGCTTTAACTGCATTTGCAGTAGTTCCTCCTCTTTTACCCAGGAATTTACCGCTAAGTAGTCTGATGTTCCAGCAAACACCTGCTACTCCTTTGCCATTGTTACCTACAGCGCCTATTGTTCCTGCCACATGAGTACCATGAGCATCACCTTTTGGATCAAAAATAGTTCCGCTGTTTTTAGTAAAATCCCAGCCGTATACATCATCAATATAACCATTCATATCATCATCTATTCCATTATTTGGAATCTCACCAGGATTCTGACCAACATTAGCTGTAAGATCTTCATGAGTATACATATATCCTTCATCAATAATTCCCACATAGATATTAACGGAACCAGTATGACCGGCCGACCAGGCTGCAGCAGCTCCGCAACCATATTGGTTTGTTGGTGAAGTTGATGCGCTATACATACCCCATAAACTGCTATTTGCATAATATGTGTCATTTGCAATTGCATCTATGGTATATATATAATTAGGTTCTGCATATTCTACACTTCCCAACTTTTTTAATAATCCAACTGCATTTGTTACATCTTTGGGTGTTTTTATCAGCAAAATCCCATCTTTATTTCCCGCATGTTTCATTGCATGAGTAAGAATCTTTTCGGTCACAGTTCCACTAACATGTTTTAATGCACTATCCTTAGCCGAAGAAGATGTACCTGTTTTAAATTTAACAAGTAATTCGTTCGCTACAAATTGTGGTTCGCTGGAATTATTTACAGCGCGTGTTTGAACGCTTTCATCAGATGAATCATTTAAAATTGCAAATGGCTCTTCTTTAGTGCATCCAAGAAATAAAACGATCGTTGCTCCCAATAATGATAGGAGCGTAAATACTGAATTGATACGATTCTTTTTCATAGTCTGGTTGTTTATGAGTTGAATTAGTAATATGTTTAATCACCGGTATTCTTTGAATTATTGGAGCTAACCCTACATACACACAACTAAAACAAAGAGACAACAAACATTGTTTTTTTTAATAATCTAATGAATTATAAATATGTAAAAAGGGGAGCTATATTAGCCCCCCTTAAAAAAATGATTCTAGCAATTAAATGTTTACTCCAATTTTATATGCTTCTTCCATAACAGGCTTATTTTTTATATCACCTACCTGCCATGCTCCAGTACCGTAGATAATACCTTTTTCAGTAGCTCCTTCCAGACAATACAAGAATCCGCGAAATTCTTCTATGGTTCTTGTCATTAATGCCTTATTATCATCTGCTGCTGTCACAATAAAATAAAACTCTTTGTTGTTAATGTCAGTATATCGTGAGCAAGTACGGTCAATAAACGTTTTCATTTGTCCGTTCATTGTATAGAAATATACCGGTGTTGCCATAACAATAACATCAGCATCAATCATCTTATTCAGCATATTTTCCATCTCGTCTTTTTGAGAACATCCATTGCCACGGTTATAGCATGCTCCACAACCGGTGCAATAGTTTATTTTCTTCTCTTTCAGAAATATTTTTTCAACCTGATGTCCAGCCTGTTGTGCACCTTCCATTAACTGATTACATAATGTGTCTGAATTACCACCTTTTCTTGGACTGGCCGATAGTATTAAAACTCTTTTTTTCATAAAATAGTTATTACTTTATCACTTTTATTTCACGCAGCCACTTATTAACATCACCTTTAGCCTCCTTTACATTACTTCCTCTGACTGGTAGCCCTTCCAGAATTTTAGCTTTCGGACAAAGTTTTTTAATGTCTGAGGCATAACGCCCCATTCGGCTTCCTTCGTGTGTCATAAACGGAACAATAGTTTTCCCTGTGAAGTCATAGCTCGACAAGAATGTTGCAACCGGTGGTGCCATTGTTGCCCACCAGCAAGGAGAGCCCACAAATATTATATCATACGAGCTGATACTCTTTAATTTTGTTTTCAAAGCAGGCTTATAATTAGCGTTAATCTCCTTCTTTGCCTGATCTACACATACTTGATAATCACTTGGATAAGCCTTTGCTGGCTGAATCTCAAAAATATCGCCACTTGTAAGTTCCTTTATTTGATTGGCTATCACTCTAGTGTTTCCGCTATGAGAAAAATAAACCACCAGAATCTTTTTTGCAGTTGATGCAGACTGTGCCTGCATACCCATACTTGAAAGTAGCAATGCAGACAGAGCAATAAAAAAATGTTTTGTTTTCATATATAGTCTATTATTATTTCAACTACTTTGCATTTTCAAGCACAGTTGTAATCATCTCTTTGGTATAGAGACTTTCAGCTCCCCACATGCTGGCAACAACAGATAGTTTTTCAACTAATACAGGAATGTCTTCTTCCGGAATATTACCTTCTTTAAGTGTTACAGGAGTTCCGATTTTTGAATACCATTGTTTTAAAGCCTCAATTCCTGCATCTGCTCCTTCAACATTGAAAATGTTTTTAGCGAACTGCTCGAAGCGTTCAGGAAGATTGTTTTTTTGCCATTTCATCCATGCAGGAACAATAATAGACAGACCAGCACCGTGAGCAATATTATACTCAGCTGATAATGTATGTTCTATAAAATGCGTATCAAAACGGTTATTTTCTACACCGCAGAAAGTAGTGAAATTCAAAGCTTGTGTAGCAGCCCAAGCAAATTCGCCTCTTGCTTCAAGATTATTTCCGTCAACCAACAGAATTTCAGTGGTGCGCATTACTGTCTTAAGGATATTTTCAACGTGTCCTGCAATAAATTTAGGTAAATAAGTGGCTGATAAATACATATCTAAGCTATGAGCAAAAATATCTGCTGCCGAATAAACCAAATATTCTTTAGTAACAGAAGTCTGTAGTTCCGGGTTTATAACTGAAACAGTAGGGAATGTAGTAGGACCGGCAAGACTAAGCTTTTGTTTTGTTTCATCATTTGTAACAACAGCATAGTTATTCATTTCACTACCAGTAGCAGCGAGCGTCATAATATCGAAAATCTTTAATGCTCCATTGGGCTCAGCTGTATGAATGAAGAAATCCCAGACATCACCTTCGTATGCAGCTCCTGCAGCAATGGCTTTTGATGAATCCAGAACAGAACCACCACCAACAGCAAGTACAGCTTCCAAGCCTTTTGCTTTAGCCAGTTGAATACCTTCATTTACCTTGCTCAACAGCGGATTACTCTGTACACCACCTAATTGCTCAAAGTTTATTCCATTATCGGTTAGTGATTTTGCAATTGTATCAAACAAACCACTCTTCTTTATTCGTTCTGAACCATAAACGATTAATACTTTTGATACACCATATTCAGCAATGTATTTTCCTATATTTTTCTCTTTGCCCATTCCGAATTCTATTCGGGTAGGATTGTAGTATGTGAAATCTTTCATTTTAATTGTTTTTTTAATTGTTATTATTTAGTTTAAAATCTTGCAGTACTTAACCATTTAACTATTTCCGGATCACGATGATCAAGAAAACTACTACGATTCATATCAAGTGATATAATTGCATCCATGTCTTCCTCTGCTAGTTCAAAATCGAAAATATTGAAATTCTCAATGATTCTTTCCTTGTGAGTCGATTTTGGAATAGCCACAATACCTCTTTGAGTTAACCAACGAAGAATAATCTGTGCAACACTCTTTTCGTATTTCTGTGCTATTGAGATCAATAACTCATTTTGGAAGATATTATTCCTGCCTTCAGCAAATGGTCCCCATGATTCAATCTGAACATTATTCTCCTTCAGGAATTTTGCAGTCTCAATTTGCTGACAGAACGGATGAGCTTCAATCTGATTCACTGCAGGAACTATCTCGTTATGAAGAATCAAATCTATTAAACGGTCCGGCTGAAAGTTGCTGACACCTATCGCTTTGATTTTACCTTCACGATAAAGCTCTTGCATCGCTCGCCATGAACCATAAACATCTCCAATTGGTTGGTGAATCAGGTAAAGATCCAGATAATCCAACTGCAGATTATTTAATGACTTCTCAAAAGCCTTCTTTGTATTTTCGTAACCGGCATCCTGAATCCAAAGCTTTGTGGTGATAAACAACTTTTCTCTTGCCACACCACTTTTTTTGATTGCTTTACCTACAGCTTCCTCATTTCCATAAGCAGCGGCAGTATCAATTGACCGATAACCGGCAACTATAGCATCATAAACACTTCTTTCGCATTCTTCGGCATCAGTAACCTGATAAACGCCAAATCCAAGGATTGGCATTTCAACGCCATTATTTAATACTACTTTTTGCATAATTATCTTTCTATAATTTATTGTATCCTAGTTTTTTATTCACGATGCAAATTTATCCTCTATTTTTTAAGTGATTGTTATACAAATTACTGATATGCATACCATTATTACTTATACATTTTATTTTAATTTTTTCCACCATTGAGAAAACTGCTGAGTAGTATCTTTTAAGTTTACCATTTCGCCAATCATTGGAGTTAATGCTCGTATATTATAGTGTTCGCTATTCTCAGCCAACTTATTTAATGGTTCATCCCAATGATGTGCTGCCAAAGCAAACTTTGAATTATGAACAGGTAATAAGTTCTTTGCTTTCAAATCAAGAGCAGCCTGAAAAACCTGTTCGGGTAGTAAATGAATGTATTTCCATCGTTGGTCATATTGTCCTTGTTCCAGTATAGCTAAATCTATGGGACCAAACTTATTTCCTATCTCTTTAAAATGCTTATCATATCCGCCATCACCTCCGATAAATATTTTCATGGATGGAGTTTGAAGAACAAAAGAAGCCCAAAGAGTTTTATTTCTCTTTAAACCACGTCCTGAAAAATGGCGCGCAGGAGTGGCGGTTGCTATCCAGTTTTTATCTAAATCTGTGTGCTCATACCAATCCAATTCAGTTATCGAAGTAGGATTAAATCCCCAATATTCAAAATAAGATCCAACTCCTAGTCCGCAAATTACTTTTTTTACCCGCGGTTTTATCTTCATTACTGTTTCATAATCCAAATGATCCCAATGGTCGTGTGTGATAAAAAGATAATCTATATCCGGAATATTTTCTGCCTTATAAGCATCAGAACCTTTGAAAGCTTTAATCATCCATGAAAAAGGAGATGCATGATCATCCAGAACCGGATCAACCAGGATTCTTTTTCCATCAATCTGAATAAAATAAGATGAATGTCCCAGCCACACCAATACATCTTTCTGAGGATTTATACTAGCAAGATCTGTTTTAATAACCGGAATTGAATCGATGGGAGTAACCCGCTCTTTCTTTCCGAAAAGAAATTTATATATAGCTGTTAGCTGACTATCCTGACCTGTAAATGTTGGCGTAACAGACTGATTATGGAACTCATCATTTCTGTAATTAGGAGATTGTTTGATCCTTTCCAATCTTTCCCCCTTGGGAAGTTTACCAAAACTTGTTCTGCCTAGGACCACATAAGATACTAGAGATAAAAAGAATAATGTTGTAAATGAGATATACATAATACGTTTCATAAATGAACTTTATTAAAAGAAACTGCCTGTTATGAGGCAACTTCTTTCTACTTTTATTTTTTAACGAAATAAACTGAAGAACAATTTATTTATTCAGGTATAACTTCGTTTAAGCATTTTAATGCATTCAGCGTGCGAGGATATCCAATGTAGGGTAAAAGTTGTGTGGTTACACTCAACAATGTTTCTTTGTCATTGCCCACTTTTACGTTTCCAAGAATGTGACCTTTTACCTGCGATTCAGTGCCACCCATACTGATGAGCATGGAGAAAGTTAAAAGCTCTCTTGTCTTTGTATCTAAACCAGTGCGAGTTTGATAATCACCGAAACAGTTTGCCGATAAGTACTTTTGTATATGCAGCTGATTTTTTGGTGATTGCTCGTACATCTTGTCAATCATATCTCCAAAAATCTCTTTTTGAAGAGCCAATCCTTTCTCAAAACGGTTTTCGGGTGTAGTGGTTGACTGACCTTTTACCGGTAATTCAATTCCCCTTTCCTTTAGTATTTCGTTGGCAGCATTAATAAAATCTATCACTTTGGCCACTCCAACATAAGCAACCGATTGATACATAATTTCCTTAATTTTAACCGGTGTAACACCCACATTGAGTGCTGCATTTACAAACATTTTATATTCAGTAAGTGCACCCTGAGCAATGGTGGAACCCATAATCATCATAACTCTGGTTTTAGTATCCAGATTACCATATTTAATTACTTCATCAAAAGCAAAATTATCAAATATCTCTATTAATTCCGGATCAGTTGTAGCTGCTTTTGATTCATAACCGGGCCATAATTCTTCATGATTTTTAATAGCCGCATTAGTCAGGTTGATCTCCTTGCCACCTGAAGCGGCTGTTGCTTTTTTATATTGCTCGTCGTCCACTGCTTCCAACCATGTATTTTGGTTATACTGAGGATTTGTTTCAATTGCCAGATGCGAGAACCAGCTATCTGGAGCAGCTCCATGCCAGTGAATCACATTAGCCGGAATCTCAACCACATCACCCGGTAAAAGCAAACGTGCTGGTCCGCCTTTAGCCTGATAATATCCTTTTCCACCTACCACAACAAGAATCTGACCACCAGTATGACTATGCCAATTATTGCGGCAACCCGGTTCAAAGGTTACATTAGCTATCGGACAATTCAGATCTTTATTTTTTGTCAATGGAGCCAGATAAGCCTGTCCGATAAAGTATTTAGAATACATTTCAGGAAGTTTGTCTCCCACGGGAAAATTACTTATTTCAGGAATTTCTTCTTTCATATTTTGTGCATTTAATTGATTGTTTTGGCTAAAGAGTAAAATTACAGCAACCATTATTGTTACTAAGTTCTTCATCTTTAGTACTAATCATTATCAACCATCTTCTGGCTGCTTTCAGGATATCGGTGTCCAAGAATCTCTATTTTTGCTAATGCAGTTTCAATCTGAGTTAAATCATCCTTATTTAATTCAAGATTTGCAGCTCCTACATTTTCTTCAAGTCGGTGTATTTTTGTTGTTCCGGGAATAGGTACAATCCACTCTTTCTGAGCGTGAATCCATGCTAAGGCAACCTGTGCAGGTGTAGCCTCTTTTTTCTGAGCAATTTGGGTAATCAACTCAACCAAAGCTTGATTTGCTTTTCGGTTTTCAACATCGAAGCGAGGTATACCATTGCGAAAGTCGTTGGCATCTAATTCTGTATTTACATCAATTTTCCCTGTTAAAAAGCCTTTGCCAAGAGGGCTGAAAGGAACAAAGCCAATTTCTAGTTCCTCAAGAGTTGCAAAAGTTTTTGTTTCAGGCTCCCGCCACCACATAGAGTACTCGCTTTGTAAGGCTGACACCGGCTGAATAGCATGAGCTTTGCGAATATTGGTAGCTCCTGCTTCAGACATACCAAAGTATTTTACTTTTCCTTCCTGAATTAAATCTTTAACTGTACCGGCAACATCTTCTATAGGAACATTCGGGTCAATTCGATGTTGGTATAATAAATCTATGACTTCTACATTTAATCTTTTTAAAGAACCTTCTACAGCCTGGCGGATGTACTCTGGTTTACTGTTTAACCCAACCGCCTGACCATTCTTAAAGTTAAATCCAAATTTGGTAGCAACTACAATTTCGTTTCTAAATGGAGCAATCGCCTCGCCAACAACTTCTTCATTGGTAAAAGGGCCATATATTTCGGCGGTATCAAAAAATGTAACACCTAATTCGTAAGCTCTTCTAATTAATCTGATAGCCTCTTGCTTATCTGTAGCAGGGCCATAACCAAAACTTAAGCCCATGCATCCTAATCCTAGTGCAGATACTTCTAATCCTTGAGTACCTAATTTACGCTGTTTCATATATTAATGTTTTAAATTTGAAAAAATAGTCTTATTTCTGCTTCGAAATAATCACGATGCAAAATTATGCCGGATTTCCGGGGTGAATGTTATACATATTACTGATATACATACCATTATTACAGATACCAGCAGTCTTATGAATTAAATAACAAAAAAAGTTCTACTTTTGTCTTGCAACTAATATATAAATGCTTATGAATGAGATTATAAAAATAGATAATATATGTGATTATAATGCTTTTCTCGGACTGGAAACATTGCACCCATTAGTTAGTGTTGTTGATATGTCAAAGTCTAACAAGATAACACATATGCGTCATAATTTCGGCTTTTATGCCATATATCTGAAAGATGTAAAATGCGGAGATCTGATTTATGGACGCAACTATTATGACTATCAAGAAGGAACGTTGGTGTGCATTGCACCGGGACAGGTTCTTGGTGTAGAAGATAACGGCGAGTATTTTCAGCCAAAAGGCTGGGCGTTGTTGTTCCATCCGGACTTGATTCGTGGAACTTCTCTTGGGCGAAATATGAAAGAATACACCTTCTTTTCTTATGAAGTCTATGAAGCTCTTCATTTGTCAGAACAAGAGAGAATAGTTGTAATTGATTGCCTGCATAAAATAGAACTGGAATTGAATCATTCTATTGATAAACACAGCAAGACTTTGATAACATCAAACATAGAACTGTTGCTTAATTATTGCAAGCGCTTTTATGATCGCCAGTTTATAACTCGTGAACATATAAATAAAGATGTAATTGTTCGGTTTGAGAATCTGCTCGGAGATTATTTTTCGTCAGACAAACCGCAGAACATTGGTCTGCCTACCGTGGGATATTGTGCCGATAAGCTCAATCTGTCAGCAAATTATCTGGGAGATTTGATCAAGAAAGAAACCGGTAAATCTGCGCTGGAACATATACAGCTAAAGTTAATCGAAACCGCAAAAGA
Source organism: uncultured Bacteroides sp. (assembly GCF_963677945.1). Taxonomy (NCBI): domain Bacteria; kingdom Pseudomonadati; phylum Bacteroidota; class Bacteroidia; order Bacteroidales; family Bacteroidaceae; genus Bacteroides; species uncultured Bacteroides sp. The sequence continues at coordinate 3,688,157 of NZ_OY782578.1, read as the reverse complement.
TATGGTGTATGATACAAGTAAATCGGTTAGCGAGATTGCTTATGAGTTGGGATTCAAATACCCTCAGCATTTCAGCCGACTGTTTAAGAAACGTGTTGGCGTTTCGCCGAATGAATATAGAGTGCAGCATTAATAATTGATATATATAAATGGAAGGAGAAAATTATCCCCTTCCATTTATTTTTTAATTAAAGCGGTCTGACCGGAATACAGATATCCAGAATAAATTTCTTTTCCGGGTGCTCATTATGATCATTGTAGTATAATTCATAAGTACTGCCATCCCCCGGCTGGTATCCATTTTCTGTAAACCACAAACACATTGTATTCCAGGCTTGTTCGAATTCAGTTTCAGTAATTTCAAAACGTCCTACAGCGTATTTACCCCCTTCAACAATCATTTTACCAATCTCTCCGTCTACTTTAACATCTTCATTAACGGTGATACAAGCATCTTGGCGTACATTCTCAATCTCGGTAATTGAAGGATCGTCATGATAAACGGTCAGCGATTTAGTTTCCGGAAAGTTTAGTAAACCTCTTGGTCCTGCCCATTTCATTAATTTGTCATACGCTTTGTTAATGTCTTTGAAAGCACCTTTATGACGACAATAAACAACTCTCATCTCCGGCATTTCTTTAATTTCAATCTTTGTGTTCATAATAATTAATTGTTTTAAATTGATGTTGCAAAGTTGCAAATCAATGCTGTGATGTTGTTGATTATTCTTGCTGAACACTTTACCATCCTTGCTATAATAAGAACCATTAATGAGAAGAAAAGCTTTTTCTCTGTTCCTGAAATCCGTAGCCGATGTATTGAAATACTTTCTGAAAGTTCTGCTAAAGATAGACACACTACTGAATCCGCAGTTATAGGCAATCTCACTGATAGGAACATCTTTGTATACCCTGATTAAAGAAGCCGCTTTTTCTATTCTTATTCGTTGAATGAAAGCTGATAAACTCTCGCCTGCGAATAATGTAAATATCCGGTGGAAATGATATGGAGACAGATTGGCCACACCCGCTAGCGTTCCTAAGGATAAAGGTTCGTTTATATGGTTGTCTATGTAATCCATTACCTTATTAATCCTTGCAATATATTCCTGTTTGCTTTGCTCTTTAACGCTCATATCTTTGTTGTTCAGTGAAATAGCAAAGGTAATTTAATCCCCGGTTTTCTGTTTTACTTATCTTGCTCTTTTTTATTTCTCTACGGTTAACTCCAATAGATTTTTTTTCAAATTTTTTTTTGCTTATCTGCTACTAATTTAGACTAATGATTTGATAATTAATATTTTATCTAGTGGTAGATAGAAATAATTACCATTTATCTCCCACTAGTAAATTTCTAAGTTGTTGATTGTCAGGATGCGTTTTAGTGGCAGATGATTTTAGTTTAATAGCAGATAGAAATCATCTGCCACTAACTCGAAATACCAACCCTTCCAGCATTCAATAAATCTCCGGCGAGCCTTCTTCGAATCTCTCTAGAGATATTTTATTTTTCAGGCGGGATGTTTATGTAATCTTGTACAAAACAAAACATTCTTCTGTACAAAAGAATTAATTGTTTTGTACAGAAGAATGCATTCTTTTGTACAAGGATGCACAAATGTGTCTAGTAGTTTTATAAAAGGTAGACCGGAGTTTTGCATAACTCCGGTTTGCTTTATCAAAAGTCTCATTTATAATGAAAGACAGTTCCTGTTATTCAGAAAAAGCTTCGGCAAATTTTCTAAAACGCTTTAATCCTTCTACTAATACTGAACGAGGACAAGCAATATTCCACCGCATAAAAGTTTCACCGTTTGCACCGTACATCGTTCCTTCATTCAGCCACAGTTTGGCTTTTTCTAAAAGTAACTGTTCGATTTCCTCTGAACTTTTGTGAAGTGCTGAGCAATCCATCCAAACCAGATAAGTGCCTTCGAGTATGGTTATTGGGAATTGTGGGAGATAACTTTCACAGAATTCCTTCATGCAGAGATAGTTTTCGTAGAGATAGACATTCAGCTGATTGAGCCATTCTTCTCCTTTGCAGTAAGCAGCTATAAGCGCTTCTACTCCAAAAGGATTCACGTCACAAATCTCATTTATGTTTATGGCTTTATCTACTTTACTGCGTATTTCTTCATCAGCAATAATGATGTTTGCAATCTGAAGTCCGGCCAGATTAAAGGCTTTGCTGGGTGAAACACAGGTTGCAGAATGTAGCAGTAACTCTTTGCTAAGAGAAGCAAAAGGAATATAGGTATGTCCCGGGTGAACGAATTCGCAATGAATTTCGTCGGCAATGAGGAATACATTGTGCTGTAGGCAGATTTCACCAATGCGCATCAATTCTTCACGCGTCCATACACGCCCGGCAGGATTGTGAGGATTGCAAAGAAGCATTACCTTTACAGCCTTATCAGTAGCTTTGCGTTCTAAATCATCGAAGTCTATGGTATAAGTGCGGTTGGCGTAAACCAAATCACTGGTTACTAACTCGCAGCCATTATTACGAATAGAGGAAAAGAAACAGTTGTACACAGGTGTCTGCACCAGTACCTTGTCACCCGGAGATGCTACAGCTTTGATAATGGCGGATATTGCCGGGACCACTCCGGTAGTGTAAATAATCCACTCTTTAGAAATCTGCCAGTTGTGCCGGCGACTAAACCAATCTATCGTCTTTTCATAATAAGCATCGGGCACCTTTACATAGCCAAAAATGCCATGCTCCACGCGCTGCTTCAATGCATCAATAATAGGTGGCGCCGTGCGGAAATCCATATCAGCCACCCACATCGGAAGAACATCCGCATCTGCGGTACTATCCCATTTATAGGAGCTAGTACCACGGCGAGGAGTTATTTCATCAAAATTATATTTCATCATGGGATTAATCAAAGCAAGTGTGATTATCCCAAAGCTTCAGTTCACAGTTGCCGGGCGCTTTAATGTTTTTGTCAATAATGATTTCGCCATAACTTTCTGCCGTAATACTACCACTACGAGGATTCTTTACGCTATGAACCGGACTATTAATAGTAGCGTTTAAACTTGAATCTTCAAATGCAAGATCGGCATTATCATCCATCGTGCAGTTTTCCATTATCAGATCAGTGGCATAGCAAAGCGGCTGTGTACCGGAAATCTTACAATTCACCAGACGTAAATTCTTTGAATGCCAGCCCAGGTATTCGCCATCCAGAACAGAATCATAGACCGTTACATTTTCTGTATTCCAGAAAGCATCCTTGGAGTGGATCTCAGCATTCCTGATTTCTACGTTCTTGCAATACTGGAAAGAATAGTTGCCATTCAGCGTAAAGCCATCAATCTTTATGTCAGAGCCATGTGTAAAAAGGTAGTCACCCTTGTCTACTTGTACATTGCGTAACTCCGCATTGGTGCAATACCAAAAGGTTTCCAGAGCATAAGGCAGTTGTACATTTTCGAGCACCATACCATCCATCTCGCGAAACATTTTAGGAGCTTCCACCAGCGTATCTTTCATGCGAAGATTCCGTGAGTACCAAAGTGCGGCACGTGCACCTTCTTTGAACAAACAGTTTTCGATAACAAAACCATCATTGTGCCAGAATGGGTATTTGCCCTGAAATTCACAGTTTACAGCTTCGATATTTCTACACTCTTTCAATGCCGATTCACCAGGGAAAACAGTTACTTCTTCCAGACGTAGGCCATTGTTAGCAAACAGTGGACGTTCGCCTTCGAAAGATCTATTTTTAATTAGTTCCATTTTATTACTCAATTTATTATCAGTATCTTTTTATGCTGCAAAGTTACGAAGACCCAACAGGCTTCCTTGTACACAAATTACGGATAAGCATACCCGGATTACTGATATTCAAAAAACAAGTTTATTCGCTTCTGAATTGATAATAATAAAATGAATAGTTGCTTTCAGGATCTATTTTAGTAGCAGATGATTTTATTTAGTGGCAGATGATTTTTTATCTGCTACTAAATAAAAGGCTTTGTGATAAAAGGCTTTGTGATAAAAGGCTTTGTGATAAAAGGCTTTGTGATAAAAGGCTTTGTGATAAAAGGCTTTGTGATAAAAGGCTTTGTGATAAAAGGCTTTGTGATAAAAGGCTTTGTGATAAAAGGCTTTGTGATAAAAGGCTTTGTGATAAAAGGCTTTGTGATAAATGGCTTTAGCTGTTTAGTGGGGGATAGGTAGATGATTTTGTGTTTTTAGTTATTTGTTTTGTATAGTTATACCCAATTGCTATGCGTAACCATTTATCTTAAGGTCGAATAAACCTTCTGTGTCGAGATTAAATTTAATGTTCCAATAATAACTTCCTCCATCAAACGCGTATATTCTATCTTTCAACCATTTCTCTTTTGAGCCGTCGTCTTTATACCAAAAGCAATTGATAAGTAGAATTTTGTTGCCATTACTATCAACATAACCAAAATATTGGCGTTTGTATTTTTTTAATTTCTTATGAATAATTGGTGTTGTTTGTTGATTAATTTGGAATTTATTCAATTCTTTTAGCTTGCTTCGCAGTGCTGCTTCTGCTTTGTCAATTTCTTGTTTTGTTGGCGTAAATCTTTTCCCTGAAATAAAGTCAATATAGTTTGCTGGAAAAATTACAATATCAAATTTATCCGTTTTGTAATGCTCTGTTTTTACATTAATATTTTCAGTTTGTCCAAAAGTATTTAAAACAGCTAAAAGAGTCAGAACTAATGTTATTATGTATCTTTCATTTTATTTGCTTGTTTGCCTTTTACGTTATAAATAATTAGTCTAAACAATAGTTAGCAATATATAGATGCTGTTTTTTTATGCTTTTTTATTTTCTAGAGATATTCGCTCATTAAGTTCACTTTTTTCGTTTCTCTGTCCGAATGAAAAAGAACAAAGTGTAAATAATATCATTAGAACTGCAAATGATCTATACATATTTTTAATTATTTCTTCCATTCAGTAACCTTATAATCTAAAACTATTGAGTCTTTTGATAAGTTTATGATTAAGTCTTTTCCTTTAATAGGATCAATTTGATCATAACTTGTATTTAAAATATAACCAATATTAAAATTCTCATTTCTTTCCACTATTTCAGGTTCTCCTAATAATTTTATAATCTCATGAAAACTCATTCCTCGATACATATGATTTTTTATGAAATCATTTACAAGGAGTTCTCGCTTTGAATAACTATCAATATAAGCCTCTTTCCATGTTTGACTATTAAATTTTTGATCTTTAGCTTCACAGGAAGTAAGAGTTAATAGGAGAATTAGTACTGTTTTTCTTTTCATTTATTTAAACTAGGATTTAGTTGTAATATTACTAGTTGAATCATCCTTAATAAAATAAAAATTGAATTTTTAATAAATATCTCATCATAATTATAAATCAAATATAGAATGTATTCTTTATATGAGCAATATTTTTATAAGTAAAATTTTAATCCAGTCAGTATGCTCTTTGTTAAACCGTTAGACTTTTTATCTTACTAAGAATGTGATGGAAGTAAATAGAAAGAAAATCAGCATTTTTTTTCCAAAAGCTCACAGCTACATGCATACAAGAGTCCTATTATGATTGGAATAAAGATATACCTGTAAGAACTATCTTATAAATGATAAAGCAGATGAGGGAGTAAATACGAAGAATGAGGGAGTAAATGAGGGAGCAAAATAAACATCTAAATGAGAATAAAGTATCTATAATTCTCGAGGATACTACATCATAACAGAGAAGAAAGAAGAGAAATAGTAATGAAAATCCTTTTTGATATAAGTTTGTCCAGATAGGCTAAATAAGATTATATAAAAAATTGACTATAAAGATTATAAGTCAAAAAAGCAAGTCATAAAATCAAAAAAAGAAGTGATATTGTCATTCTAAAAATATATCTTTATGACTCATTGTTAATCTTTAAAAAACAGCCTATGAAAAATCTAAAAATGTTTATCAATGGGAAATTTGTAGAAAATGCTTCCGACAAATGGATTAATGTTCTGAACCCTTCGACTGAAGAAGTTATCTCACTGATGCCGGACGGTACTTCCGATGATGTAAAAGCAGCAATTGACGCTGCAGAAAAAGCTCAGCCAGCATGGGAGAAGATTCCGGCTGTAGAAAGAGCTAAATATCTTAGAATTATTGCAAATGGTATCAGGAAAAGAGAAGCTGAGCTGACTGATATTATTGTGAGAGAAGGTGGCAAAACGCAGGCATTGGCAAATGTTGAGGTTTTATTTACCGCTGATTATTTGGATTACATGGCCGAATGGGCCCGCCGTTATGAAGGCGAAATTATTCAAAGTGACAGACCAAAAGAAAATATATTCCTGTTTAAGAAACCTATTGGTGTTACTACAGGAATCCTTCCCTGGAATTTTCCGTTTTTCTTAATTGCCAGAAAAGCGGCTCCTGCATTGGTTACTGGTAATACGATTGTAATTAAACCAAGCCAGCTGACTCCGGAGAATGCTTATGTGTTTGCTCAGGTTGTTGAAGAATCAGGATTGCCTGCTGGCGTATTCAATATAGTATTTGGTAAAGGTTCGGTAGTGGGTCATGAACTGGCTGCTAATCCGAAAGTGGGAATGGTTAGTCTCACCGGAAGTGTGGATGCCGGCCGTCAGACCATGGCTGCTGCCTGTACTAATATCACTAAGGTATCTCTGGAGCTAGGCGGAAAAGCTCCTGCTATTGTAATGAATGATGCAGACATTGATTTGACTGTAAAATGCATTATCGCATCACGGGTTATTAATACCGGACAAGTTTGCAATTGTTGTGAACGTGTTTATGTGCATAAAGATGTAAAGGATGAATTCCAGAAAAAGGTGATTGAAGGAATGAAGAAGGTTACTTTTGGTAATCCGAGCAAAATTAAAGAACTGGATATGGGGCCGCTGATTGATGCTAATTCACTGAAATCCGTTCAGGATAAAGTGGATAAAGCCGTTAAGCAAGGAGCTAAGATTGCGTGTGGTGGTAAGAAGAAAGATGAGAAAGGTTATTTCTTTGAACCTACTGTTCTTATTGATGTAACCCATGATATGGATATTGCACACGAAGAAACCTTTGGTCCGGTTCTGCCAATCATCGAATTTACTGACTTAGATAAGGCTATTGAATGGGCTAACGATTGCGAATACGGACTTACCTCATCTGTATATACAAAGAATCTGAATACTGCTTTGAAGTTAGTACGTGCGCTGAAGTTCGGTGAAACGTATGTAAACAGAGAGAACTTTGAGGCTATGCAGGGATTCCATGCCGGATGGCGTAAATCGGGTATTGGTGGTGCTGATGGTAAACACGGCCTGGAAGAGTATTTGCAAACTCATGTTGTTTATATTGAAACACAAGATTAATGGATAAATCACTTAAAATAGGATTGTTTATTCCTTGTTATGTAAATGCGGTTTATCCGGAAGTGGGTATCGCTACTTATAAATTACTGAAATACTTTGGATTAAATATTGACTATCCTATGAATCAGACCTGCTGCGGCCAGCCTATGGCCAATGCAGGTTTTGAAGATAAAGGTCTGGCTACGATAAAAAAGTTCGGAGAAATATTCAAAGACTATGATTATGTGGTGGGCCCTTCGGCTAGTTGTGTGGCTTTTGTGAAAGAAAATCATCCGCAGATTTTGGCAGCTCATGGACATGTTTGCCAGACTGAAGGTAAGATTTACGATGTCTGCGAGTTTTTGCATGACATTGTTAAACCGGATAATCTTCCGGGTGAATTTCCTCATAAGGTAAGTGTGCACAATAGCTGTCACGGAGTACGGGAATTGAATCTATCTTCGGCAAGCGAACTGAATATTCCTATGTATTCTAAGATAAAGGATCTCCTTTCTTTAAAGAAGGGAATTGAAATTGAAGAACCGGAAAGAGTGGATGAATGCTGTGGATTCGGGGGTATGTTTGCCGTCGAGGAAGAGGCGGTGTCCTGTGCTATGGGAAGGGATAAACTGCAGAATCACATGAATACTGGTGCCGAGTATATTACAGGTGCCGACAGTTCGTGCCTGATGCACATGCAAGGGATAGCCCGAAGGGATAAATTGCCTGTTAAGTTCATTCATGCTGTCGAAATATTAGCTAGTGGATTATGAATAAAAATCATGTTACAGCTGCAGAGGCTTTCCTTAGTAATAAAGAGGGGGCGCAGTGGCATAACGAAACTCTTTGGGGTACACGCGTAAAGAGAGATAATCTGGCGAAGGGTATTCCTGAATGGGAGGAGTTGCGCGAACTGGCAAGTAAGATAAAGATGCACTCCATTACTCATCTGGATCATTATCTTCTGCAATTTGCTGAGGCTGCTGAAAAGAATGGTGCAACCGTACACTGGGCTAAAGATGATACGGAGCACAATAATATTGTTCTGGAAATTCTTCGTAAAAACAGTGCAGAGAAGGTTGTGAAGAGTAAGTCGATGCTGACTGAGGAATGTCATTTGGATGATTTCCTGATTGAAAATGGCATTGATGTAATTGAAAGCGATTTGGGTGAACGGATTCTTCAGCTATTAAAGCAACCGCCCAGCCATATTGTAATGCCGGCCATTCACCTGAAAAGGCAGATTATAGGGGAGCTTTTTGAAGAAAAGCTGAATACCGAAAAAGGGAATTCCGATCCGACTTATCTTACCGGTTGTATGCGTGAGAATCTCCGAAAAGAGTTCCTTTCTGCTAAAGTGGCGATGACCGGTGCCAATTTCGGTGTAGCCGAGACGGGGGATGTAGTTGTCTGTACTAATGAAGGTAATGCTGATATGGGAACATCTCAGGCTGATATTCATATTGTATCAATGGGTATTGAAAAGGTGATACCTAACCGTGAGTCGTTAGGCGTTTTTACTCGTCTGTTGGCAAGATCGGCAACTGGACAACCAATAACTTCTTATACTTCCCATTATTGTAAACCGCGTAAGGGAGGTGAGCTGCATATTATTTTAGTGGATAATGGAAGAAGTGATATTTTAGGGAATAAGGATCACTTGCAAACATTGAAATGTATCCGTTGCGGAGCTTGTATGAATACTTGTCCTGTTTACCGGAGAAGTGGCGGCTATTCTTATTCGTATTTCATTCCCGGTCCTATTGGTATTAATCTGGGGATGCTGAAAGCACCGCAGGTGTATTATACCAACTTACCGGCTTGTACTCTCTGCTTCTCGTGTAACAATGTTTGCCCGGTAAAAATAGATCTGGGTAATCAGATATATAAATGGAGGCAGGGACTTAATGCTATAGGCAAAGCAAATCCTGCTAAAAAGGTATTGTCTGGCGGAATGAGTTTTCTTTTTAATCATCCGGGGCTTTTTCACAGTGCATTGAAAATGGCACCGATAGTTAATAAGATACCCCGTTCGCTGAAGTATAATAAGTTCAATGAATGGGGCATTGGAAGAGAATTGCCGGAGTTTGCCCCTGAATCATTTACCTCCTGGTGGAAGAAAAACGTTAAGCGATGAATAGCAAAGAACAGATTTTAAATAATATCAGGCTACATAATCTGGAAAAATATGATATGCCTGTAATTGAACTGGATGCCATACAGTTTCCTGATAAAATAAACCAGTTTATTGAAGTAAGTAAAGCTGTGGGTGGCAATGCCGTTTTATTGAAGGAGGGCGAAGATGTAAATCAGTTAATAGCTGAACTGTATCCGGATGCTAAAATAATTGCATCTAATGTTCCCGGCATTAATTCGACTATGGATCCGGATTCTGTCAGTAATCCTCAAGAACTGAACGGTGTTAATCTTGGAATAGTTGAAGGTGCTTTTGGAGTAGCAGAAAACGGAACTGTGTGGATTCCTCAGAATGTAAAAGAGAGAGCTCTCTATTTTATTGCTGATAGTTTGGTAATCCTTCTCGATAAAGAGAGTCTGGTAGATACGATGCATGAAGCATATAAAAGACAACAGTTTAACGATTACGGATTTGGAGTCTTTATTTCCGGCCCTTCTAAAACTGCAGATATTGAGCAGGCTTTAGTTAAAGGTGCTCATGGTGCTAAGGAGGTGACGGTAATTTTGAAATAAGAGATTTTTGTTGAAAATTAAAGTAATGTAGATAATTTTGTTTTAAAACTGAAGTTAGCAATGTATGTTCACCGAAACGAAAGACTTTTAATTTTTAAACTATAAAAGGTCCGGGTTTCGGTGAACATTGTTTTTATGAAAGGCCTATTTGCTAAAACTCGAAGGTTATGCCCAAAGTAGGAATCACTGTACCACTATTCTGACTGATGTATTTCATTTTATACCGTTGCTGATTTGCAGGAGCGGAAGGATTTTCAATTACTCCGGTGCTCATTAAGGCGTCGGCCTGCTTAATCTGACTACCTGTTATGTTCTGTAAATCAATGTAGAAACCAAGCATATATTTCTTTATATAGAAAGTTTTATCAACTCTCAGGTCGATGCGGGTATAAGCAGATAAACGTTCGGTGTTGTATTTGGAATAGTCGTAATATGCCCTGCCTTGTGCATCCCATGCCGTTACCAGTGATGATTTTTCTACATCATAAGGAGTGTAAGGCGCACCACCTATACTGCTGATTTTAGCACCGAAACTCCAGTTCTTTTCAAAGTTGTACGTACCTCCCAGATTGAAGATGTATTTGTTATCCCACGAAGAAGCGATGTATGGACTTAGTTCGTTTTTCCGATATTCACTTTTAAAGAGGGTGAGGGCGGAAGATAGATTCAGCTTTTTCACGATAATCCATTTTGCCATCAGCTCAATACCATACGAACGCCCCTGAGCACTGGGGGTGAGTTCTTCATTTCCCACTACACCATAATCGGCTCCTTTATCTGCCAACGGGATATTGTCATTTATGGAAAAAGGAATATTATCGTACTTTTTGTAGAATCCTTCGGCAGTAATCTGAAGGTTCTCGCTATGCTTGTAAGTTAGTCCGGCACTGTACTGGTCTACAGTTATATATCCAAGATTTTTATTGAGATAAATTCCATTATTATCTTTATAACCAAGAGCGGTATAAGCCGGCAACTGATAATATCGACCTACATTGCCACTGAAATAAACATCTCCTATAATCTGGTAGGAGAGAGATAATCTTGGCGAAAGCTGATTATTGAGCTTATTCATCTGTGAGGTGTAATTGCAGGCATCGCCCCTTACTCCGAGTGAAACGGTCATTCGTTCATCCGGTGATTCATAATTCATGGTCCCGAAGAATCCCCAGCGTAACATATCGAGAAAGGTGTGGTACTTATATGTCTTCGATTGATCTGTATATGCCTTTTGAAATGTGTTATTGCTATATTGTGTGTGATCCATATTTGCTCCGAAACTCACTTTTACTGCTCCGAAGGTAGAAACATTTTCTACACGCAGTTTAGTTTCCTGCTCAAGCGAACCATATTTCAACGTCAGATTATCAGGACTGCTTTCATCATTTCTCAAATATTTTGTGAGGTGATTGTTCAGGTAGCTATGACTCAAAACCACAGTCTGGATATGTGCGCCTGCATAGTGTTTATAGACTGAGCCAAGAGTAAATGTTTCCTGCTTAACAGTGGGCAGATAACTGAGTATGTATTCTGCTTTTTCGCCCGTAAGATTTGTATTGAGTTTCATATTATCAATACCTGTAAGTCCAAGGAATGTAATTTCATTATGCTGGGAAAGTCGTGTTTTTGTTTTGAACTGCGCATCGGTATAGGTAGGCAGAAAGGGCAATCCCAGAGCTTTGAAAAGAAATTGCAGGTATGACTGACGGACAGAAGCTAGATAAGTTGTCTTTTTACTCAAATGACCATTAGAGGTTAAAGAAAACTCCGATGCTCCGAGAGTGGCTTTTATAGAGTTCTTTTCCATATTTCCGTCACGCAACTTGAAATCGAGTACGGAACTTAGTGCATTTCCTTTGCTTGCTGGGAAAGCTCCGGTGTAGAAACTGACTTCACGGATAAGGTCGGCATTAATAATTCCTACAGGTCCGCCGGATGCTCCCTGCGTGCTGAAGTGATTGATATTGGGAATTTCTACTCCATCCATAAAGAAACGGTTTTCTGAAGGTCCGCCTCCGCGAACAATCAAGTCGTTACGGTATCCCACCGGTGAGTATCCCACACCTGCATAGTTTTGCACAATGCGTGAAATATCGCGGTTTGCTCCCGGACTTTTCTCAATTTCCTGCAATCCTATCAGACGAAGGCCGACGGGGCTTTCCGGATTTCTCCTGAACATGGAAGCTGTAACGCTTACTTCGCCCAGTTGAGTAACGTTTTCTTCAAGTTCTACCGTTATAAAGAGATCTTTTGTGGAACTAATATATTCGGGAGTGAGTACTGTATTGTATCCTACTGCAGAAATCTGTAGTCTGTATATTCCGGGTACTACATTCTGAATGTTGAATTTTCCCACAGAATCTGTCACTGCTCCTTGTCCGGTTCCATAGATGCCTATGCTTGCAAAGGATATTGGTTCTCGTTTTCCTTTGTCGATCACGATTCCTTTTATGGAATGTTTTTGCTGCGCTACGGTGGTCATAGCGATCAATACAAAAATAATCAGGAATATTATCTTTTTCATAAATTGTCGTATTTTTTACTAATAACAAAAATCGGAATAAAAATGTTATAATCCTTTTTCTTTTTACTTAATTTTGTAGAATCTTAAAATTAAGAACAATATAAGTATTAATAATTATTGAACATGAAAAACCGTATTATTTCTTTATCTGTTATTTTGCTTCTTCTTGCAGTGAGTCTGCATGCCGCAAAGGTAGATACATTATTAGTGAAAAGCCCGTCAATGAATAAAGACGTGCAGGTGGTTGTAATTGCGCCTGAAGTTACTAAGGCATCAAAGAATGCAACCTATCCGGTACTTTATCTTCTGCATGGCTATAGTGGCAATGCCAAAAGCTGGATACAGTTGAAACCAAATTTACCTGAAATTGCCGATCAGAATAAGATGATCATTGTATGTCCTGATGGTAAAAACAGTTGGTATTGGGATAGCCCAAAGGATTCTTCCTACCGTTACGAAACATTTGTATCAGATGAATTGGTGAAGTATATTGATAATCATTATAAGACAGTTGACGACAAGAAGGGACGAGCAATTACTGGTTTAAGTATGGGCGGTCATGGTGCATTGTGGCTAGCTTTCCGTCACAAAAATATTTTTGGTGCAGCAGGAAGTACCAGTGGTGGGGTAGATATTCGTCCTTTTCCAACTAATTGGGAAATGAGTAAACAACTGGGTGAGTTCGCTTACAATAAGAAATCATGGGATGAACATACTGTAATCAATCAGATTGATAAAATTGAAAACGGTGACCTTGCAATTATAATTGATTGTGGAGAAGGTGATTTCTTTCTTAATGTGAATAAAGATCTCCACGAACGTTTACTGGGACGGAAAATCAATCATGATTTCATTACCCGTCCCGGAGGTCATAGCGGTCAATATTGGAATAATTCCATTGACTATCAGTTGTTGTTCTTTAAAAAGTTCTTTGAGAGATAACCGCTTGTTATCTCTTTATAGGAGCTAACCATGCTCCGTTTGTCTTTTTTCTATCCAGTGAACTTTGTTTGATGTTCAACACAGTAGATATAGATTTGGTGCGGGTGCTCTTCGTGAGGCTCGCACCATTTATTAATGCAAGCGCTTCTTTCAGCAAAGTTTCATTTTTATCACCTAATTTTTTGAATGCACTATAGTCTTTAAATTCATCCTGTTTTACATCTGGTGTGAATCCGCTGCTATATTCAGATTCATCTTTCGAATTGTACAATTTCCCTACTACAGGGTTAATAACCCAGTTATATGTGTCATTTTTAATTGATCTTGTAACCAAGTTATTCCCTTTTGTTGTTGTCCCTATTAGTGTAATACCCATATATGGTTTTAATCCATTAATAAGTAATTCTGCAGTAGCAGCTGTATAATCGCTGACCAAAACATAGAGATGGGAAAGATTCAGATTAGCTCCTCCTTTAATTGAATCACTATCAAAGGTATAAACAGTTTTTTCAGGATACTTATCATTATATTCTATTTTACAGAATGTTTGACCAAGTGCAGAACTAGGTGCCAGCATGGTGCTAAGTAATTGACAACAGCTAATATATCCTCCTGTATTATAACGTAAATCAAGAACAAAGTCCGTTACATTCTGACTTTTGAAAGAGGCAAATAGTTGGCGCAATTCATTATCGTAAGTGTAATCATAGGCATTATTATTTGGCCCTGGAGAAAAATGATTATACATCAAATAACCAATTGTGTTTCCAGAGTTACTAATAAGCACATTACTAGCCAGGATTGGATCATCAGAAACCTTTCTTGCTGCACTTAAAGTAATGGAGTCGGTCTTTTCACCGCCAAATGTTCCTAACATTAGTTTAAGTTCGTTTCCGGTGAGCATTTGAGTATAGTTTGTTTTACTGATAGCTAATCCATTGAATGCTATTATTAAATCGCCTCGTTTTAATCCTGCTTCACTGGCTGGACTATCTGGCAGCACATAAAGTACACGGGCATAACTTGTACTATCTGTTGGATCAATCACGAAATCAAATCCGTAAGATAAACTTTCGTTACTACTAGAATTATCGATTGAGTCTATTGTTGAATAATAGCTGCTATTTTTATTTTCTTTGCTAGATAATAACGTCTTGAAGAAAACACCGGGAGTTGCATAAAAATTAAGTTTATCGGCTTCGGAAATGCCATCATACCATAGGTAGGCATTTAGCATTTCATTGTAGACCCAATTGTTTACGTCTGTCCTTTCTCTGTATTCCAAGGTTCTGTCTTCTGCTAAGCAAGAAGTAAATATGGTAGTGAATATAACTTCTGAAAGAAGCAGGAGCAGATATGTATATTTCTTCATTTTCTGTGATTTTATTCGTTTAAGATTACAAAACTAGTAATTCCTATTGATTTATACCACAATTGTGGTACGAAAATGACTAAATTACGTGATTGTGTACCTCTTAATCACACCCTATCTTTGCAATATAAGAAAACAATTAAAAACTATAGCATTATGGCAAAGATCGCAAAACAATTAACAGACCTAATAGGAAATACTCCTTTATTAGAACTTTCTCATTTTAATGCAGTTAAGGACCTCAAAGCAACAGTGATTGCAAAACTGGAATACTTTAATCCTGCTGGTAGCGTAAAAGATCGTGCAGCATTTGCAATGATTCAGGATGCTGAGGAAAAAGGACTTCTTAAACCGGGAAGTGTGATAGTAGAACCAACAAGCGGAAACATGGGAGTAGGACTCGCATTTGTTGCCGCAGTAAAAAAATATAAGTTAATTTTGACAATGCCCGATACCATGAGCGTTGAACGTAGAAATCTTCTTAAAGCTCTTGGAGCTAATCTGGTTCTGACTCCTGGCGCCGAAGGTATGAAAGGGGCAATAGCAAAAGCTTTCGCTATTAAAGAAGAAACTCCGGATGCTGTTTTACTTCAGCAATTTGAAAATTCTGCTAATCCGGAAATTCATAGTAAAACTACCGCAGAAGAAGTATGGAGAGACACAGATGGTAAGGTTGACATCTTTGTAGCAGGTGTAGGTACAGGAGGAACTGTATCGGGAGTTGGAGTAACACTGAAAAAATATAATCCTAATGTACAGATTATTGCTGTTGAACCAGTGGATTCTCCTGTATTATCAGGTGGTAAATCTGGTCCGCATAAAATTCAGGGTATAGGTGCAGGATTCGTTCCTAATAACTTTAACAGCAGTGTGGTAGATGAAATTGTTCAGGTGAGCAATGATGATGCAATCCGCACAGGTCGTGAACTTGCTTCACAAGAAGGACTTTTAGTAGGAATCTCTTCCGGAGCAGCAGTATTCGCCGCAATACAACTTGCTAAGCGTCCGGAAAACGCAGGAAAGAAAATAGTTGCATTACTTCCTGATACCGGCGAACGCTACCTTTCTACTTTGCTTTATGCTTTCGACGAATATCCTTTGTAGGAGCGGGAGCTGAATTTATCCTGATTTAATTAATAGAATAAGAAATTTAAAATATTACGAATATGGCTCTTGATACAAATAAACTAAAGTTTGAAACATTGCAGGTACATGCAGGACAGGAAGTTGATAAAACAACACATTCACGTGCAGTACCTATTTACCTGACAAGTTCTTATGTCTTTGAAGATGCACAGGATGGTGCTGATTTGTTTGGACTACGTAAGTTTGGCAATATATATACACGATTAATGAATCCTACTACCGATGTGTTTGAAAAAAGAGTGGCAGCCCTTGAGGGCGGACTTTCCGCCTTGGCTACCTCTTCGGGACAATCGGCTCAATTCATTGCTTTGAATAACATTGTTGAGGCTGGTGATAACTTTGTTTCTACTTCTCACTTGTATGGTGGAACATATAATCAGTTTAAGAATCAGTTTAAGCGTTTGGGAGTAACGGTTCATTTTACTCCTAATGATTCTCCTGAGGAATTTGAGAAACTGATTGATGACAAGACTAAAGCGCTGTATCTGGAAACTATCGGTAATCCTGATTTGAATATTCCTGATTTCGAAGCGATCGCTGCTGTTGCCGATAAACATGGTATTCCATTGATCGTTGATAATACCTTTGGTGCTGGTGGAGCAATCTTCCGTCCGTTGGAACATGGCGCTAGTGTTGTTGTGGAAAGTGCTACAAAATGGATTGGCGGACACGGAACTGCTTTAGGTGGTGTAATTGTTGACAGCGGTAAGTTTAACTGGGGCAATGGTAAATTTCCAACTTTTACAGAGCCTAGCGAAAGTTATCACGGATTAGTGTTCTGGGATGTGTTTGGTGCAAATGGCCCGTTTGGAAATATTGCATTTACTATTCGTGCACGTACTGAAGGATTACGTGATTGGGGTAACACAATTTCTCCATTCAACTCTTTCTTATTATTACAAGGACTTGAATCTTTGTCTCTTCGTGTAGAACGCCACGTATCTAATGCATTAGTATTGGCCCAATGGCTGGAATCTCGTCCGGAAGTGGAATATGTAAACTATCCGGGATTGAAAAGCAGTCCATATCACGAACTTGCTGTGAAGTATCTGAAAAGAGGTTTTGGTGGTGTTCTTTCCTTTAAACTAAAAGGTGGAAGCAAAGATGCCGACAATTTGATTAATAATCTGCAACTTATAAGCCATTTGGCTAATGTTGGTGATGCTAAAACCTTGATTATTCATCCGGCTGCAACTACACACGAACAGCTTTCGGAAGAAGCAAAGATTGCTTCGGGTGCGGTTCCCGGATTGCTTCGTCTTTCTGCTGGTATTGAGAATATTGACGATATCAAAGCTGACTTGGAGCAGGCATTGGCTAAATTATAAATATGGGTGAGCTGAGAATTGAATTATATCAGCCGTCCTATCAATCAGATTTTGTTCGGCTTAATTCAGAATGGATACAGACTTTCTTCCATCTGGAAAGTTCTGACCGAGTTGTATTTAGCGACCCAGAAGGTTACATTCTGAATAAAGGCGGACAAATTTTCTTTGTAGTCAATAAATATGGAAAGCCTGTTGGATGTTGTGCACTTATGTCTCATCCGGAAAAAGGAATATATGAATTGGCAAAGATGGCTGTAACTCCTGGCTATCAAGGAAAGGGAGCTGGGAGCCTTTTGGGAGAAGCAGCTTTGGCTTATGCCCGAAGTAACGGTTATAAAAAGATATTTCTGGAAGGGAATACAAGAATGGAAGCATCCATAGCGCTTTATAAGAAACTTGGATTTAAATCAGTTCCTAAACGTGGTGCTTCATATAAACGTTGCAATATTATGATGGAATTATATTTATGAAGCCCACAGCGGTGGTTTCATAATCGACTCTCGTTCTTTATTGTTGTTGTTTTTAAGTGGTGGTTAGCCGGAGCATTTTAATTTTGTGAAAATTAAAAGGTTCCGGCTATACATTTATCTATCCTTGCAAAGGATTTCTCCACTTCCTACGCAAATGTTTGCATCTTTATCATATACCACACCAAACTGGCCTGGTGCAATACCTTGCAGTTTCTTGGACGATTCTATTCTGTAAATGTTTCCGTCGTGTGTAAGTTTTCCAGGTATAAATTCCGGAGTATGACGAATTTTGAAAGTGACATCAATAGAATCTTTTACCGATTCCCAAGGATTGTCTGTGATGAAATGGAAATCGTGCATACTGAATTCGTGCCCATATTGTGTTTCAACTTCGTAACCGCGAGAAACATAAATAATATTTTGTTCTAGATCTTTTTTAATAACGAACCAGGGACCACCACCCAAGCCAAGTCCTTTTCGTTGACCGATAGTGTGGAACCAATATCCATTGTGGGTACCTAGAATCTTTCCGGTTTCCAGTTCCACAATTTTTCCTTTCTTCTCGCCTAAGTAGCGACGAATGAAGTCGTTATAGTTAATCTTTCCCAGAAAGCAAATGCCCTGACTATCTTTTCTTTTGGCAGTAGGAAGTGCTGCGCGGAGAGCGGCATCCCTAACTTCGCTCTTCATCATTCTGCCAAGTGGGAACATCAGCTTTGATACCTGTAAGTAATCAATCTGAGCCAAAAAGTCGGTCTGATCTTTTACCGGGTCAATAGCTGTGGAGAGATAAACCTTTCCATCTATTTCTGTTGTAGAAGCATAATGTCCTGTAGCAGTCTTATCAAAATCTTTTCCGCATTTCTGTTCAAAGCAACCAAATTTGATTAGTTTATTGCACATTACATCCGGATTGGGAGTGAATCCTTTACGCACTTTATCTATGGTATAAGACACCACATTGTCCCAATATTCCTTCTGTAAGTCAATAATCTCAAAGCGGCATCCATATTTTTTCGCAATATAAGTCGCCATTTCAATATCTTCTTCTGCTGTACATGAAAGATCCTCATCATCGTCCATCCCGATCTTGATATAAAACAAAGCCGGATCATATCCTTGTTCCTTTAGAAGATGTACAACAACTGAGCTGTCTACACCTCCTGAGAGTAATGTTGCTATTTCCATAAAAAATAAATGTTATATATAATATTCCGCCATGTCAACAATCCCTGCTCTCATGGCGTATTTTGTTGCTTCGTGAACGTTGTTTACTTCCAGTTTCCGGAAGATATTTTTTCTGTGCGAGTTAATTGTGTGAAAACTCAGATTCCGTTCGGCAGCAATTTCTTTTGTAGTTTTACCTAATGCAATCTCTTTTAAAATAATCTTTTCTGTATTGGTAAGTATGTTTTCAATAGGGGCCTGAGTTTGTTTACCAATCAGCATGTTACTTACATGGTTACAGATAAACCTTTCTTTACGCATGGCACACTGTAAAGCGGATGTAATTTCTTCCTTTGAATTATCTTTCATCACAAAACTGAACGACTGGCTACTGTAAAGTACCCGCTTAACAAATTCTTCACTAAGTTCATCGGAAAATAGTATCCAGCTAATTTTAGGGAAGCGTTCATTGAGAATAAGTAATTCATCAGCTCCGGAAAAGTCAAACAGTGTATAGTCCAGAATAACAATCGCTTCGGGAGTGGTACGCAACTCTTTGATGAGCTCCACACGATTATTAGCCTCCGTAATATTGCCTACATCTTTCAGTCCCCCTAGCAAGAAAAGTATCCCTGCTTTGGTAATATCTTGATTGTCTGCAATAACATAATCTCTCATAATTCTTTAACCTTCTGCTGTTTTGTCTGAATTCGGGTGCAAATTTACGCAAAATAGTGGGAATATATTTATTGAGGAATATTTTTCTTAGTTAAAGTGTCTTGTTTTATTTCCGTTTATGACTAAAGTTATATTTTCTATCGATAAATGTATTACAATTATATCCTTTATTTATTTTTATATTTTTGGTTGTAATAGTTCTTTAGATATGAAATATATCTATAACTTTGGTCTCTTATTTTAAAATAATATATTATATCTGTACTGAAATTAATGTGATGATAAATAACATATACTAATAATTAAATACTTGCTAATGAAACCAAACAGAACAAACATCCTTATTCTATTGATAGTTTTTTTATGCAGTGGTGGCAAACTGGCTGCTCAGCTTAATATTACACCAAAACCTTTGGTTGAAGAGCTGCAGAAAGGAACCTTTACACTGAATAAAAAGACGGTGCTCTATACAAATCTTAAAGGTGAAGAGCGTAATAATATGCTTAACTTACTGAAAGAATCTCCTTTGAATCTTTCTAAAATAGGAAAAACGGGCAAGAAGAATTCAGTGAGCCTTCTTTTGGTTGAAAAAACAACTGATTATCCTTCATCTGAAAGCTATCAGCTATCTATAACTCCTAAGCAAATTACGATATCTGCAACAGAAGGAGCCGGATTATTTTATGGAGTTCAGTCGCTTTTACAGTTAGTGAATCAGAACGAAGGTTTGAAAACAAAAGTGCTTCCTGCTGCACTAATTAAGGATACTCCCAGATTCTCTTACCGAGGACTTCATCTGGATGTATCCCGTCATTTCTTTACTAAGAATTTTATCAAGAAGCAGCTTGATATGATGGCTTATTATAAGCTTAACCGCTTTCATTGGCATCTGACTGACGGTGCAGGCTGGCGTATTGAAATTAAGAAATATCCTTTGCTTACAGATAGTGCAGCATGGAGACCTTACAAAACATGGAAAGAATGGCATAGAAACGGCCGGAAATATTGTACTAAAAATAATCCGAAAGCACAAGGTGGATATTATACTCAGGAAGATATCAAAGAGGTAGTGGCTTATGCTCAGTCGCGCTTTATCACCGTTATTCCGGAAATAGAGATGCCGGGACATTCTGAAGAAGTTCTGGCTGTTTACCCGGAATTATCTTGCTCCGGGAAACCTTATGTGGATTCTGACTTCTGCATTGGAAATGACAGTACTTTTACATTTCTTGAAAACGTACTAACCGAAGTAATGGCTCTTTTCCCATCTAAATATATACATATAGGAGGAGACGAAGCAACCAAGAAGGGATGGAAAACCTGCGCTAAATGTCAGGCACGTATGACGAATGAGAATTTGAAGAATGTAGATGAGCTACAGAGTTATATGATTCACCGAATAGAAAAGTTCCTTAATGCTAATGGAAGAAAACTGCTGGGTTGGGATGAAATACTTCAGGGTGGTTTGGCACCCGACGCCACTGTGATGTCATGGCGAGGTGAAGAAGGCGGAATAGCTGCAGCAAAAGCTGGTCATCAGACTATAATGACTCCTGGTTCTCATTGTTATTTTGATGCTTTTCAAGATGATCCTTCCACTCAGCCCGAAGCAATTGGAGGATTTCTGCCTTTGCAGAAAGTATATTCTTATAATCCGGTTCCCGATTCACTGACTGTTGATCAGAAAAAACTAATTCTTGGTGTGCAGGCGAACTTGTGGACTGAATATATTCCAACGCCAGAGCATGCAGAATATATGATCTATCCAAGATTACTAGCTTTGGCTGAAGTTGCATGGACAGCTCCAGAACTTAAGTCGTACACAGATTTTCATGCACGTGCTTTGAAAGCTGTCGATTTCCTCGAAAGCCGTGGATATCATCCTTTTCAGTTGAAGAATGAAGTGGGAGAGAGACCTGTAAGTCTGCAAAAAGAGAACCATCTTGCTGTAGGGAAGAAAATAACCTATAACTCAAAAAAAAAGTATTACTATAATTACACTGCAGGTGGTGATTCTGCTTTGGTAGATGGATTTAGAGGCGGATGGTCGTATGGCGACCACCGTTGGCAAGGTATTATTGGTACAGACTTGGATGTAACTATTGATCTTGGTGCATCTATGCCTGTTCATTCAATAGGTGCCGACTTTATGCAACTCATCGGACCTGGTGTGTGGATGCCTCATGACGTGGAAATCAGAATCTCTGAAGATGGCGTGAATTTTACTTCTCTTCGCAAAATAGAGAACGAGCTTCCAGAGGATTATGAACGGTTGGCCTTCCGCGAATTTGGCTGGCAAGGTGAACAAACAGCACGCTACATTCAATACATTGCTCGTCCTAACAGTAAAGGTGGTTTTATGTTTATTGATGAGATTATTGTGAAGTAAAATAATGCTTGAGAAATAATAGAGTGGATTAACTCTATTATTTCTCTACTTCTGCGTCAACTTTTAAAGCGAGTTTTACTGGTGCTTTTTTCCATTTTCCCTGACTTGTTTTTCTGTAATAGGACGTTGCTCCTATCATTCCCGATGCCAGGTATAATTGTCCTTTTCCTAAATCCTTAATAAACTCCATTGTAACAAGTGTGTTTCCTTCAACAACAATATCATCCAGTTTATTATCAGTTAATTTTGAACTCAAAGTAAATGAACCTTTGGGCGCTTTACTGTAAATATATATTGGATCGCGCAGCACATTAACAAAATTATTTTTACCTGCCTCTTTATAAATATTCAGACGAAAACAAAGACTGTCGTAAGTGCATTTGGTTACTTTTATAGAAACGTTATGTAAGATAGCCCGTTTCTTAATCTTTAATAG
The DNA here is from genome assembly GCF_963677945.1 of uncultured Bacteroides sp. Classification (NCBI taxonomy): domain Bacteria; kingdom Pseudomonadati; phylum Bacteroidota; class Bacteroidia; order Bacteroidales; family Bacteroidaceae; genus Bacteroides; species uncultured Bacteroides sp. The sequence goes on along the minus strand of NZ_OY782578.1, from coordinate 3,665,649 downwards.
AACTCCCATTTCATATCCTTTTTTATTATCCATGAAACCGGCTTGAAAAAACACCTTGAAATTATTACCTAACTTCTTTTCTTTTACACGAATTGGTTTTATTACTACTTCACTCAGGTTAAAGACTTCTGGCTTAAGACTGATAAGATGAGATTGCTTTTTGAAATCGGCCATCTTAATGGAAACTGGGGTATATCCTGTATAGGAAAAACGGATAGAATCGTTATCAAATTCTGAACCAACATTAATATTGTAGTGCCCATTTACATCTGAAACCGTACCTATATCTTTCCCTATCACACCAATATTTACGTATTCCAAAGGTTCTTTTTTCTCATTAAGAACATTTCCTGAATATGTTTGAGCGAATGTGATAATGGGGAATATTAATAAGATAATCAGGTTGATAGATCTTTTCATTTTTTAATGGTTATTATATATGTTATTTGTAAGAAAAGTTACCTTTACGTGATGCGTCAATTATTATTTTACGAATACTGTTCAATGGTATAGATTTCTTTGTCATAAATATATAAGATGTAAAACCTGTTATGACTGAATCTTCCTTTAAAACGGAATCGAAATAGAAAACAGTTTTTTTATTATTTGAATCTGTTACCTGCATTATTATATTAGGGTTGACCTTCACTTTTACTGGTTGTAGTTTTTTGTTGAGGCACTCAATGTATTCTATTCCATTAGTCTCTATCTTATCGGCTCTTGCGAAAATTACTCCAGGTCTATTAGTCGCTTTGCGGATCTTTGATGACGTTTCCATTTGTGTCTTAAAACTATCAACAGGAATAGTATAAGTTGAACAAGTAGTAAATATCATAACAATAAATATTCCCGTAATTCCCTTATACAGTGATTTTGCGTTATTCATTTGTTTATGTAGTGTTTTATTTTAATCATTTAATTTGATAGTGTAAATGTATATCTTTTTTAAAGCTGTGTACAAATAAATTTTGGAAATTTAATTTATTTGTTAATTTTTTATCACTAAATAACTAACTAAATAGTTCTTATTAATTAAAACCTAAAGAATGATTAGCAAAAAACATCTATCTTTGGGCTTCAAATATCAGTCATAGAATTATGAATCAATTGAAATTTGTAGAAATAGAAGAGGAAGATCTTTCTTTTGTGAAGGAAATGTATGATTACTACACGCTTAATACTACTGTTGTTTATTCTATAGATCCTGTTCCGATGGAGGATATAAGGAGTTTTGTTCCTGTGATGGATCCTCTTTACCGTTCCTTTATGCTTCTAACTCCCGAAGGAGAAAAATGTGGTTTCTGTTATTTTAATAAATTCAAGCCGCGTGCTGCATTTAGTGTTTCTGTTGAAATTACTATTTACCTGAAACCAGGGTTCGAAGGCAGAGGATATGGAACAGAAGCTTTAATGAGACTTGAAGACTATGTTCGCGAAGGAGGATTTACAAATATTGTTGCATTAATTTCCGGAGATAACATGGTTAGTCGCCATTTGTTTGAGAAATGTGGTTATACTTGCAGTGGGAATTTAAAGAACGTAGCCCGTAAATTTGATCAATACCTGGATTTAATGTTTTATCAGAAAGAGGTTTAATCCTCTTTCTATCAGATACCAGAAATAAAGCATTAAAAGAATAATCTTTGCTTAGTTATGGAAATAAGAATAATAAATAATTGTGATGGCATTGACTTCTCTGAAGTAGTAGAAATATTAAAAGCTGTAGGTATGAGATATCATGCCCCTGAGGTTCAGGAAAAAGCTTTTCGAAACAGTGCCTCAATAGTTTTTATATTCCATAAAGAAACATTGGTTGGATTCGCACGAGCTATCAGTGATGGTGTTTCTCAGGCTGCGGTATATGATGTAGCTATTCATCCGTCCTATCAAAGTAAAGGATTGGGCAAAATACTTATTGAAAATTTAAAGGAACAACTCTTGGGGTATAATCTTATTTTATATGCCTCTCCAGGCAAAGAAGAGTTTTACAAAAGAAATGGTTTCAGTAAAATGCTCACAGGCATGGCTTATTTCCAGGATGCTGATAGCAAAAGAGAAAAAGGATTTATTGAATAAAATGAATCATTTGAAAACATAATTTATATCCTGCAAGATCTACTCTTGCAGGATTTTTTTTATACATTAATTATTGGTAATTGTATTTATTTAAACATGAAAAAGAATTACTTTTGTTGTTTTTTAAATCTTTACTATTTATATTTGTAAATGAAATAATACTCCTTTTAACAGATAAAAATGGGATACCAATGGAATTTCTAGTAAGAAAGTTTGTAGATATGGAAGTTCTGGAACCTATTAAGAGGAACTAATACTAAAAACAGACTTATGATGGAATATTGGCATATCATATTTGAACAACTAATTTGAATTTTAGTGATTGAAGAAATAATTTTTATGAAAAGAACTATAATATTGTTTTTCTTATTGGCATCGGAATTGGATTCTTTTTCTCAAAATCTATCAGATAGTGCTTATATACAAGTAACTTATAAAGAAGATTTCGCAAAGAGTCCTGATTCTCCAAAGAAAATGGAATTCGATGAAATGGTTTTGAACATAGGGAATCTATGTTCTGAGTTTTATAGTAAAAGAGAAGATCAAATACAACATATCAGAGACAGTGTTTTTGTTTTAGGAGGAGATATTTCACAAGCTACATCTCTTGCTGCTGATATTCCCCGAAGTTACCAGTATTATCATGTATATAAGAACTATCCTTCTAAGGGGATGCTGACTTATACGGATAAAGTAGTATTTGATTCTTACAGATATGAAGAACCTTTAGAAAAACCATTATGGACTTTACTTTCAGAGCAAAAAGATATTCAGGGATATTCATGTCAGAAAGCTATGGCAGCATTTAAAGGAAGAAAGTGGACAGCTTGGTATACTACTGAAATACCAATTTCTGATGGGCCCTGGAAGCTCAATGGATTACCCGGTCTAATATTGAACGCTGTGGATAGTGATAGTCTTTATCATTTTTATTGTGTTGGAATCAGACAATTAAAAGAAAGTATACCTATAAATATAAAAGGGAAATTTATTAAATGTTCAAAGCAAAAACTATATGGAAAAAGAAAACAATTAGATGAGGATTTGGTTGCATATCTTAAAAGTATGCCTCATATAACAAATGCTACTATGGGAGGTCCTAAAAAAATAGCTGCTAAAAAGTATATAGATATGGAAGTCTTGGAACCGGCCAAGAAATAAGAATGAAAAAACTACTATTGGCTTTATTGGGGATTGTATCTCCGTTTACATTATACTCACAGACTTTCAGTGGAAGAATATAAACCTCTTGATATGGCTTCTGTAAGCTCTGTTGTAAATGCAATCTATTTAGTAAAATGTCATATTAATATAATTATATATTTTAAAAACTAAAATTTATGAATCGAATTTTTATTATAGTAGTTTTTCTTTTTATGAAAATATCGTGCTTTCCTCAACAATCTATTGATTCTGCATATTTAAAGATTACATATTTAGAGGATTTTGTTAGAAATGCTGATAATCTAAGTAAAAAAAGTTATGATGAATTAGTTTTGAATATTGGAGAATATAGTTCTGAATTTTATAGTTTACGTGAAGATCGTGTAATGCAAATAAGAGATAGCGTTTTAGCTGCTGGTGGAAATGGCTTTCAAGCCTATGAAGCTTATGCTGATTTGCCTAGAAGTAGGCAAAAATTTCGCTTATACAAGAACTTATATTCAGATAATAAGCTGATCTATATTGACGAAGTAGACGCTAATCTATATTATAAATATAATGAGATAATAGAAAAACCTGTCTGGACTTTTTTGCAAGAGAAAAAAGAAATTCAAGGCTATGCTTGTCAAAAGGCAAAAACTAAATTTAAAGGACGAGAATGGGCTGCATGGTTTACCACAGAAATACCTGTATCTGATGGACCATGGAAACTTTGCGGATTACCAGGTCTGATTCTGGATGCTGTTGACAGTGATAGTCTCTATCATTTTTATTGTGTTGGAGTAAATAAATTATCAAAGAAAAAACCGATTAAGATCTTTAAAACAAAATATGTTGCTTGTGATAAAAAGGAATTCTATTCAGCAATGAAGCAGATGTATGAACAACCTCTTGAATTCTTTAAACGTTTTGGCTTAATATCAGCAAAGGCTATAGATGCAAATGGCAGACCTGCAAAATTACCTGTGAGAAAATATGTAGATCTGGAGGTCTTGGAATCTGCTAAAAAATAAAAATGAGAAAACTACTATTGGTTTTATGTGGAATTGTAGTCCCGTTTACATTATATTCACAGACTTTCAGTGGGGAAATAATTAATAATTCAACGGATAAGCCTATTGAAACGGCCTCTGTTAGTTTGTTACAGACAGATAGTATGACTATTGCTTTTTCTATGGCTAACAGTAGTGGACGTTTTTCTGTTACTGTTCCTGATGGGAAAAAGGCAAAGTTTATTTGTATATCTTGCATGGGTTATGCACAAAAATGGATTCCCGTGCAGGGATATAATGAAGGAGGTGAAATACGGTTGAATCCTAAGGATATAATGATAAAGGAGGTGAAGTATGTTTCCAAAAGGCTGACTCAGAATGGCGATACTTTAACTTATTCGGTGAGTGGCTTTCGCATGCCTCATGACAGAACGATTGGTGATGTATTGAAGAAATTGCCTGGTATTGAAGTGTCTAGTGATGGACAAATAAAATATCAGGATAAGCCAATTAATAAGTTTTATATTGAGGGGATGAACTTACTTGATGGTAAGTATAAACTAGCTACAAATAACTTATCAGCGAAGGCTGTGAAAAGTGTTCAGGTTCTGGAAAATCATCAGGCTATTGCGGCGTTGAAAGGCAAGAATTTTAGCGAGAATGCAGCACTGAATCTGGTATTGGAAGATAAAGCCAAAGCACGCATTCTGGGTACGGTAGATGTGGGGTTAGGAGTTGAAGATAAAAGTGGAAGCGTTTTGTGGGATAACCGGTTACTTAGCATGCTTTTTAATTCCAGGATGCAAAATCTTAGTATGTATAAAAATAACAATACGGGAAATGACGTAAGTCAGGAGCTGAAAGTCCTGACTATTGATAAGATCAATCAGTTGACATTGGCCGGCGAAAGTAATACATTATCTTCTCTATCGGTTGGTTCACCTGACCTTGACCAGAACCGCTATTATAATAATAATTCTCATTTGTTTACGTTTAATAATTTGTGGCGGATAAAAAAGGAGACTGATTTGCGTGTTCAGGCAAGTTATTTTCATGATAATGGAAAACAGGATGGAAGCTCAGTTACTACATATTATCTTCCCGGACAAATATTGAATATAGATGAAAATATGCATACTGTTCATTCTAAGGATGAAATTGAGGGAAGTGTGACTTATAATATAAACAATACCAAAGTGTATTTGAAAAATAATTTAAAATTCAATCTTAATTTTGCGGATAACAAAGGGTGGATATTAACTAATGGGAAATTAACAGATCAAAATTCAGATCTTGATAAGCAAGTATTCTCGAACGATTTTCAATTGATACGGAATTATGGAAAGAATGTTTTCCGTATTTGTAGTTTGAATAAATATAGTAACCTTCCTCAGCATCTTACAATAACTCCCGGTCAGTATCCCGACTGGCTGAACGGAGGTAATGAATATGACTTTATGCAGCAGGATTTACGATTGCGCTCGTTTGTTTCACATACATATTCTTCTTTTCAACACAAATTACTGGGAATGTATGTTGATTATAAGGTTGGACTGAAGGTAAAAAGTCAGTCTTTACACTCTGCATTAGGTGTTTCGGGAAATAACTTTCCGGAAGCACTGAGAGATTCTTTTCTTAATCGCTCCCGTTTTGCTGAAACAGATTTATATCTGACTCCTTCCATTAGTTATCAGAATTACAGTTTTAAAGGAAAAGTTGAAGTATCTACGAATTTCAATAATCTTTATCAGCATAATGGAACCATGAATAAGTATAGTGGTTCAGAAAGTCATTTATTATTTGAGCCTAATATCTATTTGGAATATATGCTTTCTGCTCTTTGGAAGATAGATGGACTATTTTCTTACCAGCATAGTTACTCAGATATATATAGTCTTTATCCCGGCTATATATTTACTTCATATCGTAGTGCTTCTGCTAATGGTAATGATATTTCGCTCAGTAAATTTATGAATATGAATATTTCTGTGGATTTTAAAAATCCGATCAAAGGTTTCTTCTTTGATTTATCAGGGAATTATTCTCCCGGTCATAGAAATACTCTTATGTCATCGAAGTTTAATGGCATTCTTCAGCAAACGGTCTGCTTAAAGAAAGATGTTGATAGTAAAAATTATGGTGTAAACTCAACAATTAGCAAAACATTCTCTTTCTGGAAAACCTTTTTTCGGTTGAATTCCTTTTACAGCGCTTCTGAAGATACCCAATTATGGAGCGAGGTTCTTACCAGATTCCGTTCAGAAAGTATAAGTTCCTCTTTGTCTGTGACAATGCAGCCATGTCGTTTTGTTGACTGGGAAATTAGCTCTTCCTATTTCTATTATAGAATGAAAACGCTGGAACCTCAAGAAACAGAGTATACCCCGGTAAGAAATTTCCAGCATAAATTTTCTTTTAATGTATTTCCATCAGACAACTGGCAGTTTAAGTGGACTAGTGAATACTATCACAGTTCTGATAAGAATCTTAAAAGTAGCTTTTTCTCAGATTTATCATTGTCTTATATCATAAAGAATAGTGAATTGCAATTCTCGGCAATGAATCTTCTCAATAATACTAATTATGAACGAAAGAGCATTGGAACGTTAAGTGAGTATTTTAGTGTTAACAGACTACGTTCTCGTCAGTTCGTACTTAAGTATTTATTTAGCTTCTGATCAAAAATAAAACAGTCAGTTGGTAAATGGAAGTTCCATTTACCAGCTGACTGTTTTGCAAACTTATTTTTTCTTTAGTCTTTACTAAATTCCAGATCAGCCACGATTTTTATATTATCACTGATCATTGCATTACCAAACTTAGAACCTAAATTGTAATCTGAACGTTTTACAACTCCGGTAACTTTAAAGCCATTAACTTTCTTTTGGTTCATGGGGTTAGTTACTTCGCCAAAATAAACGACATCCAGAGTTATGAATTTTGTAATACCATGCATGGTAAGGTTTCCCATTAATTTGAATTTATTATTCGTGATCTTTTTATGTGATGTACTAACAAAAGTAAGTGTGGGATATTTCTCTGCATCAAAGAAATCAGCACTCTTTAGGTGTTTATCTCTTGCCTCAATGTCGGTATTGATACTTCCTATTTGGGCTGTTACATCAATTTTTAAATCACTTAAGTCGGTTTTTTCAGATTTTACTTTAACACTGAAATCAGTAAAGCGGCCGCTGACTTCAGATATGGTCATATGCTTAACTGTGAATCCTAAACGTGAATGTGCAGGATCGTTACTCCACGATTGCTGTGCATAACTTACTACACAGAAGACAAACATCATTGCTAATGATAGAAATAATTTTTTCATAACTTCTACTTTTAATAATTTAATACCAAATATAACACAAAAAATGTTCGATTGTTCATTTATACCAAATTAGTTTAACTAAAGACTAATCACTTCGTGTTTAGTCTTTGTTTTTTATGAAATATTCAGTAGGTGTCATACCAGTTATTTGGCGGAAGTTTCGAAATGCTGTAGCGCGCGAGCGAAAACCTGCATCATAGAAAGCCTGCTGATAACTACTCGAACTGTTTGATGTTACACAAAAAATGAAATCGTCAAAGCGCAATTTATTTATATATGTTATGTAATTCCCGTGTTCACTTCTCTTGATAGCAAGTGAAAGTGAAGTTCTGTTAGTATTCATTATTGATGAAAGTTTGTTTAACGAAAGATCTGGATCACGCCATGCTGCATTCTTTTTCATATATTCATCTAACTTTTTAAAAAGTGCCGAATTATTGTTGTCTACTTCGGAAACTTCGCTTGTGTAAACTGGCATTTCCTCGAAAACTTTGCTTGGCATTTCTGGTAAAGCTTTCTCAGATATTGGATTTCGGATAAACCGGGTGGATAATTCTGTATAGGCCATTACTAAAAAGCATCCTGTACCGATGTAATAATATAGTATACCGGTAATTGAACTTCTTTCCCATAATACAACTAAATAAGCAATTGTGTTTATAGAAAGAACAATAATATATAGCCATTTCCATTGACGGTTAACATTGCAATATTTTTTGGTATAAGGCACGAGAAATATATAAAATGCAGGACATAGTATCAAAAAACATAATAGAAAGCGAAACCATACATCAAAATTGCTTATGTAGGATAGCATCTCTTGCAATGAATTATAATTAGTGTATTCAACTCCACACCATAACGTGATTAGCCATATTGCGTAGAGTAGACCAATTGGCGAATATAACAAAACAATATTCTTGAAATTAATCCAGCCGGGCGAAACAACCTCAATGGGGTATATAATAAAAGATGTCATCATGAATATGGCTATTAAAATCATAGGGACTGATACTATTTGCATTGGAGTTTGTCCATGAATGGTAGCCCAATAGCGGGAAGCGTAATTTAATACTGTAAAGAGAGAGATTATAGATAAAATAAAACGTGAACGCTCGCCCTCGTTACGACGAGCAAAAAGATAGATTGATGTTAAAAAACGAACAATTGTTACAGCATAAATTGTATCTGAATAAAAATTCCACATAAGTATTTTAAGTCTCTTATTTTATGATTTATATTAAAATTTAGCTCAAAGATATAAAAATATAATTTGAAGAATTTATTTTCTTAAAATTGCTAAAATAATAATTTCTGGATTTTTTTAGAGTAATAGTAGTTTGCTTGTTATTGCAGGCAATAGATGCGAGCAAAAGAATAAATTTTGCCAGCTAACTTTAGTTTTTTATAAAAAAGCCCTCTAAACTACAATGTATAGAGGGCTTTCATTCTATTCTTTACAAGTAGAGCTATTTAACTCTTCGATTTTGCTGGTTATTAGCCTTTGCTGGTCTAGATTTTCCAATTCTTTTCCCTGTTGGAGTTACTTTCTTGCCATTCTTTCTTGGAACGGCAGGAGTTGGTTTTTCAGGTGTTGTTTTCATTTTATTCTATTGTTTGAGAATTTCTCAGTCGGCAATATAGGCAATCTTTACAACGATCTTTCTGCCGGTAGTTTCTTTACCGGAAGTCCAGATAGAAGCTTTGTGTAGCTCACCTGGGAAAAGAAGAAAGAACTTTTTGCCAGTAAGCTTATGATATTTAATCTTATCTCCTGTATAGTGAACATTATCTTTTTTCTCATTGTAAGGTACTGACTCTTTTGCATCCTTTAAGGAAATTAATCCCATTAGTTCAGCATTGTTAACCATGTACTGCAAATCAATGTATTTTTTGTGAGCCTCGATAAGTACTTTGTCCGGTGATTTAGATTTTGAATCGGCTACATTAACAAAGCAACGGTTGCCGTCAATTTCATATCTTCCTACAGGTATGTTAGCCAAATCTTTTTCTTTCAGGAATTTGAAAATCTTTTCCCACATAGCTTTATCTTTATGGTACTGAGTCGCAAACTTTACATAATCTGTTGTTTTATCGGGAACAATGTCAAGACCGTTAGCCCATTCTCTTGCATTTACCCATTTCTTTGCACTTTTTTTAGTCCATTCAGTTTGTGCTGAAACTGTGGAAACCATGGCCAGACAAAGCATTGCGATAGCTGCTATTCTGGTAAAAATACTTTTTCTCATATTTGTTGTTTCTAATATTATTTTGCTGACAAAGATAGATTAAAAAAATATTGCACCTTGATTTTACTAATATTAATTCTGTTCTTTTATTCTTCTCTGTAATATGATTCCAGGAAAAGGCGGGCTATAAAGTCCCAGTTGTTATGAAGCAGGGCTTTTCCATGTTCTTCTCCTAGTTCACTCTTTATTTGTGCGTCAGGCAATCGGTTACTGTTTTCCATATATTTCAGCAGATCAACGGGGCATTGTCCTTGCACTGTAAATAAATCCAGCGCTCCTTCGGCAGCTTTTTCTGCATTATACATTGGGTTACGTTCATCTTTTACATATTCGGCAATATCCGGAGCTATCAGCATTCCTTTTGGATTGGCATAGAGTACAAAGTTTTGGAATGCTTTTAAATCGGGCATCATGTTATCATCGTTGTCTTCCCATTTTAATCCATTGATGAAAAACTCTTTCAGAGCATCGTAAGATGAAAAGTACATCAGTGGTTCGCCTTGACTGGCTTCGGTAAATATGGTATAAACCGGATCTGCTGCTTTTATACTTTTTACATTAGAAGCTGCCGGACGGATATCTTCGTCATCATTTAGTTTACGAATAGAGAACTTCCCGAAGAACCACCATTCATTATTGTAGTATGCACAGCTTACGGTAATTATTGTTTTCCATGGGACAAGTACCGATGAGTCGGCTATGGCTTCTTTTGTTACATCAATCTCACGGCCATTGGCAACGGAACGGATCTTGATGTGCGAATTACTTTTCTCGATGATATAAAACTCTTCCCGATCAATAAATTCGAAATGATCGAAATATTCTTTATAAGGTTGGGTAGAACCGGCAATAGCAGAAAACCATTCGCTAATTTGCAATGCAAGTGGACCGCAAGGATCCGAGAACATTAGTCGGTTTACGGCATCGTGCACAATTGCGTTTCTGTCTTTATCAGATACTTTAGGATAATGCTTGTGTACTTGATCGATAATAGTATTTATAGGCTCTTCGTTACAAGGAGCAAGCAGATAAGATTGAAAAAACAGCCATTCAGCATCATTCGCAAAAGCCGGAAATTTATGATAGTCCTTGTTTTCGAACGAAAAGAAATCGGTCATAAAAGTATTTTCCGGTGCGGTTTCGAATTCACCATCAAGCAAATTAAATATTTCTTTTGCCAGTTTTATTAAAGATGGCTCTTCCGGATTTATAAACTCTTCCTTGTCATTACCTACGTATAGCTGGATATTAAGCCATAGCAGAAAAGATACATCTTCCAGATTAATCTCGTCTTCATAATAATCAGATGAAAGAGAATAAAATGGCAAAGACTTACCGTATAGCTCTTTATTCTTTGTAGTAAATGCTCTCCAAAGCCCTTCTTGTGAGATTACATCTTCAAAGTAGGCTACAAGATTGCAACTTATTGTTTGTTTTATATCACTGTTCAGGCTAAAACTGGTGGTCGACTGATTTATAATTTTCAGAATATCATTAGCAATATCAATATAATATTGATCGGTTTCTGCCATGCGATTATAAGGATGCAGTGCAAGCCAGTCTTGCATATAAATTGTTGATGTGTTTGCTTTCATCTCTTTTTCTTTAGAATAATTGTAGTAGCCTACAAATATAATCAGATTCTGAAAGATAAATAGATATCTTTTATTTTTGTTTTTATAATTTTGCACCCTATGATTGAGTATGAAGCAAATTTGGTTTGCAAGAAGATGAACGAAGCCGGACGAAATCGGACTCCTTTTCTCTTTGGTGTTGACTTTGAAATGACTAAAGGTTTCTTTTATGAGAATCCTTTAAAGGATCAGTCTCTGTTGTTTTCAGTAGTAGGACAGTCTAATCATTCTGATTTAAAACTGAGTAGTACTGTTTCTCCGCAGTTGAAAAAGAAACCAGAAAGTTACGATAGTTATTTTTCTAAGTTTCAGATAGTTAATACTGCATTGAAAAAAGGAAATTCCTTTCTGCTGAACCTAACAGAAAAGACTGCTATTGAATGTAATCTTACTCTGGAAGATATTTATTTTCGGAGCCATGCGCTTTATAAGATTCTTGTTCCCGATAAATTTGTTTGTTTCTCTCCCGAGACGTTTGTGAAGATTTCATCTTCGGGTGAGATTTTGTCTTATCCAATGAAAGGAACAATAGATGCTTCTCTTCCCGATGCAGAAGAACGATTGATGGAGGATTATAAAGAAACTTGCGAACATAACACGATTGTTGATTTGATCCGCAATGACCTGAGTATTGTGGCAGACCATGTACAGGTACGAAAATTCAGATACGTTGATGTGTTGGAAACCAATGAGAAGAAGTTGCTGCAAACAAGTTCAGAGATTTGTGGTATGCTTTCCGGCAATTATCACGAACGGTTGGGAAGTATAATTTTTGATATGCTTCCTGCCGGGTCTATTTCCGGAGCACCTAAACGATCTACCGTAAACACTATTCGTGAAGCAGAAAAGATAAATCGGGGCTACTACACCGGAGTCTTTGGATATTACGATGGCGAAACACTGGATAGTGCCGTGATGATTCGTTATATTGAAAAAGAAAACGGGAACTATTATTTCCGGAGTGGGGGAGGAATTACCGTGAACAGTAATCCGGAAGAAGAATATCAGGAAGTACTGGATAAAATATATTTGCCATTATGAGTGAACAAGTGCAATTTTTAGAAACAGTTAAGGTGGTGAACGGAGAGTTTATTCATACCGAATACAATCTTCAGAGGATGAAGCAAACCATGAACGAAGTCTTCGGAACCTCCGTGCCAGATACGTTTTTCAAGGATATTATTATCCCCGAACAACTGAAGCGCGGTGTGGTGAAATGCCGTATTTTGTATGGAAAATCTATTGATGAAGTGGAGTTTCAGCATTATACATGCCGTAAAGTTGTATCTTTAAAGCTGGTTGATGGCAGGGATATTGATTACTCCCGGAAGTATGCCGACAGAAGTTCATTGCTGAGGCTTCTTCAGGAAAAAGGTGAATGTGATGATATTCTTATTACTCAGAATGGAAAAATTACAGATACAAGTTACAGCAATGTGGTGTTGAGCGACGGAACCGGATACTATATCCCAAAGACGTATCTATTGAATGGCACCTGCCGCCAACGGCTTATTGCTGAAGGTAAAGTAACTCCGATTGATATATCGGTTGATGATTTATTCTCTTTTAAGGAACTCTTCCTCATTAATGCTATGCTCGATTTAGAGGATAAAGTTACTCTCCCTGTATGCAATATTATGCGTTGAAATAGTATTGGCCTATAAAATAAAAACCATTCGCCAATAAATTTTATCCATTGGCGAATGGTTTCAGATTATTGCCCAATAAATAGCCGGTCATTGGGCAATAAATTGATGTTACGGCTCTTTAGTTATATTTTGTTCAAAATGAACAGTTTGACTAATAGGCGCAACTATTCTGAAAATCTTTAGGAGAAATGCCGACCATCTTTTTGAAATATTTCCCGAAAAAGCTCTGGTTGGCAAAGTTGAGCGTATATGATACCTCTTTTATGCTGTTTTCCGAATTCTTGAGTAAATGTTTTGCATCAGAAATAACAACGTTGGTAATCCATTCATTAGCCGATTTTCCAGTAGACTGTTTTAAGAGAAATGTCAGATATTTGGGAGAAATACATAGCTTGTCAGCATAAAATCCCACCTGTCTCTGCTCTCTTGAATATTCTTTCAGCAGGCTGAAAAAATCTTTCGACAGCTTTGTTCTTCTTTTACTTTCTCCCGAAAAAGATAATCCCGGAAACATACTTGAACTCTTTACGAATACGTTGAGCAGATCAATAAACAAAATAGAAACCAGATTCGATAATTTTTCTTTTCTGAATATATGCTCCTGGTTTGATATCTCGTCTTTGATAAGCATAAAAGTCTGGTTCATACTATAATGAGCATCATCCGACAGACTTTTTCTAACGAAGGATTTTTCCTTGTTTATTGCCAAAGGAACTTGCAATGATTCAATAAAAGCATTGGAGAATATCATTATATATCCCCGGAATCTGGTATCACTCGACTTTATCTTAAAAGAACTATTGGGAGGTAAATAAGCCAAAGAGTATTTTGATAATGAATGAATCTGATTATCTATTTCTATATCCAAATTTCCAGAATTAACAATGATTACTTCATAAGCATCTTTTGATTTTGGATACCTTTCTTTAGGAAAATCTCCTTGAATAAGATAAAGAGCAAAATCGTTATTCAGAGTTCCAATGGTTGATATCTTTGATGTAGAACCCGAAATACTCATTGTTGGAATTGTCATGCAATTTAAACTCATTGTTGTTGTTTTTAGAATTAATCAATAACAGAACTAATTTTGATTGCGCGCAAACATCACTCTTTTATCTCATTCCGGCAAAACAAATCGACCAAACAGAATAAATGAAAAGCAAAGACTTTATCTTACACTATGAATGGCGTATAGCTTTTAAAATAAGATTTTCTGATATTTTAAGCTTCTTTTTATTATTACTTCTGTATTTTACAAATAAATAAAACTAATTGTATTCATTAACATAGTTTCAGGTGCAGTCGTTACGACTTTTTCCTGTAACTAAGAATGGCCCATGAGTTGAAGAACACAGCGAATAAGGTCAATGCCGAAATCTGTACTCCAAGTTCTGCAAAACCACTTCCTTTCAGATAAACGGCACGCATAATCTGAACAAAGTACTTCAGCGGATTAAACATTGTTACTACTTGTGCCCATTGAGGCATACTATTAATGGGGGTAAACAATCCACTTAGCAGAATAAGTACCAGCATAAAGAAGAACATTACAAACATGGCTTGTTGCATGGTTTCCGAATAGTTCGATATAACCAGACCAAAGCCTGATATTGTAAACAGATAGAGCAAGGCCAGAATATATAAAGTACTTAGTTGTCCGGTTGGTGTAATTCCATAAACCGCTGCTGCAATTCCGAAACACATGGTAAGCACAATAAATCCTATAATCCAGTAGGGAATTACCTTAGCAAGGATAAACATAAACTTGCTTACCGGGGTAACATTTATCTGTTCAATAGTTCCCTTTTCCTTTTCGCCCACAATATTTAAAGCCGGCAGGAATCCGCAGAGAATGGTAAGTACCATAACCATAAGGGCAGGAACCATAAATACTTTATAATCGAGGTTCGGATTGAATCTGCTCTGAGTTACCATCTTTATGGCCGGACTTACAGTTGTTACCTTTGTGGGTTGTATTATGCGGTCTTTTATATCTGATGTAAAGTCGTTGACTATATTTGCCAGATAACTACTTCCCAGTCCGCCTTTGGTTCCGTTTACCGTATTTGCCGATATTAGTAATTCCGCATTACCTTCTTTCATGAGATTGTGCTCAAAATCAGCAGGAATTTCCATAATAATGTCCGATTCTCCCTTCTCAATGCTTTTAAGTGCCTCACTATAGGATGGCGACATATCAGTCAGTCTGAAATATCCCGATGATACAGCTTTGTTTATTAATTGTCTGGAACATTGAGTGTTATTATTATCTACAATACTAAGATTGATATTCTTTATTTCAAGATTAGCCGCCCAAGGCAGTATTAGCATCATAATAATAGGATAGCCTATTATCAATCGTGGCAGAAAGCTGTTTCGTCTTATCTGCTTGAATTCTTTTTCTATTAAGTATTTTAGCATAATCTATTCTAATCTGTCGTTAAACTTTTTAAGACTAACTATCAATAATACAAATGCCATGAATGAAAGAATTCCAATTTCTTTCAGAACAAAAGATACATCGAGTCCTTCAATCATAATCTTTTTCACTGCAATGATATACCATTTTGCCGGAATTATATTCGATATCATTTGAAGCATTACCGGCATATTCTCGGTAGGATAAATCATTCCGGAAAGAATCATTACCGGCATCATCAAAACCATACCCGAAACAAGCATTGCTGCTACCTGCGTTTCTGCAATGGTAGATATCAGCAGACCGAGTGCCAGTGATACAAGAATGAACAACAACGATACACCAAACAATAAGACCAGACTTCCCGCAATAGGAACATCGAGCACATATACTGATAATAGTAAAATAGTGATGATGTTTATACACGAAAGTACCATATAGGGAATTGCTTTTGCCAGAATAATATAAATAGGCTTAACCGGCGAAACCAGAAGAACTTCCATTGTACCCGTCTCTTTCTCCCGTACGATGGATATAGATGTCATCATGGCACAGATAAGCATCAATATCAATCCCATAACTCCCGGAACGAAATTATAAGCTCCCTTCATGCCTGGGTTATAGAGCAGCTTAACTTTCGGAGTAATTGTCAATGGAGCTTTATATTGTCCGCTTAATTCCTGCTGAGCCGATGAAATAACATTGGAAACATATCCCGTCAGCGTGGATGCCGTATTCGGGTCGGTTCCATCTGTTATAAGCTGAACAGACGCATCTCTCGTGTGGCGGAAGTTCTCTCCAAAGTGATCTCCAAAGACCAGAATTATATCGGCCTTTCCTTCTTTGAAGGTAGTCTGAATATCTTGCGGATTATCTATTCGGGCAATCACATTCATGTATTCGTTGGCATCAATCTTATCAATAATCTTCTGAGTAACCTCGTCTTTTGATGGATCGAAAACAGCCACACGTACGTTCTTTACCTCCGTTGTGATGGCAAATCCGAATATGATAATCTGCACGATAGGCATTCCCAACAAAATAAGGATGGTACGCTTATCGCGGGATATATGATAAAATTCTTTTCTTACAAATGCTAAAAACTGCTTCATAGCTTTATTCTCCTCTTGTTGCTTTACGTGCCAGTTTATAGAATACCTCTTCCATTTCCTGAACATTAAACTGTTTTTTCAGATTGGCCGGACTATCGAGCGCTTCAATGACTCCGTCCACCATAATAGATACCCGGTTGCAATATTCAGCTTCATCCATGTAATGGGTAGTTACGAAGACGGTAATTCCTCTGTCGGCAGCCTGATATATCAGTTCCCAAAATTGTCGGCGTGTGGCAGGATCAACTCCACCCGTTGGTTCATCGAGAAAAACTATTTTGGGTTCGTGAAAGATTGCCACGGAGAAAGCAAGTTTCTGTTTCCATCCCAGCGGCAGACTGGCTACCAATGTATTCCTTTCAGATTCGAAACCTAATCGGGCAAGCAGTTCTTCAGTCTTTATGGCAATTTCTTTATCTTTCATTCCATATATTCCGGCAAACAGACGAATGTTTTCCCACACCTTAAGGTCTTCGTAAAGAGAAAACTTCTGGCTCATATAACCGATGTTTCGTTTCACCAATTCAGATTCCCTGCCAATATCAAAGCCTGCTACCTTGCCATGTCCTGAAGTAGGCTTACTCAATGCGCAAAGCATTCTCATGGCTGTGGTTTTTCCGGCTCCGTTTGCTCCGAGAAAACCAAAGATTTCACCTTCAAAAACATTGAAGCTAATGCGGTCTACGGCCGTAAAATTGCCGAAACGCTTAGTCAGCTCCTTGGTTTCAATCACTATATTGTCTTTATTCATACTTGTATTCTATTTAGACTTCCTTAGGTCTGGAAGCCAGTTGCATGTAACAATCTTCGATTGTTGGCGTTATCTCATTGATTTCTATATCCAAGTGTCCTTTATCCTGCATCTGTTTTTCCAGTGCAGCGATTGTTAATGATGGATCAACAGTAAGGTGATGTACTGTTCCAAAAGCAAAACAGCTTTTCACTCCCTCACATGCCCTTAATTCATTAAGTAAAGCCGACATATTATGACTTTTGGCCGACCATAGAACTTCCTTGAAATCGCTTACAATTTCCTGCGGAGTTTCAATACCCAGAAAGCTTCCATCCTGAATCAAAGCAATTCTATCGCAAAGCACAGCCTCATCCATGTAAGGTGTTGATACCAGAATTGTTATGCCTTGGGCTTTTAGCTTTTTCAGCATTTCCCAGAACTCTTTTCTTGAAACCGGATCCACACCAGTGGTTGGCTCGTCGAGGAAAAGAACTGTTGGCTTATGTATCAGGGCACAACTTAATGCCAATTTCTGTTTCATACCTCCCGACAGTTTTCCGGCACGACGTTTCTTGAAAGGCTCTATCTGCTGATAGATATCTTTAATCAGATAGTAATTCTCCTCAATCGTAGTGTTGAATACCGTTGCGAAGAATTTCAGATTTTCCTCAACCGTCATATCCTGATAAAGAGAGAAGCGTCCCGGCATATAACCCACCCGGTTACGTATTTCCTTGTAATCCTTCACAATATCAAGTCCGTCAACAGTAGCATTTCCGCTGTTGGGGCTGATTAATGTGGTGAGAATACGGAACATCGTTGTCTTTCCTGAACCATCGGGACCAATCAGTCCGAACATCTCTCCCGGATTAACAGAGAACGAAACATTCTTGAGTGCTTCAACTTCACCATATTTTTTAGAGATTCCCTCTACTTCAATTGCTGCCATTACTTTGTAAAGCTAACTTCTCCGTACATTCCAATTTTTATTTCTCCGCTATTCTTTACTGCAACTTTTACAGCATAAACAAGATTGGCGCGCTCATCCTTGGTAAGAATTCCTTTTGGTGTAAATTCCGATTTGTTTGAAATCCAGGTTACTGTTCCCGGGAATTCTTTTACATTCTCGCCTCCGTAGTCGGCAAACACTTTAACTTTCTGGCCAATCTTTATCTGAGATAGCTGGTCGGAAGTAATATAGGCACGTAAAAACATATTTTCTATATCTGCAACTTTAAAAAGGGCTTTTCCTGGAGTGGCAAGTTCGCCTTTTTCCGCATATTTGCTTAATACAGTACCGTTTATCGGACTGATGATATGGCATTTACTTAGTTGGTCATTCAGTTGAGCAACCTGTATTTCAAGTGATGAACTCTCTCCGTTTACTCCTGCATTGTTGTTTTCCAAAGTAGAAGTTTGTGCTATAAGCTGTTTCTGCAGGTAAGCAATCTGTGAGTTAATATCATCCAACTGTTTCTGGTTACCGGCATTGCTCTTTACCAGATTCTCCCAACGTCTTTTTTCACGTTCCTGAGTTACAATTTGTTGTTTAATTGCAGCAATCTGTTTGCCTATATCCTGTCTGCGGCTTTTTACTGTAGTTGTATTTGCTTGCAATTGAAGTTTTTTTAGGTAAAGTTGTACTGTATCAACATATCCCACTTCCTTTCCTTGCTGAAGCTGATCGCCTTCAGTAACATTAAAATCCAGAAGTTTGCCCGATGCCTCAGAAGAAACAATCACTTCTGTAGCTTCAAATGTTCCTGTTGCATCATATTTACCTTTTTCGTTTCCACAAGCAGATAATAATGTTGTGGCAAGTGTGCCGTATAATAGACCTTTTATGAGTTTCATATTGTAAGAGTATTAATTGTTTGTACTGTTTTTATAATTGTAGATTGATATTAGTAGCTGAATCTCGTGAAGTACTTTGCTCTGCTTTGCCTGATCTTCCGAATTTATATCCCGAAGCAAATCAGTAACACTTAATGTTCCGTGTTCAACCTTTACTTCCGATGCCTTTTTTATATTTGTGCGCAGACGGATAATTTCGTCATCATCCCGCATCAGTTGCTTTATCTTATCAATCTCATTGCTTTGCTGAGTCATTTTTAGATTAGTGTTAAACAAGAAAGTCTCTTTCTGTACAGTCACGTTCTGCAAGCTATTATCCAGTAATTTCTTATCATTCTTCTTGGTGTAAAGACTTCCAAAGTTCCAGGTGAGGCGAGCACCGGCTACATAATATGGAGAAAATTCATTCTTCAGCATATTCAATCCCGGATTACCATAACCACCTTGAACAAATACTCCAAGTTTAGGTAGGTTTTTAGCATCAACCATGCTCTTCTGCGTTTCAAACAGATTGCTTTGCGCCTCATATAGTTTAAGCTCCGGTCGGTTTACTGTTGATGACAAAGAAGCTTCTTCTGCGAATGAAGGTTTAACAAGTGAAGTTCCTTCTTTTATTTCTTCTCCAATCAAGGCAGATAACATTTCTCTATATGCTTTTCGGGTAGCATCCAATTCTACTTTGCGCTGTGCTGTGCTTAGCTGATTCACTTTAACTGCATCCAGATCTGCCTGATTTGCAATCCCGTTTGTTATATAGGCAGATATTTGATTGTAATTGCGTTTAAGTTCATCCTGTAATAGCAAATTTTGCTTTATCTGCTCATCAAGTAACAGAATTCCAAAGAAAAGTTGGTTTACTCTGTCATTGATTGCATACATATCTACATCAAGTTTTTGCTTATCCACAGCAGAGCTTGCTTCGGTTATTTTCTTCTGATTGCGGATAACTCCACCATCCCATACACTTTGATTAACCTCAACAACCGATTGGTATTGATCTTTGTTTAATCCTTCAATAGTTACATTAGGTAATGTAATAGGAAGTTTCGTTACAGCCGACTGGTAGGTAGCTTTTGCAGAAAAAGACACTTGAGGCAAGTATCCTTTGTTTGCATTAGATAAATTGAACTCTTTAGACTGTTCAATCAACCCATACTGTTTTACCTGTGGGTAGTTAGCCTGTGCTTTCTTATAACAATCATCAATTGATAATTGTCCGTAAATCGGGGCATGTAAGCAAATGAAAGCAAGGGTAATAATGAATGCCACTTTTTTCATAAATATATTCTTTAATTTTGATAAACTAATATGTTTAACAACTCTGTTAATTTAGCCATAAAAAAATTATGGACGTAACCTTCTCAAAATTATTTCAACGTTCTCAATCTTTTTTTCGGCCAGTAAAGAGTGGTACTCTTTTCCAAAAGAACCGGCAACACGTTCTATAATAGGGTGAGCCAAAAAAGCAAAAACATTCAATGAAACAATATCCAATAAAAGATGGACCGGATCTACAGCACAAATTTCTTTTTTCTTTATTGCTTCCTCCATTTCGGCATTTAGCTTCTCAAGAATGTGACTTATTGCAGGTCCGGCAATTATAGGAAACTTATCCAGCCTTTCTTTATTAGTAAGGAACTCATTTAAAACAAAAAAAGGTAGCTTTGGGTTTGACGCCAGAAAATCAAAGTGAGCTTTAACTATATACTCTACTTTTTCTATAAATGGCAATTTTTCTTCAATCTTTGGCATAAATGAATTAGCCAAAAGAGCAACTTTCTTCTGAAATACTTTTTCGAAAAGATTGTCTTTTGTTCGGAAATAGTAATGAAGCATAGCATGGTTTACACCAGCTATTCTGGCAATTTCAGTTGTCTTGGTCAGGGTATAGCCTTTATCCAAGAATTCTTTCTCTGCAGCCTCTAATATTGCTTGCTCGGTATTAATTTCAACTTTTTCTTTCATGATAACATGTTTGTTTAACAACCTTGTTAATTATCGCAAATGTAGTATGTTTTTAATTAAGCGCAAAGTGTTTAGTCCTTTTTTGCTCTTTTTAACATAAAGAAAGGTTGTAAGTGATTGTTCAGATGGCTAGTTATATCTTAATGTATGGAATTTATTCCGATCAATTAGGTGAACTATATTCTTCCATGTCTTTGTCTTTTATAGTTATATTCTTTTTTATTATGTCAAATATTTTACGGGAGTGGAAATTTATTTATTTTCTATTTTATTGTTTTTATTTTCTCCTGTTCAATTTGTTTAATAATCTCATTTAACATCTCAACCTGTACTTTTTGAATTTCTAGAACCTCTTGCTGTTCGTTAATGAGCAAGTGGTCTATTTTCTCATGTAGAGTTCTAATCTCAAGTTCAGATTTAAGATTAATCATATAGTCTTTTTTGCCTCTTTCCCTATCCTTTTCTTCCTGCCTGTTTTGGCTCATCATTATGACAGGTGCTTGCAAAGCTGCAATAGTAGATAATATTAGATTTAAGAGAATGAATGGGTATGGATCAAAGCTTTTGTTGGCAAGCCAAAAAACATTTATACAAATCCAAACAAGAAGAAACACACCGAAAGAAATAATAAACGTCCAGCTACCTCCAAAAGAGGCAACATGATCTGCTACTCGTTGCCCAAAAGTTGTTTTTTGTTTGTCGTCAACATCTAATTTGTTTGACAGAGTAGTTTTGTCTTTCAAAGATTCCAGCACAACTTGTTCTAGATCAGTTAGCTTACCGACTTGTTTTAAAAGAGAATTCTCAATATATTTCTCTCTATAATGATTTAATTCGCTGGACGAAAGATAGTTATTGGATGTAAATTGTGGATTGTCTTTTTTTATTAGTTCTAAAATAGTGCTTCTTACCAATTTGCCTGATACCTTATCAGAAATTGGATATTCCTTGTTTGATAAATCGCTTCGAAATTTTTCCATCTGTTTTTATTATGAATAATTAGAATACAAATACTATGCCTTTAAACTTTTGATGACCTCATTAAAAACAAATGCAATACCAATTTGTTTGAAATGAAAAATATAAGATGGTATTAGCTTATTTCTATATTGGATAAAAATAAACTGCCATATTATTGCCATGCTCGGTGGTTTTAATTACTTTTGGTCGTCTAAATGAATCTAAAACTGCGTTTTTGACAATAAAATATAAATCTATGATAAATAAAATTGTTACATTCGGAGAGGTACTTTTACGTTTAACTCCTCCCGATTATTTAAAGTTTTCCCAAACTAGAGGATTTGTTGCAACATATGGTGGAAGTGAAGCAAATGTTGCTGTTTCTTTGGCTCAATTTGGTTTGAATAGTGAATTTGTAACCCGTCTTCCTCAAAATGATATTGCTGATGCTTGTATAAAAGAACTACGTTCTCATAATGTTGGAACAAGTTGCATAGCAAGAGGTGGTGACCGGGTTGGTATTTATTTCCTTGAAAATGGAGCAGTTGCCCGTCAGTCAAAAGTTGTTTATGATCGTGCAGGTTCATCTTTCTGTACGCTTCAACCAGGGATGATTGATTGGAAAGAAGTTCTTAAAGATGCACAATGGTTTCACTGGTCGGGTGTGGCTGCTGCTGTATCACAAGGTGCTGCAGATGCCTGCATGGAAGGAATAAAAGTTGCCGATAGTATGGGGCTGACTATTTCATGTGACTTGAATTATCGTAAGAATTTGTGGAAGTATGGCAAGACTCCTGATGAGGTAATGCTTCCTATGGTAAAATATAGCGATGTAATTTTTGGTAGTGAGCCTGAATATGAAAAAGTGCTTGGAATTTCTAAAGTTGGTTTTAAGGCTGTTTCTGTAAATGAAGAACTGAATGAAGATGGCTTCAGAGCTGTTGGCGAACAAGTTGTGGCTAAGGTTCCTCGTTGCAAAAAGATGTTCCTTGAACTTCGTAATTCAATTAATGCCAATCATAATACTATTGCCGGAGTTGTTTATTCAGATAATACTTTGAAAAGCTCTAAGATTTATGATATTACACATAATGTAGACCGTGTTGGAGTAGGAGATGCTTTCTGTGGTGGTATGATATACGGATTAGTTGCTTATCCGGGTGATGATCAGAAGGCACTTGATTTCGCAATGGCTGCCTCTTGTCTGAAGAACACTGTTTATGGTGACTTTAACCTGGTAAATACTGCCGAAGTTGAAAACCTTATGGGCGGTGATGGCTCAGGTCGTGTTTTACGATAAAATAATAAAATGGATAAATGAAAAACAGATAAACTTACTTCTTATTAATATGAATGGCTTTTATGGACGAAATGTTTATAAAGGCCATTTCCTTTTTTGTAAATTAAATAAATGTCTTTGCTTCACTAGAATGTGTTTATAAGCTAAACACTTTTCCCTTTTAAATAGATCTAAGAGATTATACGCTTTTTACAGAAGCTGTATCCTGAGTTTTTACTGAAGCCAGGATTCCTTGCATACAATCTCTTTCATTTAAGAAACTTCCACCATTTAGTGAAGGTTCTTTCACTGTATTTGTAGTAGGTTGCTCTGTTTTTTGTTGCCTGGTATTTTCTAATTCGGCTTTTAACTCCTTTATGACAAAATCTTTTTTAGAAGTCTCGGATATAAGACCTTTAATTTGTTCTTGCAAACGGTAGTTTTCTTCACACACTTTATCATATCTTGATTTCTTAACACATGATGAAAAAATAGCTACTCCAGATAAAGCAAAAACAAGAATTTTAAGCTTTGTATTCATAATAGATTGTTAGATTATTTACAGACACAAATATATGCAAATAAAGATGATTTGTTTACATGTTGTAATTTAAAATAGTGTGAATTTTATCATAGTAAGCCACAATACTAGCTATTCCTATTCTTAATATTGCATATTGGTCTGTCATGCCCTCAGTCAAAATGTGGTGTACGTCAAATAAATCATTTATTGAATGAGGATTTCATTCCAGAAATTAGTCATTTGCTTAGATTACCTTCCTGAAATTTAATTTTCACAGAATCATCTGCTACATCTGCCACTAGATTTGCATAAATCTCTTTGTTTATAGTACTTTGAACTGGTGGAAGATAAAAAATAGTTATATATAAAATCTGTTTATCTGCTACAAATTGAGTCGATCTACCACTAATTTTAGCTTATTTCTTATTCTTGCCAATGATAAAAATGGCTTTAGAGATAAGAATACAGAAGTTTGTACTTCTCTTGTCTGGAAGAATTTAGTAGCAGATGATTCGAAATTAGTAGCAGATATGTTTTATCTCCTACTAATTAATATCTTAACAACCAGTAGATTGCAAGATTGCTAGTGGGAGATAGATTGTACGTTATATTTATCTCCCGCTAAGTTAATGTGTTTATTTACAATGATTTAATTTAAATTTGGTGGTAGATAGATGAAACTAAGTAGAAAACTTTTTTCCAGGTAGAGGCTATAGCATAAACTGTAAAACCTGATCCAGGAAAGATAAAGTCCCGCCGGCTTTTTTTGAAAGCTGGCGGGACTTTGCTCAACATCCGGTTATGTTTTTAAAAAAGCCGGCGGGAGTTTTTTATCCATAAACCAATAATTTTCAGTTATTGGTCTATGGATTTGATTTATTAACCAAGAACTAAGTCTGATATTACTTAATGCTTGTAACTCCCTTTATTTTAACTGCAAATTATAAAGATACTTTATACGATTTACCGGCAACTCTGATAATATAAATCTGATTACCAGGAACATCTATTCTAATTCTATCTTCAGTAGCTTTGACAGCTTTCATTAAAGTGCCCAAGGTTGTATAAACTGAAATGTCATCTCCTAAGTTTGCTCCTTCAATTACAATAGAATTTTGTTCGGCATACACTTTTATACTATTTGCTTCAGTTCCATTGATGCCAGTATTTATATCTTTAAAACTAACTACAATATTAAGATCTTCGCTCATTGCATTTATGGTATATGCATTATTTGTAATGTCTGAAATAATGTCTTTACCGTTTAAAGACACTGAGGCAATTTTGTATCCTTCAGTAGGTGTAAAGTTAATAGTTAAAGGTTTATTTACCTCTACCTTAATTGTATCGGTAATAGCTTTCTCGTTGAAGAGTACTTTACCTTCGCCTTCTGACTTGACTGCCAATGTATAATGAGTTCTGATAAAACTTACCTGCATGGCCTGAGCAGCAGATAATGAATCAATCTTGTAGCTATTATTTTCAAGGCTGGTAGTGATATCTTTATCATTCAGAGTAACTTTCTCAATGACGAAATTATCATTCGGAACAATCTTGAATATAACAGAATCTTTTTCTATTATTGAAATGTTCTTACCGTTGGCAATAATAGAATCGTTGATGATAACTTTTCCACCTTCATTATATGCTGCACTCATTTGATAATATGGAATAACTGCAAAGGTAACATCAAACGTGATGTCGGCATTAACAGGATTTTCTTCATAGGTATTATTCACAACTTTTGAAAGAATATCATTTCCGTTCAGTGATACAGTTTTAATTTTATATCCTTTGTCGGGATTGATGGTAAAGATTGCCGATCCTCCTTCTTTTACAAACATGCTGTTTTTAGTTACTTTACCACCTTCGTTGGCAGATGTTTTGATTAGATAAACAGGACCTTCGATTATATTCGTAAAATCGCCCCATTCTGCTGCAAGCCAATAAACTGAATAAGTATTCTTGGGAATATAAAGTTTACAGGTTGTTTTATCTATTCCATTGAAAGCATCAGTTCCGATGGTTGGAGGAGTAGTTCTTTTGCTATATATCTCTTTCAATCCTTTGCAACCAGAAAAGGCCTCATTGCTTATAGAAGTAACGCTGGCCGGAATATAAACTGAAGCTAATTTTGTACAACCACGAAAAGCATCAGCGCTGACAGTTGCAATATTGTCACCTAAAATAGCGGAAGTTAACCCCGAGCAATAATTAAATATGTAAGTACCTATATTAGTTACACTGTTTGGGATAGTAACAGAAGTTAAACCTGTGCAATTTGAAAAAGCAGAATCGCCGATTTTAGTTACGCTGCTCGGAATAGAAACAGATGTTAGTTTTATACAGTCGCTGAATGCGCTGTTACCTATTGTTGTAACACTGTTTGGAATAGTATAGCTGGTATTGGTCTTTGCATTTGGAAAGGCTATCAGTGTGGTATTGTCTTTATTGAATAAAACACCTTCAACAGTATTATAACCAGGATTTTCACTTGAAACAGTAATTTCAGTTAATCCGGAACAGCCTTTAAATACTTCATTACCAATAGAAGAAACACCTTTTGGAATTGATATTGAAGTTAATCCGGTGCAATAGTGAAATGCCTGATAACCAATTTTAGTAACACTCTCGGGTATAGTAAAAGAGGTTAAGCCTGTGCAATTATGAAAAACAAGATCGCCAACAGAAGTAACACTGTTTGGAAGAGTGATTGAGGTCAGCTTGTTCAGGTTATAAAACATACAGTTAGATATCACATTATTTGCGGTGTAGCAATTGTTGTGATCATTAGAGTGATCATCGAAATAGTAGTAATCGCCCCCGCTTACTATTTTTGCATCACTCAAATTAAGTTTGTTAAGTTTCCCATCAGTACTATTATCCAGATAATCGCGCCCTGCCATTTCACGGATAAATCTTATATCACTACCATTAATGTTCCCCGATAAAGTTAGATCTGTTATTAAGAATTTCTTCGAAGCAGGAATTATAGAACTTAACGTTCCGGCAGTTTCTACGTTAATGCTTATAGGTAGTACGTTTTGTCCTTGCAAGTTAAAACCGAAGGATAAGCATAAAATTGCCAATAAAGATTTTAGAGTAAAATGCTGTTTCATAATCTACCATAATTTTAGTTTAACATTCAAATTTAAAAAGCAAATAATTATAGTTTGTCTATATTTTATTAATAACTATACGAATGTTTAATATTATAGTAGGCGAGCTCTGAAATATAGCTAATCTAAATGGTATTTATCTTATTATCTTTTTATTAATGCAAATCTATAGATTATTATTTGTTTATAAAAATAAATGCAAAATAATCTTAATTAGAATCATTCCTGAAAATTTTAAATGCTTCCTGTTTAATAAAAACTTGTTATAAAACATTCTTTATTTATCAATAAGCCGATTTGAAATCAACAAATAAAAGTTATATTTATGCAATCTTTAATTTCTGGATTTAAAAATGAAAATGAAAGTTGGACTAATAGGATTTGGAAAAGCTGGGAAAGCTGTTGCCAATGTAATACTTCAAAGCAATGAATATTCTTTGGAGTGGGTGTTAAGGCAAAGTACTATTTTGGAACATAGACATGTACCAGAGTTCCTTGGAATTGATTCGAAAGAGCCAGGATTAATATTTTCAACATCCAGCATTGAAATAGAAGAATTGCTGAGCAAACATCCTGTAGATATAATTATTGATTTTTCTTCCAGTAATGGAATTTATAGTTATGGAAAGGCTGCAGCTTCACGGAAAATCATTATTATTTCGGCTATATCTCATTATGATGAGGATGAAAAGCAATTCTTGTCAGAACTTTCTTTAAAGACTATTGTTTTCTGGAGCCCCAACATTTCATTGGGAGTTAATTATTTAATGTTTGCGGCAAAACTTCTGAAAAAAATAGCTCCATGGGTGGATATTGAAATTATAGAGGAACATTTTAAGGGAAAGCCAGGTGTGTCCGGCACTGCAATCAAGTTGGCTAAAGAATTAGACTTGGAAGAATCCGAAATCAGCTCCATAAGGGCAGGAGGGATAGTAAGTAAGCATGAAATTATTTTTGGTTTTCCATATCAAACGGTAAGATTAATACATGAAGCCATATCCAGAGAAGCGTTTGGAAATGGTGTGCTATTTGTAGCCGATAACTTGGCCGACAAGAAAGAGGGATTTTATACTTTCGAAGATTTGCTATCTCCTTATTTTGCTAATTAAAAAGCTGTTGTACTTCTCTTTTTTTTAATAGAAGCGTTTATTTCTATAGAATAGAAACAACTGGTTTTCTTGTTGTTGTTTATTTATCATTCATCAGAAAATGATTGGTGAATGGATTGAGGTTTATTGGTCAATAAATAAAAATGATTGGCCAATAAATAAAAACCATTGGGCAATAAAAATCTCCTGCAATCTTAGCGGTTGCAGGAGATTCTATGATTAGCTTTTATTAAGCCCTATGGCAAGTTATTACTTTAGCTCAAATTTATCTTTCAAAAGAATTTTGTTGCTTGCAGCACCAACCATTACTGTGAAAGTTCCCGGTTCGGCTACAAACTCCATTCGTTGATTATAAAGAGACAGATCCTCACGAGTAAGAGTAAATTCTACTTTTTTGCTCTCACCTTTATCCAGATGAATTCTGCTGAATTTCTTTAACTGGATTTCGGGAGTAGAAACAGAAGCTACATTATCTCTGAGATAAAGCTGAACTACTTCATCGCCTTCACGGTTACCACTGTTTTTTACTTCGCAAGAAACGTTGAATGTGTCTTTGCCCGATTGGTCAATTTTCAGATTAGAGTATTCGAAAGTTGTGTAACTCAATCCATATCCAAAACTATAGAGTGGGGTACTTGGACCCTCAACGTATGAATTCTGTTCGCCAAGTGAATAGTATACTGGTAACTGGCCTACCGATCTTGGAATAGATACCGGAAGTCGTCCGGCTGGATTGTAATCGCCGAATAGAACTTCTGCAATTGCTGTTCCACCTTCCTGACCAGGGTACCATGCAGTGAGCAAAGCACCTGCTTTTTCCGAAGCAGTATTCATATTCAGAGGACGTCCTTCAATGTAAACCACAACAAGAGGTTTGCCGGTTTCGATCATTGCCTGAAGCAGTTTTTCCTGATCTCCCAGTAAATCCAGTGAAGAACGGTCGTATCCTTCGCCACACTCCATATCCGACAGTACTTCTTTCTTTTTATCAGAAACAGTAGCAGCACCGGTTTCTTTATATTCAGTAGAGAAATCGCGGGCACTTGAGCCTCCTAGAACCAAAACAACAACTTCCGATTTCTTTGCAGCTTCTACAGCCGATGCAATATCACTTTCGGATGTATCGCGAATAGCACAACCTTTAGCATAATTTACTTGAGTCTCTGGAGAAACAATCTTCTTTATTCCATCCAAAACTGTTTTGATATTGCTTCTTTCCTGTGGAGCTGTATAATCGCCAAGCTGATTATAGATGTTATCGGCATTCGGACCAATTACAGCTATGCTTTTGATTGATTTATCCAATGGCAGAAGCTGATTGTTTTTTAGTAGCACAATACCTTCTCTTGCCACTTCTTTAGCTACCAATAGATGCTTATCGCAACGAACAATTTTAGCTGCATCTTTTGGATTCATGTATGGATTCTCAAACAATCCGGCTTCAAATTTCAATCTCAGAACGTGACTCACAGCGCTGTCTATATCAGCCATTGAAATCAGATTTTCCTGAAGAGCTTTTTCCAGATTCTTTCCGTAAGCATTACCGCCTAAATCCATATCCGTACCAGCCTGAAGAGATTTCGCAGCTGCTTCTTTTACATTGGCTGCAACACGATGCCCCGCAACACCTTCAATACTTCCTAAGTCGGAATATACAAATCCTTTAAATCCCCATTCGTTTCTAAGGATATCTTTCAGCAGATAACTATTAGATGTACTAGGTACACCATCTATAGAGTTATAAGATGTCATCACAGTTTCGGCACCAGCTTTCACTGCCATCTTGAAAGGAGCAAGGTGTTCCGAGAACAGTTCTCGTTGACCAATCTGAGCACGTCCGCCATTATGGCCACCCTGTGGAATACCGTAACCGGCAAAATGTTTCAGAGTAGAGTAAAACTGAGCTTTCCCATTTTGATCCTTTGCCTGCAATCCTTTAACAAAAGCACTGCCCAATACTCCAATAAGAACAGGATCTTCTCCGAAAGTCTCTTCCATTCTCGACCAGCGAGGTTCGCGTGCTAAATCAAGGATTGGTCCATAACCAATGTTTCCTCCTTGCAATCTGCATTCCATAGCAATAACCTTTCCCATTTCTTCTATTAACTCAGGATTCCATGTACTAGCCTGGCCAAGAGATGTAGAAAATACGGTTGTACCAATTCCCATGTGTCCGTGGGCGCATTCTTCTGCGAAAAGAATAGGAATACCTAGTCTGGTTTCTTTCACTGCATATTTTTGCAAAGCATTAATAGCTTCGGCTGCCTGTTTTGGCGAAAGTCCGGTAACCAAAGTTTTTCTAGTCCATGGATCAGCTCTAAGCGTTGCCCAATAAGAACCGATAGGCTTGTTTTGCATCTGATTCTTGAAAAGATCTGAAGGAATAACACCTTTGTCTGTTTTGGTATACATTTCCCATCCAAGCGGACAACAAAGCTGACCAATCTTTTCATTCAGAGTCATTAATGAAATTAAATTGCTGATTCTGTCCTTTACCGGCGCTTTCGGATTTTTGTATAATGGCTGTGCATAAAGCTGAGAAGCCATAAACAGTGAGCAGCATACTGCTATGAAATGTTTTTTCATCTTATTTTTGTAATTTAAAAGAGAAAACTAAAGGTTCTTTATTTGTTTTTAATTCGCCTGGAAGGTTTACTATAACTTTATTTCCCTTTTGCGCCCATTTTACTTTTTTACCGGTTTTTAGTAACACCATTGCACTGCTTTTTACCGGAATGTTGTTTTCCCATTCAATGCTTTTAGGTAAACCTTCTTTTTCATTAGGAACATAAAGTGCATAAAGCTTATTGCCATCCTTGCTTGCTGTGAACCAAATATTGTTGCTGTTGTAGTTTGGAGTGATGCGTGTGCCGTAGATACCCTCTCCATTAACTTTCAGCCATTGACCAATTTCTTTCAGAATAGCTACCACTTCTGGTTGGATAACACCTTTTGGGGTAGGACCAACGCCTAATAAAAGGTTACCGCCTTTTGCCACCACTTCAATCAGATCAGCAATAACAGTATTTGCCGATTTGAATTTAGCATTTGGAGTCCATCCCCAATCCGGGCTTAAAGGAATACAACTTTCCCATGGATAGTTAAGCTGCTTTTCCGGAATAGAACGTTCCGGAGTCTGGTAGTTTTCATACTTGCCATGAATAGTTCTGTCTACAATCAGTATATCAGATTGGTGAGAACGAGCCATTTTGGCTATAGAGTCCATCTTTATATCCTGTCTTGGAGCAGCTACCCAACCGCCATCTAACCAAAGAATATTTAATTTGCCATAATTGCTCATTAACTCTTCAATCTGGTTGTAGGTGAATTTCTGGAAAGATTCCCAACGATTAGGATGTAAGTTTATATTGTAATTAACGTTTCTGGTTGGAGTTGCGTATCTTGGCCACCAGTAATATTCGCAATGCCAGTCGGGTTTTGAGAAATAAGCACCCACCATAAAGTCTTTCTGGCGGAAAGCTTCGAATACATACTTGGCAACATCAGCTTTTGGATTGTTTTTGAAAGCACTGTTCATGATCGAAAAATCTGTTTGCTTCGTATTAAACAGATTAAAGCCATCGTGATGCTTAGTTGTGAAAAGCATATATTTCATGCCGGCAGCCTTAGTTACATCTGCCCATTGATCAGGGTTAAAATCGGTAGGATTGAATTTCTCAATCAGCTTATAATAACTCTTTTTGTAATCTTCGTAAGCAATGGTGCTGTCTCTTGGAATCCAGTCAACATCTTCCGAGCAGATAGACCAGGATTCTACAATACCAGGGATGGAGTATAATCCCCAATGAAAAAGAACTCCGAATTTCAGGTCCTGCCATTGGTCTAATTTTTCTAAAACTCCTTTTTCTTCCGGCCACTGATATTCTGTGGAACGTTGATGAACGAAACCTTGCTGGGCTTGTATTTCAATAGGAAGGGCTGTTAGCAGCAATCCTATGATAATAGAGCCCGATTGTTTAATAAATGCTATTTTTTTTTTCATTTCTAAATTATTATAGGCTTAGACAATAATCGATTATGGCAAGAGCATCAGAAGCCTCTTTTAAAATAAAGCTTATGCTCATTGATAAAGACATTAATAGTCTCTTGCTTATTTTTGAATAGATTCAGTAAGTCCTTTTTGTTTGTAAATGTACAAAAAACATAAGAGGCTGCTACCAAAAGATCTCTTTTGAAACAGCCTCTTAATTTATTTTAAAGATTTTAGTTCATATTACAAATAATACTTACTAGTAGTGATTAAGATTTCTTAGTCACTCCCCAGAAATTTAGTTTGCAACATCCCACCAAACACGGGTATTGTTGAAATCATTTTCACTTTGCAAGCCTAGTCCGCTTAAAGCTGCTTTGTAATTATCAGGATTTACCTGAAGTTCTGATGCAGGATAAGGCATACGGCGAACGATAGCTGGACCATAGTTACCTATAGTGCTCCAGTTGTCGTGAGCAGAACATCTTTCTTGTAAGTTTGGATATCCTGAACGACGCCAGTTAGCATAAGTTTCATATTCATCGCAGAAACAGGTAATCCAGTACTGTGTATTGATTTGTTCCAAAGCTTTGGAAGCAGTATATGGATTAGCAGCCAGATAACTGTTGATTGCTGAAGATGTAAGATAAGTATTGTACAGACCTTTGGCATTGCTGCTAGGATACTGTGAGAATTGTTCCATTGCACAACGTACACCAGCATTATAGAATGTTTCAGCGTTACCGCTTATCCAGCCGCGATAGGCAGCTTCGGCCAGCAACAAGTTAGTTTGTGCTGCTGTGCATACAAATGTAGGACCGGTTGGGTCTGCATAAGTAGAACGGTTAGGCTGTGAGTGTGTCTTCTTATAATAGTTGGCACTACTTGTCGTAGACAATACTTCGGTAGTATATTCAGCTGGGTAGTATTTCTTGATAGAATAACTTGAAGTTGGTCCCATACTGAAGAAGCCAATCAAACCTTTTTGCTTTTCAGGAGCTGAATTTTCGGCAATAGCTGGATCTACATCTTTTGTATCATAAGCTGTAGGATATACAGCCATGATCAAAGGAATACGTGGATCATTAGCATTTTTCAAAACATCAAAGAAAGTCTTATTAATGTAAGCCACTCCCGGATCTTCATGTACAATAACTTTTGCATACGGTTCGCTTGAATCGTTGGTAGCTACGCCACCTGTGTGATCAAGTTTACAGTTGTCAGCCGTTTGTGTAATTACACCATTGGTGTATGCTTTTGCTGCATATTCTTTGGCTTTATCAGGACTCACTTTGCTTAATCTCATGGCTACACGCAACATTAATGAGTTGGCAAACTTTTTCCATTTAGATACATCACCATTATAATACAGATCCTGGTTTGCCATAGAAGCTGTTCCAGATCCCAGATTAGCTTGTGCTTCATCCAGTTCTTTTAAAAGGTCTGTGTAGATTTCTTGTTGCTTATCATACTTAGGATAAGGATATTCACCTGGTTGACCTGCCTGACTATAAGGAATATCTCCGTGAAGATCGGTAACTTTTTGGAAGATATATGCACGTACTATACGGGCAATCTGATAGTTCTGTTGCATAGTAGGATCATCTTTCCACTTTGCAATTACAGTTTGGATATCACGGATAGCTCCACGGCTACCTCCACTTAACACTGAACCCCAGTATGATGAAGCATAGCCATCAGAGAAAGAGTTGATACCATAGCTCCACCACCATCCGCCGGCAGCGATATGCTGGTTCCACTGTGAAAGATAGATCATTCCTGTACGCCAGATGTCCCAATCGGAACCCAATGCCTGATGTTGAGCGTTAGTAAAGACCATTGTGTAAGGAACATTGCCTTCATTCAAATGTTCCGGATCGATATTTGTATCGCCAAAGTCGCCACAACTAGTTACTGCTGTTAGACAGAAGAGTGCGGCACATGCGTTTTTAATATATTTCTTCATATTATTAAGTTCTTAACTATTAGAATTTTAGATTTACATTGAAGCCAATATTGCGTGTATAAGGATAACCGTTCAATTCAAGACCCTGACCGTTGCTGTTGTTATATGCAGCTTCAGGATCAATATTGTCGGTATGCTTCATTATTGTCCAAAGGTTACGTGCAACTAAAGATACATTTAAACCTTTCACAACTCTCAGTTTAGACAGAACACTAGTTGGGAATTCGTAACCAAGAGAAAGTTCGCGCAATTTAATAAAGCTTGCATCATAAGTAAATTCTTCTGCAATATTCTGATCTGTAATTTTTCCCCAGTAATTGCTGGCTCTTACAGCGACAGCATTGGTTTTACCAGTTGCTTCATCAATACCCTGGAATACGTATGTTTGGTTAGGTGCATCAGCGGTACGACCTAGCAGTGTGTTTTTGTGTAAACCTGCGCCGTATGCACTGTAGTTAGTTCCAGAGAATAATTTTGCGCCGAATTTGTAGTCAATAAGGAATGCCAGAGTTATATTTTTATATTTCAATGTGTTTTGCCATCCACCGGTATATTTATATACTCCGTTGCCAAGACTTACCTGTTCGCCATTGTTTTGTGGCATACCGTCTTTCAATAACAAGTTACCATTAGTATCACGTTTGTATTTATAACCAATGATTTCACCATAAGCTGATCCAAGTACGTTATAAACACCAACTGAACCTACGTTTGATGTCGCGCCGTCTATTGCCAGACGTTTTACACCATCACCAAGAAATTTTACTTTTGAATTATTGATAGCGAAGTTGAATGTACTGTTCCACATAAAGTCTTTACTCTTCACTGGAGTACCATCTACCATGAATTCGAAACCTTTGTTCTGGATTTTACCAACATTCATAATTCTAGAATTGAATCCACTGGTGCTGGATATTGAAACTCTAGCAATGTCATCTTTTGTATCTTTCACGTAATAAGCCATATCAAAATTCAAGCGGCTCTGGAAGAATGAAAGATTTAAACCAATTTCCTTTTCAGTAATCTCTACCGGTTTCAAATCTGGATTAGGATAAGTGTCGTTGTTTACTGTAACTACCTGCTGTCCATTAACTTTATAGTTGAGAACTTTGTAAGTCATCATGTTCTGATATGCACTGGTACCATTGGATGCTCTAGCCCAAGAAGCACGCACCTTACCAAAAGTAAACCATTCCGGAGTATCAAAGGTGTCTGAGAATATCCATGATCCTGTAACAGAAGGGTAGAAATAACTATTATTATCGGGTGACAAAGTAGAGAACCAGTCATTACGTCCGGTAACATTCAGGAATAATTGCTTCTTCCATCCTAAGTCGGCAGTGAAATAGAGTGAATTCACTTTATAACGTGAATAACCTATTTGAGCGCGTGTATCTGTTGGGTCGAGGTTATTAACCGACCACAATCCATCTACAACAAACGGACGTCCACCATTGGCAGGATAATAAATCTTAGTAGTATTAGTCTGTTGATTACCACCAAAGGTAGCACCTACAGACCAGTCGTTGAAATCCTTATTAAATCCAAGGAGGAAGTTATAGTTCATTTCATAATACGTCTTTTGGAATTCTGTCAAATAACCATTAGGGTCAGCTGCTGCACCTATTGGCTGAATTTGTTTGAATTCAAGGTTAAAACCATCGCGTTGTGCTGCACCCTGAATGTACAACCAGTCTGTAATATCCCACTTCAAAGTCATGGAACCGGTTAGACGATTCTTTCTAGAATCGTTGGTTTTACGATACTGCAACCAGTAAGGGTTATTGAAGTAAACGCTGTTGCCGGAAAGTAATTCTTTTCCAGCTGCTGTTGTACCCCATTGAGATGTTTCGCTACCACGTTCCATCCAATTAATGTCGAAAGAATTTGCATGATACAGAATAGCTGCATTGGTATTACCGTTGGCATCTGAAAGATTAGAACGACCTTTAGACTTTTCGAACACGTAGTTAGCATTCATAATAAAGTGCAGATTCTTACGGATATCATAAGTAGTATTCATATTCATACCAAACTGACTGTTGTTGGCATTTGGAAGAATACTCTTTTCATAATTATTGGTCAAACCAAAACGATAAGTAACTTTTTCATCAGAACCTGAGATAGCCACAGAAGATGAATTGCTTACTCCTGTATTATAGAACTTCTTGAAGTTATCAACGTAAGAGTATTTGTAGTTCTGACCTAAGAAGTTGACAGCATTACCTCCGTCCATAGCTTCACCCCAGTTACTTCTGTCTGAATCAATGGCTGCCTGCTTGTCTGCTGGGCGCTGGCCATCCGAACCTTGTCCATATACTTTCTGGAAATCGCGCTGATCATAAATGGCGTTGAATGTAAGGTTGTTGTTCACTTCCACACTCATAGCTTTTCCTTTCTTACCAGATTTGGTTGTAATAAGAATTGCACCATTACCACCACGATAACCGTAAAGGGCAGATGCTGCAGCACCTTTCAGAATCTGAATGTTCTCAACATCATCAGCATTGATATTATTCAAACCATCACCCATATCAAGACCACCCCACTGACCGGCGGAACCCTGGTTAGCATTGTCGAAAGGAACACCATCTACTACATACAGTGGCATGTTATTACCGGTTAAAGAAGCATTACCACGAATAACCACACGTGAAGAACCACCTGAACCTGTTGAATTACCGGCAACACTCACACCGGCTACTTTGCCGGAAAGTGCATTACCAAGGTTAGGATCACGGGCAAGGGTAAATTCTTCACCACCAACCTTAGTTGTTGAATATCCCAGTGAACGGGCCTGACGTTTAATACCGAGAGCAGTAACAACTACTTCTTTCAATACTTCTGCATCATCAACCAAAACAACATTGATAACAGTTCTGCCTTCAACTTTAACAGTTTGCTTTTTCATACCTATGTAGGAGAAAGACAATTGTGCGTTGGGAGCAACTTTTGTTAAGGAGTAATTACCATCAAGGTCAGTAACTGTTCCATTTGTTGTACCTTGTACCATAATACTCGCGTTAATAACAGCTTCACCTTTAGAATCAGTAACTTTACCTTTTACGGTAATGTTCTGTGCCATAGCTGCTAAAGAAACGAACGAGAGGACGAGTGCAAGTGCAATTCCTTTCTTTAATTGAAGGAAACTTAGAAGCTTACTTTTTTTCATTCCATTTTTTTCTTTAAAATTAAACATATGATTATTTAGAGTCATTAAGTGAATTTAGATTTGTTTTAGTTAGTTGTGTGAATATGTATTTATTATAGTTAATTATTTCACAAATATAAAAATAAGATTAAATATAAAAAGCATAATTTGAAATTTTTTTCATTAAGTGGTCTAATAAATCCTCCTTTAAAATATTATCTAGAGTGTTAAATGATAATTATTTAAAATATTAACAGTTTTATCTTTCATATTGTAACCTTTGATGTGGTATTAGTATGCATTTAATATTGTGGAAGAAAATGTGTTTTAAAATATTAGTTTTTAGAACTATCTATTAACAAACAATGATTTAATTTGTTTGATTCCGCTATATTCATTTATAGATCTATGTATCTGTTTCTAAGAATAAATTAAAGTATTATTCATCAATTGTTTAAAATTATATTAATATGTTTATTTATTACCACCTCGTTATTTGAGGGCGCTAATTGAAAATTTTATTAAGTTTATTCTATTTTTTAAAAGAAATGCCGATAAACAAAGAGGAAATAAGTTTTTATTAAAATAAGGCTATAGCTTGCTAAGCCTATGGCTTATTTAAATAATAACCGAAAGGCATTATATAGAGAGGTTCTTCATCAGAACTTAGCTGCATTATTTTTTTAACCGAATCATCATTGAATGCACCTATAGCGCAGGTTCCCAAATGAAGCGCTTCTACTTGAAGATATACATTTTGGGCGGAATGTCCCAGATCCATGCAAACATATCTTTCGCGACCACGATTCCCATATCTTTCAGTACACCTATTATATATAGCACTATAAAATAAAACAGCCGGAGCTTTACTTATCATTTCCTGATTTAGTGCAGCTGCACACAGTTCTTTTCTTAAATCCCTATTGATGGTCATTACAATCTTGTGATTTTTTGCAATGTATTTGTAAACGCCCGACTTTATGTTTTTTACTTTACCGACCAATACATAAATTTCGAGTGGATACAATGCTCCAGCTGAAGGTGCAGTTCGTAAGCCGCCTCTCATTGCAGAGTTGTCAGTTCTGGGAGATGTAATGCCATAACATGCCCATAAAATTTGTGATAATTGCTTCTCGGAAATTTCTTTATCCTGAAAATCCCTGCGTGATCTTCTATTGTATAAAGCTTCCTCGACTGAATAATTCCCTTTATTATCAGGAGGGGATAAAATATAGGATAATGTTGTGTCGTCAGTTTTTGTCAGGACACGTTCTTTGCTTGATTTCATTTCGCTTTTGGAGCAACCCGCTGGGAATATTATTGTGAAGACAAATAAAATGCACTTAATTCCAGAAATATAATGTTTCATATCACTTTGTATTAAATTAAAAGCACTTTAATACTATTATCAACGATTTAATAAATAACGCTTTTATATGCAAAATAGTTTTAAACAAGTTCTATTCTTTATATAATGGTTAGTTGTTTGTTCACTATATTTGCAGTCTGATATTAAATGATTCTATAAATTTATATTTTATGAAAAGAGTTTTATTTTTTTGTATGCTATTCGCAGTTGTTAGTTTGGCAGATACATTTGCTCAGAATGCTCAGACCGCTCAGGCTAAATCAAATGTTACAGTAAGAAAAAGAGGATGTTTTACTGATAACAACCAGAATGGTGTTTGTGATAATTGCGAGCAAAAAACTTGTAAGAAAGCTAGCTTTAATGAATCTGATCCTGCAAAGAAAGCTAATAAGTGTGATGGCTCCGGATATTCTTTGAATCAGAAAAAGAAGATGAGTGATTCTAAAAGCAAAGTGAATACAAAAGATCGCGTTGCTAAGAAGTAGTTTGATCTACATATAACTGTCTGGTCATTCCAGTTAAACAGACTTGAGACTTTATCTAAAGTTTCAAGTCTGTTTTTTTATATTATAAGATTTAGTGATAGGAGTGATAGCAATTATCACTATTTTGAACTCTCTATATGGGGGGCAGGGGCATCCTATAGAGTGCCCCTTTGCTATAAAAGTGTCAAAATATGTATTTTCCCTATCATTCCTATCACTAAATCTTCTAAATAGTAGATCATCTTTTTCTGTAATATAAAAAATAGTTTCAACCCTCACTCCCTCACTTTTTTGATTAACAAGCTAAATAATAAGTGATTACCCGGTGATGGATTGATTTCTACCCTCACCAAACCATCACCAAAAGGCATGAACCATCACCTTTTTGAGCACAATCTGCAAATTTCAGGCTTAATACGTCTTGAGCAATAATATAGGTTGAGTTTGATCGTTTTTGAATAAAAATAGCTCGAATGGTGAGGGATGCCCCAAAAAGTGATGGTTTTGTGAGTGTTCTAAATGCTACCATCACCAAATAATATACTGTATTTAAATATATTACAGGAAAAAGTGATGGAGTGATGGATGATTTTCATTTTTCTGTAAGATAGCGTAAAAGTACAATGCAAAAACATCTCGCCTGCTTTTTTTGAAACGTAACCGGATGTTGGTCAAAGTCCCGCCAGCTTTTTCAAAAACCTGGCGGGATGTTTTTCAATTATTCGACAATGGATTTAACTTATTGGAGAATGAATTTATTCGGTAATATTGATATCTATCAATACATTTCTTTAGTTCGTATTCTGTTATAAATGACATAAGTTGTACAAATACTTTTTTCTTCATTCGTAGCTTGCGAATGGATTTGTTCTGGTTCGCAATGTTATAATCCCAAATCGAAAATAAAAACGCTCATAAGTCCTATTAATAAGAGGCTACAGAGATATTATCTTTTTCTTAATCGGAAAGTAGTGACTTATATTAATAATATTTTAAGGAATTGTAATAACATGTCCTTTCAACTAAATTGCAAAAAATAGTTGATGATCAATTATTCTATTGAATGGGATATGAGTAAACTTTTTTATTTTATAGGATATAAGTTTTGTGTTTATTATTATAAATTATATTTTTTTCAAATATTAGCTTTTATACATTAGGTCTTTATAAATGAATATTATATTAGGTGTAATTTATTGTAATTTCATAATATTATTATATTTTAACTTTAGTGCATGCGTGTAATATATATATTTGTAATATTAATTTAAATCTTAAGTATATGAAAAAATTATTATTCACATTATTTTTAGGGTTTTGTGTTTCTAGTATTCAAGCACAAAGTTTTAATTCTTTAGTTTATTCTGATGGTATCGACCAAGTAAATGTTATTGGTAGTATTGAAAAATCAGTAATATTTCCAAAAGATGTATCAGAAGTGAGTGTGACAGTTGATATTAGCACTCTTTTTCCTAATAATTATTACATAACATCTTGCTTATGCCCAATAGCAAGTTCTAATGCTTCCCCTATCTCAAGGTTGATTACATTTACTTTTTTGCGTTCACATGCGTTTCTGGCATATGAAGATATGGGGCATGCCGGACCTCTTCCCGGAGAAATCTATTTTGCACCGAAGTCAGGAACAACTGACAAGAAAATTATTCGTTTAAAATTTAATTTGGATTTTATTGATTAGTAGTGTCTAATATACTTTGATTTTAAAAATATTACAATAGGCTGAATTTGTAAAAGTTCAGACCTATTGTTTTTTTATTGCTAAATCAATATATTCTCTTTAGGCAAATGATGTGGATAATTTGAAATCTGATAAATAGGTAACGTTATTTGATAGTTACTCTTGTTTTTTTGGTAGGAGAGGTACTCTTGAAAGAATCCCTGTCTTGGTTCTGCACTTCTTAATCCAGATTCGTTCGTGCTTATCCTTTTCAAAATTTTCTTTTTGTAAGCGTTTTGATGTCAATGTAAGCAAACCCGGTGAAACATCCAAACAAGAACATATCTCTAGCTTTTTCTAGTCGGGGTAGTGGATTATCAAAGTTGATAACCTTTCTCGGTTCTTCTTCATTCTAAAAATCGATTTCTACAGGTTCTCGTTCTATTTTATAAGGATTAAAAGGGTTATAACTCGTATAAGAGTTCGAAACAGCATTATTGGCTATCTTCTTCAATAACTTTAAGTGCTTAGTAGATGAGTTTTGAACCATTCCCTTATCATTCTTTAAAAAGACATGAAAGGATTGAATAAAGTTCAAATTAAGTTCACGCAAGTATAAATCTTCTCTCTTGTATTTTTGTTGGATAAACTCCTTTAACAATCTGACTGTGTATTCAGAAATCCAATAAGTAGCCTTAGAACCCCCTTTGCCTATCATAACTTTTTGTTCTTCGTTATGCTGGCTGAACACATTAAATAGAGGTTTCTCGTTGAGACTTTCTACCTTATCAAGATAGGCATCCTTTAAAAGGTTGGCAGTGATGATAAAACCTTTCTTAAGGAGTTCAATCTCTTTTCTTTTTATCTGTTTTACAAAAGGCTGCATTATGGCTGCAAAAATTACTCGAGAAAGAGCTTTTTTGGCTGTTTTATATCATTCTATATTTAAGAGTTTT
Organism: uncultured Bacteroides sp.; assembly: GCF_963677945.1. Taxonomy (NCBI): domain Bacteria; kingdom Pseudomonadati; phylum Bacteroidota; class Bacteroidia; order Bacteroidales; family Bacteroidaceae; genus Bacteroides; species uncultured Bacteroides sp. Next base: position 3,623,888 of record NZ_OY782578.1, on the reverse strand, counting down.
GGTTTTATTTTTGAAGCAAATATTACTGCTAAAACAAGCAAATGTAATTGAATAATATCCTTAATTGTCTAAACTAATGCAAACGAAAAAGACAATCATTCAACGAACTGTGTGGATATAAAAGATCCCCATAAATCAATGATTTACGGGGATCTTAATATAGTTGATTAGCTTAAATTACTTAGCCGAAGCAGTAGCGATATCAACAGCTACAGCAACAGTAACACCTACCATTGGGTTGTTACCAATTCCTAAGAATCCCATCATTTCTACGTGAGCAGGAACTGATGAAGAACCAGCGAACTGAGCGTCAGAGTGCATACGACCCATAGTATCTGTCATACCATAAGAAGCAGGACCTGCAGCCATGTTGTCTGGGTGAAGTGTACGACCTGTACCACCACCAGAAGCTACTGAGAAATATGGTTTACCAGCTAATACACGTTCTTTCTTGTATGTACCTGCAACTGGGTGTTGGAAACGAGTTGGGTTAGTAGAGTTACCAGTGATTGATACATCTACACCTTCTTTCCACATAATAGCTACACCTTCGCGAACATCATCAGCACCGTAGCATTTTACTTTTGCACGAGGACCATCAGAATAAGCGATTTCGCGAACTACATTCAATTCACCTGTATAGTAGTCAAACTGAGTTTGAACATATGTAAATCCATTGATACGTGAAATGATCTGAGCAGCGTCTTTTCCAAGACCGTTCAAGATACAACGTAATGGCTCTTTACGTACTTTGTCTGCTTTAGCAGCAATTTTGATTGCGCCTTCAGCAGCTGCGAATGATTCGTGACCAGCAAGGAATGCGAAACATTTAGTTTCTTCACGAAGCAACATAGCAGCAAGGTTACCGTGACCGATACCAACCTTACGGTCGTCAGCTACAGAACCTGGGATACAGAAAGCCTGCAAACCGATACCGATAGCTTCAGCAGCTTCAGCAGCATTTTTACAACCTTTTTTGATAGCGATAGCAGCACCTACAACGTAAGCCCATTTTGCATTTTCAAAACAGATAGGTTGAGTTTCTTCACAAGTTATATAAGGATCAATTCCCGCAGCATCGCAAATTGCGTTAGCTTCTTCAATGTCTTTGATGCCGTTAGCGTTCAAAGCTTCAATGATGCCTTTGATACGACGGTCTTGACTTTCAAATTTTACTTCTCTAATCATAGTTTCTTTCCTCCTTATATTATTCGTGACGTGGATCAATGTGTTTAACAGCTCCCTGTTCTTCAGTGAAGCGTCCGTAAGTGCTGGTTACTTTCTTCAAAGCTTCGTTAGCATCAGTACCCTTTTTGATTTCGTCCATGAATTTACCCATGTGAACGAATTCGTATCCGCAAATCTCATCGTTCTTATCAAGAGCGATAGTCTTGATGTAACCTTCTGCCATTTCGAGGTAACGAGGACCTTTTGCTAAAGTTCCGTAAAGAGTACCTACCTGACTACGAAGACCTTTACCTAAATCTTCAAGACCTGCACCGATAATCAAACCACCTTCTGAGAAAGCTGATTGAGTACGTCCATAAACAATTTGAAGGAAAAGTTCACGCATTGCTGTGTTGATAGCATCACATACAAGGTCAGTGTTCAAAGCTTCAAGGATTGTTTTTCCAGGAAGAATTTCTGCTGCCATAGCTGCAGAGTGAGTCATACCAGAACAACCGATTGTTTCAATTAAAGCTTCTTGAATAACACCTTGTTTAACGTTAAGGGTTAATTTACAAGCACCTTGTTGTGGAGCACACCAACCAATACCATGTGTTAAACCTGAGATGTCTACAATTTCTTTTGATTTTACCCATTTGCCTTCTTCTGGTATGGGAGCTGGTCCGTGATTAGGACCTTTCTGTACAACACACATGTGTTCTACTTCGTGTGAATAAGTCATATTAGCTCTTTTTTACGTATTAAATAAAAAACTCGTAACCTCGATTTTTTTCAAATCGACCGCAAAGTTAGTTTTTTTATTCTTTTTAGCAAGGTCTGAATAATTACTTTTTTGTGAATTTAGAATAAATAAATTAGATTCTTTAAGCTTTTGTAATGTGGAGGTTACATTTGTATCTATAGAGAGCTCAATAATGAAATCAGGCTATATTTTATAGCACAATTTTTATAAATTCTGAGATTATAATCATTGAAGCCAGATATCGATGAAAAATATATTTTAATCTATTTTCTTGGATTATTTTCTTAAGAATATGTATCTTTGACAGCTTTTATAAACTTAAATATATGCCTACAACAATTGAAATTTCAGATTCAGCTCTAAAAGAAGCTGCATCACTTGGAATGGATGAATTTATCAAAGTGTTTACCGATAAGTATTTAGAAATTCTAGGTGGAAATCTAAATGCTGAAAAAATGAGGCTGCTCAATGGGGTTCAACACTCGGTATTGGCTTATCATTTTTTTAGAGAAGAAGTGATGGAAGGAGGCTTTGTGCAACTTATTCAAAATGGATATGGAGGATATATATTCGATAATCCGTTTGCCAAATCAATGAGATTGTTTGGTGCTGAAGATTTTTCTAAGTTGATTTATAAAGCAAAGAAAATATACGATGCTCATAAGGAAGATCTTGAAAAGGAGAGAAGTGAAGACGATTTTATGGCTATGTATGAACAATATGAAGAGTTTGATGATCTTGAAGAGGAATTCCTTGAAAATGAGGAAGAAATAACTTCTATTGTAGCAGAGTATATTGATGAGCATTTAGAAGAATTTGCGAATATTGTGTGATATATGCAGTAATAAAGCTTTTAGTTCGTTTATTTCAAAAATGAAGAGGAAGAAGATGTGCATTTCTCTTTGTCTAAGGTTTCTAGCACATATATTAATAAAACACATATTAAGAGCTTTGATTATGAAAGAAATGAAAACGTTTTTTGTTACCTTAATTTTATTGGTAAGTGTATCTTTAACATCTTGTATAGATGGTGGTGATGATTCATCATCATCATGGGACCTTTTTAAATATGGAACTGTTGTACAGTCTACTTTTGGAGGAGTTGCTGTGTATACAGATGATGGTTTGACATTAACATTGAGTAATCCTTCTGCAATTAAATATACGGATGGTACTTATCCTACAAGAATTGCAGGATATTATAAATTGGCAACAGGTGAAACTTTGCAGACTGGTAAAACTAACTATACAGTATCTTTTGTTACGGGAAATCTGATTATTACTAAAAATTTTAACCAGAAACCGGATACTTTAAAGAAAAGCTACAGCATAACTAGTCTTGATGGTTATTATATAGCTAATAGCTATGCCACAGTATTTCTTTCTTTCCCATATAAAACTGGAACTAACGTGAGTTTTGATATGTATACTCAGAGAGTGGGAAATGATACACTTTATGTTGCATTAAATTATACAAATGGTGGCTCTGATGATAATTCTGGTTATCAGGTGAGTCAGATACCTTTTAGTTTTAAACTGCCATCAAATATTGAGATTCAACCTAAGAATGATTCAATTTGGGTTAAAGTCTCAGCTAAAGGGATTAACGGAACACTCGTGGGTAATGCGAGATGTAAATATATGTATTAAGATTTGAATTATAATAATTTGTTTAAAAAAGTTATGTTATTGATTTCCTCCCCTGCCAAGGCATGGGAGGAAATTAGTTTAGAAGAGGATAAACGAAAGGGCTTGGCTACCTTTGTTTATCCTATGATTGGTTTATGTGGTATGGCTGTTTTTGCTAGTGTGTTTTTGTATAACATAGGAAGTGAAGACCTTACCAGAAATCAACTTTTTCAATTAGCCATGACCAGATGTTGTGGAGTTTTCGTTGCTTTTTTTGCTGGATATTTTCTTGCAGCTAAGACTGTTAGCAAAATGGCTCGCAGTATGTTTCGTGTAGATTGTGATTTAGCAAGAGCAGAACAAATTGTAGGATATGCAATGGTTGTTCCTTTTATCTTGAAAATTATAGTAGAGATTGTTCCTGCTTTTTTAATTCTTAAATTGATTTTTCAGTTTTATATCATTTATATCATTTGGGAAGGTGCAAGGGTGTTGCTAAAGATGAGTGAGAACAAAAGTACATGGTTTTCTATTTTTTCTTCTTTAGTGATAATTTTTTGCCCTATTATTATAGAACTCATTTTTAATAAACTGACTGTTGTACTAAACTGATTATATGAAACAAGCTCCCGTAAATATAAAAAATAAGCGTGCCACTTTCGACTATGAAATAGTGGATACATTTACTGCCGGTATAGTACTTACTGGTACAGAAATTAAATCTATCCGTCTGGGTAAGGCCAGTCTGGTAGATACCTTTTGTTTTTTTGCCCGTCAGGAACTTTGGGTAAAGAATATGCATATTGCTGAATATTTTTATGGTTCCTATAATAATCATGTCGCCCGACGTGATCGTAAGTTATTACTAAATAGCAAAGAATTAAAAAAACTGGATAGAGCAACAAAAGAAACTGGTTTTACGATTGTTCCTCTTCGGATGTTTATAAATGAAAAAGGATTGGCTAAAGTTGTGATAGCTTTGGCAAAAGGAAAGAAACAATATGATAAGCGTCAGTCACTAAGAGAAAAAGATGATAAACGCGATATGGACAGAATGTTTAAAAAGTAAGAATGAGAGACTTCCCTAAACGTTTGCTGAAATGCGTTAAAGATGCACTACCAAAAGCTGGTAAAATAAGTCTGTGGTTATTGAAGATAATACTCCCAGTATCGCTTTTTGTCCGCTTTTTGCAATATTCCGGAGCTTTAAGCTATTTTGCGGAGTTCCTTAACCCATTATTCAATCTGATAGGGCTGCCGGGTGAAACTGCTATTGTTTTCCTGACTAGTATTTTCTTGCCGTTGTATGCTTCCATAGCTGTAATGACATCTCTGACTATCACATTAAGAGAAGCTACAATCCTTACGCTTATGTGTCTTCTCTCACATAATCTGCTAGTGGAAAGTGCTGTTCAGAAGAAAACCGGTTCGTCTTTTTGGTGGATGACAACTCTTCGCATTCTGATGTCTATTGTGGTGGCTTTTGTTTTGAATAAGATAATGCCAGCTTCTACTGTTCGTTTTGAGGTTGTTACTCAACCAGAAGTGTTTTCTTCTGTAGGTGAAGTTCTCAGTGCATGGTTTAATACATCTGTTACTTTGATTATCACAATTTTGTTTATTGTTTCTGTATTAATGATATTGCAAAAATTATTAGAGGAGTATAACTTATTTGACACCATATCTCGTCCATTACGTCCGTTTATGAAATTCTTCGGAATGCCGGAAAAGGCTTCTTTTTTATGGATTGTGGGCAATGTAGTAGGTTTGGCTTATGGTGGTGCAATAATGATAGAGCAAATAGATAATGGTATGCTTTCCAGAAATGACGTAAATGTGCTTAATCATCACTTAGCCATATCTCATTCTTTGTTGGAGGATACACTTTTATTTGTAGCATTAGGCATCGGTTTTTGGTGGATAGTACTAACCCGTATGGGATTTGCTTTTGTAGTAGTGTGGTGTTTCCGATTGAAAAATTACGTGTTTATAAACAAGTTGCATTCTAATGCTGTTTAAATAAAACCTGAACAGCTTAAAAATAAATTATATATAATGAAACCAACCATTCAACAGTTAGTTTCCGAGCGCATCCTTATATTGGATGGAGCTATGGGTACAATGATTCAGCAGTATAATTTGAGAGAAGAGGATTTTCGTAATGAACGCTTTGCGAATATCCCTGGTCAGATGAAAGGTAATAATGATTTGTTATGCCTTACTCGTCCGGATGTTATCCGTGATATACATAGTAAGTACCTGGAAGCTGGTGCTGATATCATTGAAACAAATACGTTTAGTTCTACAACTGTTTCTATGGCCGATTACCATGTACAGGATTTTGTGCGTGAAATAAATCTTGCTGCTGTTAAAATAGCCCGTGAAATTGCAGATGAATATACCCGAATAAATCCTGATAAGCCTAGATTTGTAGCAGGATCTGTTGGTCCTACTAACAAGACTTGTTCGATGTCTCCGGATGTAAATAATCCGGCTTTTCGTGCCTTGTCGTATGATGAATTGGCTGCAGCATATCAGGAACAAATGGAGGCTCTGATAGATGGAGGAGTAGATGCTCTTTTGATAGAGACAATCTTTGATACACTGAATGCTAAAGCTGCAATTTTTGCAGCCGAAACTGCTATGGAAGTTAAAGGAGTACAACTACCAATCATGCTTTCTGTTACAGTAGCAGATATTAGTGGACGAACTCTTTCCGGACAGACTCTGGATGCTTTTCTGGCTTCTATTCAACATGCACCAATTTTCTCTGTCGGGTTGAATTGTTCTTTTGGAGCAAAACAGCTAAAACCTTTTCTTGAAGGCTTAGCAGCTCGTGCTCCTTATTATATAAGTGCATATCCTAATGCCGGTCTTCCTAATAGTTTGGGTAAATATGATCAGACTCCGGCTGAAATGGCTACTCAGGTTAAAGAATATATTGATGAGAAATTAATCAATATTATTGGTGGATGTTGCGGCACAACCAATGAATATATTGCTGAATACGTTGCTTTAATTCAAGGTCAAACTCCGCATAAACCACAAGCACATCCGGATTGTATGTGGCTCTCCGGATTGGAATTGCTGGAAGTGAAACCGGAAATTAATTTTGTGAATGTAGGTGAAAGATGTAATGTGGCCGGTTCACGTAAATTTCTTCGACTTATTCAGGAAAAGAAATATGATGAAGCTCTTACTATTGCTCGAGGGCAAGTGGAAGATGGTGCTTTAATTATTGACGTAAACATGGATGAAGGGTTGCTGGAAGCAAAAGAGGAAATGACTACCTTTCTTAATCTGATAGCTTCTGAACCGGAAATATCTCGCGTACCTGTAATGATAGATTCCTCAAAATGGGAAGTTATTATTGCCGGACTTAAATGTTTGCAAGGAAAATCTATTGTTAATTCTATTTCACTGAAAGAAGGAGAAGAAGTCTTTCTTGAACATGCACGAACTGTAAAAAAATATGGTGCGGCAGTTGTAGTAATGGCTTTTGATGAGAAAGGACAGGCTGATACATGTGCCCGTAAAATTGAAGTTTGCGAACGCGCATATAGACTGTTGGTGGACAAAGTTAAGTTTAATCCTCATGATATAATTTTCGATCCCAATGTTTTGGCTATTGCTACCGGTATGGAAGAGCATAACAATTATGCTGTAGATTTTATTAATGCTACAGCATGGATAAAGAAGAATCTTCCGGGTGCTCATATAAGTGGGGGGGTAAGTAATCTTTCTTTCTCTTTCAGAGGAAATAATTTTATCCGTGAAGCTATGCATGCCGTATTTCTTTATCATGCTATTCAGCAAGGTATGGATATGGGTATTGTTAACCCTGCAACAGCGGTGATGTACACTGATATAGATCCTGATTTACTTGTGAAGATTGAAGATGTGGTTCTTAACCGACGCCCTGATGCAGCAGAAATTCTAATTGAAACAGCAGAAAGTTTAAAAGCTTCAAAGGATGATACTCAAACAGCCGTTAAGCGTGATGCATGGCGAGATGAGAATGTAACCGAAAGATTAAAATATGCTTTGGTAAAAGGAATAGGCGAATATCTGGAAGAAGATCTCGCCGAAATTATTCCACTTTACAATAAGGCTGTTGATATTATTGAAGGGCCGTTAATGGAGGGTATGAATATTGTAGGTGAACTTTTTGGAGCTGGTAAAATGTTCTTGCCTCAGGTGGTGAAAACTGCACGTACCATGAAAAAGGCTGTTGCTATTCTTCAACCATTGATTGAAGCTGAAAAGACTGACGGATCTACTTCTGCCGGCAAGATGCTTATTGCTACAGTAAAAGGTGATGTTCATGACATCGGAAAGAATATTGTATCTGTGGTTATGGCATGTAATAATTTTGAGGTTATTGATTTGGGTGTAATGGTTCCTACTGAAACGATAGTTCAGCGTGCAATAGAAGAAAAACCAGATTTTATTGGATTAAGTGGTTTGATAACACCTTCATTGGAAGAAATGGTTCATGTGGCTTCTGAGTTGCAGAAAGCCGGCTTGGATATACCTTTGATGATTGGTGGTGCAACTACTTCTAAGTTACATACAGCAATTAAAATAGCTCCTGTTTACAGTGGTATTGTGGCTCATATGAAAGATGCCGCTCAAAATGCAACAGTAGCTTCACGTTTGCTTAATCCTGAAGCAAAAGAAAAATTTGCAGCAGAACTCAATAAAGAATATGAATCTCTTCGTCTGAAAAATGCAGATAAGAAGGTCGATACTGTTTCTATTGAAGATGCACAAAAAAATAAATTGAATTTGTTTTAATTAATAGAACAAAATATTATTATGAGTATTGTTTATTATTCGTCTCCGGTAGGTATTCTTGAGATTAAATCTACAGAAAGCCACATTACTCAGTTATTATTTAAAGAATCTGCCAAGACTTCTTCTGAGAATATTCCGGCAGTAATGAATGAGTGTATTCGTCAGCTTGATGAATATTTCTCTGGAAACAGGAAAGATTTTACTTTGCCTTTAGCTCCTGAAGGTACAACTTTTCAGTGCTCTGTATGGAAAGCTTTGCAAACTATTCCTTATGGACAAACTATCAGCTATAAACAGCTTGCAGAACGAGTGGAAAACCCTAAAGCTTGCCGGGCTGTGGGGACTGCGAATGGACGAAATCCAATTGCGATAATTATTCCATGTCACAGAGTGATTGCAGCCAATGGTACTTTGGGAGGTTATGCAGGTGGATTAGATATTAAAACGATATTGCTTAAACTCGAAGGTATTGACCGGTTTTAGATAGTTATTTATATATTCGATTGTAAGGGGATTGCCTTTGTTATATAAAATATTGATTTTTAAGTAAATCTTATCTTTATAATATTATTTAGAGGGATATTATTCTATTTTGTTTTTATAAATAGAATAATATCCCTCTTTATTTATTAAATATAATCATAAATATTACTTTAGATACTTATATTAATAAAATAATATATATATTTGTGCTATGTTTATATAATATATTTAATAATACAATGAAGAACTTGCTTGAAATAGCTACTCACTTTAAAATTGATGGAGATATACATCAGATACTTCCACTAGGAAATGGCCTGATAAACGATTCATATAAAATAGAAACAATCGGAGAAAGACATCCAGACTATGTTCTTCAAAGAATCAATCATGCAATATTTCAGGATGTTGAAATGTTGCAGAGGAACATTTTTATAGTAACATCATATATCCGAAAAAAACTGGAACAGGCAAATGAAACAGATTTGGATCGTAAGGTTATTACACTAGTTTCTGCTAAAGATGATAAGCTTTATTACTTTGATGGTAATAGTTATTGGAGGGTAACAATTTTTATTGCCAATGCTATAACTCGTGAAAATGTTGATGCTGCAAATTCGTATACAGCGGGTATCGCTTTCGGTAATTTTCAGTCAATGCTTGCTGATATTCCAGATAAACTTGGTGAAACGATTCCAGATTTTCATAATATGGAATTCCGTTTGAAGCAACTTCATGAGGCAATTGAAAAGAATGCAGTTGGTCGTTTGTCGGAAGTTCAATACTTGATTGACGAAATAGAAATACGTGCTAATGAGATGTGTAAAGCTGAACGTTGGTATAGAGAAGGCAAACTGCCTAAAAGGGTTTGTCATTGCGATACCAAAGTAAACAACATGATGTTTGATCAGGATGGAAAAGTACTTTGTGTGATTGATTTAGATACAGTTATGCCGAGCTTTATCTTTTCTGATTATGGAGATTTTCTTCGTTCAGCTGCAAACACTGGTGACGAAGACGATAAGAATCTTGAGAATGTGAACTTTAATATGGAAATTTTTAAGGCATTCACAAAAGGATATTTAGAATCAGCTCGTTCATTCCTTCTTTCTGTTGAAATAGAGAACCTTCCATACGCAGCAGCTTTATTTCCTTATATGCAATTAGTCCGTTTTCTTTCAGATTATATTAATGGAGATACATATTATAAAATTCAATATCCGGAGCATAATTTAGTGCGCTCAAAAGCTCAGTTTAAATTACTTCAAAGTATTGAAAGTCACTTCACAGAAATGCAGGAATTTATTTTTGGCTGTTTATAAAAATGAAATACTAGACTCTCTTACATAAACAATTCTAACAGATCTAACAAATTTAAACAAGCGAAAAGGATAATCTGAGATAGATTATCCTTTTTTTATGAGATTAATGTTTTATTTTTTTCTTATATACTTGATAGCGGGAATTTATATCACGAACAAAATTAAATGTTTCTCTTCCACGAAAATAGCCATTTTTACATACAGGATCAGTGAAATATTCTTCGTTACTTTTTAAAAGAATAAAGTGCTCCACATTGTTATACCATACCAACTTATTTTTTCCATATTTGTCAGCCAGTGCCATGGCATCATAAATATGTCCTAATCCTGCATTATAAGCAGCTAAAATAAAATTTCGCCTTTCTTTTTTATCAGGTATCATGCTAAAGCTTTTGTTGATAGAGGCTATATATTTAACGGCAGCCTTTATGCTTAATTCAGGATTTTCTTCTTCTCCTGATGACAATCCCATGGCTCTCGCAGTAGTAGGCATCAGTTGCATTAATCCTCTTGCTCCAGCCCAGGACACAGCTTTGGGGTCAAAGTTCGATTCATTATAAGCAAGTGAAGCAAGGAGCTGCCAATCCCAGTTTATTTCTTTTGAGTACTTCTTGAAAAATTTGTCATAAAGAGATATTTTACCGTGTTTGATGGATAGAATAGGAGAGTGGACTGTTGTTTTCAGTAATTCAAAATATCGTTTTGTACTGGCAGTATAATCTGGAGAAGTAATATTGTTTTTATACCATTCGTTAGCAGCTTTAGCAAGTTGTGTGCATTCTTGTCTAACTGCCCATGATGCACGTTGGTCAAAACTAACAGATAGTTTAATATTGATATTGGGATAGTAAGTTGCATTTAATTTGGCCAGATCATCATCACACACCGTATATTGAATTTTACCTTCAGCAACCTGGGTTATCAAGTCTTCTACAGAAATGCTGTCGCTTTCCACCTTATGAATTTTGATTCCACCACCTAATTCCTTGTCGAGATTGACTAAGCGATCATAGTATTTTCCTGGTTTTACATAAACATCTTTTCCAATCAGTTGAGTAACATCTGTCAGAAGCTCAGATTTAGATTTATTTTGTTGAACCACTATCTGATGAGTAATAACTTCTAGTCCGCAATAAGTCAGACTGTCTTTCATTGTTTTTGTTACAGGTAAATTGTAGGCAATCATGTCTCCTTCGCCCTTTTTCAATTTATGAACCAGTTCGGGAATATTTTTAGCTACCTCAACTCGTAACTTTAATCCAAGCGAGCGCGCAAATTGTTCACTTAGTTCGTATTGATATCCCATCTCTTGTCCTCGGTAAATAAAGTAAGAGGTAGAACTGTAAAGAGTTAGAACTACCAGTTCACCACTATCTTTTATTTGAGGAAGATCGTAAACGCTCTTCTCTTTCTGGCCTGTCTGTGTATTCTTACAGGCAAGTAACGACATGGTTATCAGGAATAAAAGTAGTATTTTACGCATATGTTTTGTTCTCTATTTTTCCAGATCGAGATTTTTTTCGATAAACATGGTCAATATATCAATAGCAACCTGATTGTTTCCACCTTGAGGAATAATTAAGTCGGCATATCTTTTTGTTGGTTCAATAAATTGCTGATGCATAGGCTTTAAAACACGAGTATATCTTTCCATTACCATTTCAGCTGTACGTCCACGTTCTACAATATCGCGGTTTATCACACGTATAAGTCGCTCATCGGGGTCAGCATCAACAAACACTTTTAGGTCCATTAAATCTCGTAACTTCTTGTCGCTTAATGCCAGAATCCCTTCTACAATAATAACATCCCGAGGCTCAATGTGAATTGTTTCCGGCTGACGGGTACAAGTCAGGTAAGAGTAAGTTGGTTGTTCTATACTTTCTCCTTTTTTTAGTAACTGAATATGCTTTGATAGCAAATCCCATTCAAAAGAATCCGGATGGTCGAAGTTGATAAATTGTCTTTTTTCTACAGGGACGTTGCTACTGTCTTTGTAGTAAGAGTCCTGAGGTAGTAAGACTACTTCATCTTTTGGAAGACTATCAAAAATCTTACGAACAACAGTTGTTTTGCCGGAACCTGTTCCACCAGCTATACCTATTATTAACATGGTTTAATATTGATTTTTAAAACAAATAACTTACTTTTGCTAAGAATTCATTATAATTGAATTTATATACAAAAATAGAATAAATTAATTAATAAAACAAAGTATGGTACGACACATTGTATTATTCCAATTAAAAAAAATGGAATCAGAGAGTGCAAAACTTGAAGTAATGAATGCATTTAAAAACGCTATAGAAGCTTTACCTAAAGATATTGATGTAATCCGTAAAATTGAAGTGAAATTTAATATGAATCCGGCTGAAATTTATGATATTGCGTTGAATAGTGAATTTGATTCATTGGAAGACGTAAGTTACTATGCAAAACATCCTTTACACGTTGCAGCTGGAAAGATATTGGCTGATGTTAAAGAAAGCCGTGCATGTGTAGACTATGAATTTTAGTCATGAACTTATTTTATTAGAATGAAGAAAATACAATTAATATTTTTCTTGCTATTATTATTAGCAAGCAATATTTCTGCTCAGATTCAAGATCCGGTTAGCTTTAAAACAGAGCTAAAAACCATCAGCGAGACTGAAGCTGAAATCCGGTTTACGGCATCTATTGATAAAGGTTGGCATGTTTACTCAGTAAATCTTCCTTCTGGAGGGCCTATATCGGCAACGTTTAATGTAGAAAAAATAGAAGGAGCAAAGCTGATAGGAAAACTTACTCCTCTTAGCAAAGAAATAGAGAAGTTTGATAAAGTTTTTGAGATGAAATTGCGCTATTTTGAACACAGTGCTACTTTCTCCCAAAAAATAAAAATAACAGGCAGTAATTATAAAATTAAGGGTTATCTGGAGTATGGTGCATGCGATGATGAAAGTTGCTTGCCTCCTACCGAAGTTCCTTTTAATTTTCAAGGTAAGGGTAGTGCAAAAGCAGTTGCTGAAGCTGCAAAAGATGCAGAAACATCTTCAAAAGATGTAAAAGAAGAACCTGTTACAGCTTTGGCTGTTGATACTTTGGCTATTGCAAAGACAGATTCTGTTGCGTCTACTGATACAGTTGCTAAATCTGATTACTGGAAACCGGTAATTAGTGAACTGCAAAGTTTCGGAGGGTCTACAGATCACAAGAACCTCTCCTGGATTTATATTTTTGTGACCGGATTTCTGGGTGGCTTGCTTGCTTTGTTCACTCCGTGTGTGTGGCCAATTATTCCTATGACAGTAAGTTTTTTCCTGAAACGTGCTAAAGACAAGAAAAAAGGAATAAAGGATGCCATATTATATGGAGTTTCCATCGTGGTAATCTATCTGATCTTGGGGCTTGCTGTTACGCTGATTTTTGGAGCAAGTGCATTGAATGCCTTGTCTACAAATGCTATATTTAATATCCTGTTCTTCCTGATGCTGGTTGTCTTCGCGGCTTCGTTCTTTGGAGCATTCGAGATTACACTTCCATCTTCCTGGAGTACGAAAGTGGATAGTAAAGCCGAGAGCACTAGTGGACTGCTTAGTATCTTCTTAATGGCATTTACGTTGACACTTGTTTCGTTCTCCTGTACAGGTCCCATCATTGGATTTTTACTGGTACAAGTCTCTACATCCGGTAGTATTGTTGCCCCTGCAATTGGAATGCTTGGTTTTGCTATAGCATTGGCATTACCTTTCACTCTCTTTGCACTGTTCCCATCATGGTTGAAGTCAATGCCTCGTTCAGGTGGTTGGATGAATCAGGTTAAAGTAGTTCTTGGGTTCCTTGAACTAGCCTTTGCACTGAAATTCTTCTCTGTAGCCGATCTTGCTTATGGTTGGAGATTACTTGATCGGGAGACATTCCTTGCTTTGTGGATTGTAATCTTTGCATTATTGGGATTATACTTATTGGGTAAGATTCGCTTTCCGCATGATGATGAAGATACAAAAACTTCTGTACCTGCGTTTTTTATAGCTTTGGTTTCTTTGGCTTTTGCTGTATATATGATTCCTGGATTGTGGGGTGCACCATTAAAAGCAGTTAGTGCTTTCGCTCCTCCAATGAAAACTCAGGATTTTAATCTGTATACAAAAGAAGTACATGCCAAGTTTGATGATTATGATGCAGGTATGGAATATGCAAGGCAGCAGGGTAAACCGGTTATGATCGACTTTACCGGATATGGATGTGTAAACTGTCGTAAGATGGAACTTGCTGTATGGATTGATCCTAAAGTGAGCAGTATTATTGAGAATGACTATGTATTGATCTCTTTGTATGTAGATGATAAGAAACCTCTTCCTGCACCGATTACTATAACAGAGAATGGAACAGAAAGAACATTGAGAACAATTGGTGATAAGTGGAGTTATCTGCAAAGAATAAAGTTTGGTTCTAATGCGCAACCTTTCTACGTATTACTGGATAATGAAGGTAAACCGCTTAATAAATCGTATGCTTACGATGAAGATATTGACAAGTATGTAGAATTCCTGCAGAAAGGTCTCGACAATTACAAAAAATAAAATGTATTCTATTTAAGATGAAAAAGATAATTAACCCCTGGAATAAAAAAGAAGGATATAATTGTTTTGGGTGTTGTAAGAGCAATGAAAGTGGTGTGAAGATGGATTTCTATGAAGATGGCGATGAAGTTGTCAGCTTTTGGAAACCACAGCCTCAGTTTCAGGGATGGACAAATACTCTTCATGGTGGCATTCAGGCGGTTTTAATGGACGAAATCTGCGCATGGGCTGTACTTCGTAAACTTCAAACTACCGGCGTTACTACTAATATGCAAACACGGTACATGAAGTCGGTTAGCACAAACGACTCTTGTTTAACCTTACGGGCAAGTATTCAGGAAGTTAAACGCAACATTGTTGTGGTCGAGGGACGGCTGTATAATGAAGCAGGCGAACTTTGCACAAAGTCAGTATGCACCTACTTTACTTTTTCTAAGGAGAAACTGCGTGAAGAGATGCTATTTCTGGGCTGTGAAGTAGAGGAAGATGATGTAAATCCATTAAATTGTTAGTCTTAAACATCTTTTTGTGATAATTATTTGGAAATCTAAATAGATAGCTTTACATTTGTCGCATAAAACAAAAAAACAATATGATCAATACAGTTATACGTCATCATCATCATTATCCTAACGAATAGTCGGTGGGCGTATAGATTATGTATATATGAAATTAGAAAGGCTTACCGTTTTGGTGAGCCTTTTTTTATTCTTAAATAAATCATTTTAAACAAAATAAACTTATGCTAAGAATTGCCGTACAATCCAAAGGGCGTTTGTTCGAAGAAACAATGGCTCTTTTCGAAGAATCAGACATTAAATTAAGTTCTCACAAGAGATCACTTCTTGTTCAGTCTACTAATTTTCCTGTTGAGGTATTGTACCTTCGTGATGATGATATTCCTCAGGCTGTTGCTACAGGAGTAGCCGACTTAGGTATTGTTGGCGAAAATGAATTCGTAGAGAAGGATGAGGATGCAGAAATCGTTAAGAGATTAGGTTTTAGCAAATGTCGTCTTTCCTTAGCTATGCCTAAAGATATTGAATATCCGGGATTATCATGGTTTGAAGGAAAGAAGATCGCTACTTCTTATCCGGTTATTTTGAAGAACTTTATGAAAGCTAACGGTATTAAAACCGAAATCCATGTAATTAATGGATCTGTGGAAATTGCTCCGGGTATTGGATTGGCAGATGCTATTTTTGATATAGTAAGCTCTGGTTCTACTTTAATCAGTAATCGTCTGAAGGAAGTGGAAGTGGTGATGAAATCGGAAGCTTTACTGATTGGTAATAAGGAAATGTCGGCAGAAAACAAAGAAGTTCTCGATGAACTTTTGTTCCGTATGGATGCTGTTAAAACTGCTGAAGATAAGAAATATGTGTTGATGAACGCACCAAAAGATAAGTTGAAAGATATTATAGAAGTTCTTCCGGGAATGAAGAGCCCTACTGTTATGCCTCTTGCTCAGGAAGACTGGTGTTCAGTTCACACAGTTCTTGAAGAAAAACGCTTCTGGGAAATTATTGGTAAGCTAAAAGCTCTTGGAGCTGAAGGTATTCTTGTATTACCTATTGAAAAGATGATTATTTAATAAGTCTATGAAAATAATTAAATATCCGGGAAAAGAGGACTGGAAAGAAATCCTGAAACGCCCTGCACTCAATACTGAAAGTCTGAACGATACAGTAAAAGGCATTCTTAATCGTGTAAAGGCTGAAGGAGATAAAGCGGTGCTTGAATGCGAAGTCACCTTCGACAAGGTACAGCTTGCTAGTCTGGCTGTGAGTGCTGATGAAATCAAAGAAGCCGAAAGTCTGATCAGTGACGATCTGAAAGCAGCTATCATACTTGCAAAAGAAAATATAGAAACTTTTCACTCGGCACAATGTTTTACCGGAAAGAAAGTTGAAACACGTCCGGGTGTAGTTTGCTGGCAGAAAGCAGTAGGTATTGAGAAAGTGGGACTATATGTTCCGGGCGGAACAGCCCCTTTGTTCTCAACCGTGCTGATGCTTGCAACTCCTGCACGTATTGCCGGATGCAAGGAAATAGTACTTTGCACCCCTCCGAACCGTGAAGGTAAAGTGCATCCTGCTATATTGTTTGCCGCTAATCTGGCCGGAGTAAATAAGATATTTAAGGCCGGTGGAGTACAAGCGATAGGAGCAATGGCTTATGGTACGGAATCTGTGCCAAAGGTTTATAAAATCTTTGGTCCGGGTAATCAATATGTTACAGCAGCCAAACAACTAGTTTCTTTGCGTGATGTAGCTATTGATATGCCAGCTGGTCCTTCTGAAGTAGAAGTGTTGGCTGATCAATCAGCCAATCCAGCTTTTGTGGCAGCGGATTTATTATCTCAGGCAGAGCATGGAATAGATAGTCAGGCAGTGCTTATTACTACCTCCGAAGAACTTATTGAGAAAGTTTGTGCCGAAGTCGAATCTCAACTAGCGCAATTGCCAAGAAAAGAAATTGCTGCAAAATCATTGGATAACAGCAAGCTGATTTTGGTTAAGGATATGGATGAAGCCATATCGATGACCAATGAATATGCACCTGAGCACCTGATTATTGAAACGGTTAACTACATGGAAGTTGCCGAACAGATTACAAATGCCGGTTCTGTATTCCTTGGATCACTAACTCCTGAAAGTGCTGGCGATTATGCTTCGGGTACTAACCACACCCTTCCAACCAACGGATATGCAAAAGCATACAGTGGAGTAAGCCTAGATAGTTTTATCCGTAAAATCACTTTCCAGGAAATTACCAGTCAGGGCATTCAAACTATTGGTCCGGCTATTGAAGTAATGGCAGCCAATGAGCAACTCGATGCTCACAAGAATGCGGTGACAGTAAGGCTTAACAGTTTAAAATAAAGAAACGATGAAAGCATTAAAAGAATTAACCCGTCCGAATATTTGGGATTTGAAACCCTATTCTTCGGCTCGCGATGAATATAAAGGAGCAGAAGCAACAGTCTTTCTTGATGCAAATGAAAATCCATATAACAATCCGTTTAACCGTTATCCGGACCCATTGCAAAGAGATTTGAAAGAATTACTAGCTCCCATAAAAGGAGTAAAATCTGGAAATATATTTCTTGGAAATGGTAGTGATGAGGCAATAGATCTTGTTTACAGAGCTTTTTGTGAACCAGAAAAAGACAATGTGGTTGCCATCGATCCTACTTATGGAATGTATAAGGTTTGTGCGGATGTGAACAATGTAGATTACCGCAATGTATTACTGGATGAAAGTTATCAGTTTTCGGCAGATAAGTTATTGGCAGCTACAGACGAAAGAACCAAACTTATATTTCTCTGCTCACCAAACAACCCAACAGGTAATGATTTGTTGCAAAGTGAAATTGAAAATGTAATCAACGAATTCGAAGGTTTGGTTATTCTTGATGAAGCATATAATGATTTCTCTGACAGACCATCATATCTGTCGCAACTGGATAAATATCCTAACCTGATTATTCTTCAAACATTCTCAAAAGCATACGGTTGTGCAGCCATTCGTTTAGGCATGGCTTTTGCTTCGAAAGAGATTATTGATATTCTTAATAAGATAAAATACCCGTATAATGTGAATCTTCTTACTCAGCAGCAAGCTATGAATATGTTGAAAGATTATTCTCAGGTAGAGACTTGGGTGAAAACATTGATTGAAGAACGTGCTCACCTTGAAAAAGAATTTGCTGCATTAGCTTGTACCGAAAAGATATATCCTTCGGATGCAAATTTCTTCCTGGCTAAGGTGTCAGACGCCAAGGCTATTTATAATTATCTTGTAGCAAAAGGCATTATCGTTCGTAACCGTACTTCAATAACGCTTTGCAAAGATTGCTTGCGTGTAACGGTAGGAACCCGCGAGGAAAATAATCAGTTGCTGGAAGCATTGAAGCAATATAAATAGGAGTGGCATGAAGAAAGTATTATTTATAGATAGAGACGGTACATTGGTTATTGAACCACCTATTGATTTTCAACTCGATTCTCTCGAGAAATTAGAGTTTTATCCGAAGGTATTTAAGAATCTTGGCTTTATACGCAGCAAGCTTGATTTTGAGTTTGTAATGGTAACTAATCAGGACGGATTGGGTACTGATTCTTTTCCAGAAGAGACATTCTGGCCGGCTCATAATAAGATGTTGAAAGCTTTTGAGAATGAAGGAATCGCTTTCGATGATATTCTGATAGATCCAAGTATGCCCGAAGAAAAGAGTCCAAACCGCAAACCCGGAATTGGAATGATGGGCAAATACCTGAAAGAAGGTGCTTATGATATTGCAGGAAGTTTTGTGATTGGCGATCGCATTACCGATGTACTGTTGGCAAAGAATCTGGGATGCAAGGCTATCTTTATGCAAGATTCAACAGATGAACTGAAACGTAAAGGACTGGAAGATGTATGCGCATTGGCAACAGCTGATTGGGATCGTGTAACCGAGTTCCTTTTTGCTGGCGAACGTACAGCACAAGTACAACGCACCACCAAAGAAACAGATATCTTTGTAAAGCTGAATCTCGACGGAACAGGCGCGTGCGATATCTCTACCGGTTTAGGATTCTTTGATCACATGCTCGAGCAGATAGGAAAGCATTCCGGAATGGATTTATCGATCAAAGTAAAAGGTGATCTTGAAGTAGATGAACATCATACTATTGAAGATACAGCTATTGCTTTGGGCGATTGCATCTACCAGGCATTGGGAAACAAACGTGGCATTGAAAGATACGGTTACTGTCTTCCTATGGACGATTGCCTGTGCCAGGTAGCACTCGACTTTGGAGGCCGTCCCTGGTTGGTTTGGGATGCTGAATTTAATCGCGAAAAGATAGGAGAGATGCCTACCGAAATGTTCTTGCATTTCTTTAAATCATTGAGTGATGCCGCTAAAATGAATCTGAACATTAAAGCAGAAGGGCAGAACGAGCATCATAAAATTGAAGGAATCTTTAAAGCCTTGGCGCGTGCGCTTAAAATGGCGGTGAAGAGGGATATATATCATTATGAGCTACCTTCAACTAAAGGAATGCTCTAGTAGATTTTTGGATAAAGATTTTACCTAATATATCTTGTATCTATGAGGTAAAATCTTTATTTCTTGAATTGTTATTGACTTCTGTAAATTATTTACATAAAAAATCTTATTTCAAAAACTAGACTGAGTGATACACTGAACATATTTAAAATAAGGATGTTAATTATATTGTATCTCAGGAACTTTGCGTCTGTGCAAGTTTTTAATAGATAAAATAAATATGACATTCTTAATTTTGATACTATGCCTTCATTAGCAGCTATATCGAAAATTGATTTTCCTTTCAAAACAGATCAGAAGGAAGTGAAGAAATATGCCAAAAATTTTTTTGCACCTTCTTTTCCGCAAGTTGAAAGTATGCTGAGTGTATTTGACAATACAGAAATAGTAACAAGAAATTTCTGCAAATCACTGGATTACTATTCAAACCTACATACTTTTCAGGATCAGAATGCAGAATATATAAAGATATCTCTTGAATATTCAGTCAAAGCAATAGAGGAGTGTGTTTCTATTGCACAAATTAATAAGGATGATATAACTGATATAATTCTTATTTCATCAACCGGACTTTCTACACCAAGCTTAGATGCGCTTATCATTAATAAAATGAGATTGAACAAAAACATCAATCGTATGGCTATTTTTGGTTTAGGTTGTGGAGGAGGAGTTGCCGGTTACTCAAAAGCAAGTGTTTTGGCTAAAGCAAATCCAGAAGCAGTGGTTTTACTTGTAGCTGTAGAGTTGTGTTCATTGACTTTTTTACGCAATGATTTTAGTATGAGTAACTTTATTGGTACAAGTTTATTTTCTGATGGTATAGCTGCCTGTTTGATTGTTGGAGATAATTATGTAAACAATACCAAAAATGAAATAACATTTCTGGCTAGTCAAAGTAAGTTGTATTTTGATTCACTTGATGTAATGGGATGGAATTTTGTTGATGAAGGATTTAAAGTTTTGTTTTCATCAGACATTCCATCTATTATTGCAAAAAATGTAAATAACGACATCACTTCATTCTTAGATAAAAATCATTTAAAAATTTCAGATATAAAGAATTTTATATTTCATCCAGGTGGTAAAAAAGTCATAGATGCTTATGAAGAAGCTTTATCGGTAGAGGGCGATTTTCTTAAAAATACAAGAGAGGTGATGACTGAGAATGGCAATATGTCCAGTCCCACAGTTTTATATGTGCTGGAGAGGTTTCTTACTCAAGGCTTTGAGAATGGTTATGGATTGATGTCCTCAATGGGGCCTGGCTTTTCGTGTGAGATGGTTTTGCTTCAAATGAATAAAATGTAATATGGCTTTCCCCCTTTTTATATCATTCTTAATTATATTACGAATTGGAGAATTAATTCTATCCAAGCGGAATGAAAAATGGTTATTAGAAAATGGTGCAATTGAATATGGACAAAAACATTATCTGTATATAGTAGCACTTCATGTTTTATTTATCATTTCGTTGATAATTGAGTATTCAATGAAACGAACTGTGTTTTACAGCTCTTTTTTACTCATTCTATATTTTATACTTCTTGCATTTAAGATCTGGGTCATTTTATTGTTGGGTAAATTTTGGAACACAAAAATATATCGCATCCCCAATTATGCATTAATAAAAAAAGGGGTGTACAGGTATTTTAAACATCCTAATTATATGATTGTGATTATTGAAATAGCTGTTATACCTTTAATTTTTGATTTGTATTTTACTGCGGTCATTTTTACTCTATTTAATGCAATTTTGTTGTCAGTAAGAATTAAAGAAGAAAATAAGGCTTTGAATATTTAAATTTTGGCAGAAGCAAATAAAAGAACCATTCAGCAGTTTTATATGAAACTTGATTTAGTATATTTGAAGCTGAAATAACAAATGGTTGTGAATAGAGATTTTTAATTGAAAATGTAAAATGGATAATGAAGCAGAAAAAATATTAGCTGATAAAAATATTAAGCCTACAGCTATGCGTATTTTGGTTCTTAAAGAGTTACTATTACAATCAGATGCTGTTAGTTTATACGATCTTGAGCAAAAGTTTGATAAAGTAGAAAGAACAACACTGTTTCGCACATTAAATACTTTTGTTGAAAATAGCTTAATACACAAAATAGATGATGGTACAGGCGCTGTAAAGTATGCTTTATGCGAAAAAGATTGCACTTGCGAACTGAAAGATTTGCATCTTCATTTCTTATGCACAAAATGTGGACGGACTTTCTGCCTGAAAGATATACCTATTCCTTCTTTTCAGCTTCCCGATAATTTTGTCTTTGAAACGGCTAATTTTGTAATTAAAGGAGTTTGTCCACATTGCCATAAATAATGCAACACTGTTGCACATCTATATAACTTATCTTTGTAGAGTACAAATGATTAATTTGTATACATAACAAAATAAGTATAAATTCTAAATAGAAGTAAGATGACAAACTCTGAACAAAAACTCTATCAAAAAGCTTGGCTACTAAGTTTATTTACAATATTCTATAATGTGATTGAAGGTCTGGTTTCCATGTTTTTTGGATACGAGGATGAAACATTGGCGTTATTTGGTTTTGGTGTGGATAGTTTTATAGAAGTAATGTCAGGCATTGGTATAGCTGTAATGATATTGCGCATAAAACAAAATCCGGAAAGCAATAAGAGTTCTTTTGAAAAAACAGCCTTGAAAATTACAGGATTCGCTTTTTATATCTTATCAGTCGGTCTATTGGCTGGTATTATTATGAACCTGATAAATGGACATAAACCAGAGACTACACTTTGGGGAGTGATAGTGTCTTCTATATCTATATTGACAATGATATGGCTAATGTATGCCAAAAAAACGATTGGGGAAAAATTAGGCTCAGACCCAATTATTGCTGATAGTAATTGTACAAAGGTGTGTGTATATATGTCGGTTGTTTTGCTTTTATCAAGTTTAATCTATGAATTAACGGGCTTTGCCTACGCCGATGTTATTGGTACTGCAGGTTTAATATATTTCTCTTTATCCGAGGGGAAAGAAGCTTTTGAAAAAGCAGAGGGAAAGGAATGTTGCTGTCATTGAACCAATGAAGGGTAAATATAAATGATAAAATAAGGCTATCAGGATATCTGATAGCCTTATTTGTTTTCTGATTCTGAGTATAATCCATAATTTTCTTTGCATTCTGAAAAAGAAGAATTATTTTTGGTGTCCAAAGTAAAAGTGTTATACCTTACAGATTATTAATATTATAATCGATTATAAATTTAACCGTTATCTAATTATTATGAATTCTATTGTAATTGTAATTATTGCCGCATTATTCCTTGTTATAGGCTATGGTGTCTACGGCAGATTCATGGCGTATAAAGTTTTAATGCTGAATAAAAACAATCTTGTTCCTTCTGAAACTCTCAATGATGGGCACGATTATGTGCCAACAAACAAAGTTGTATTAATGGGACATCATTTTGCGGCAATAGCCGGAGCAGGTCCATTAATTGGTCCGGTACTCGCAGCTCAATATGGATTTCTTCCCGGTGTTTTATGGATACTTATCGGTTCTTTATTTGCCGGAGCTGTTCACGATATGGTAATTCTTACAGCTTCTGTTCGTTATAGAGGAAAGTCAATTGCTGAAATTGCAAGAGACTTAGTTGGCGACAGATTA
Source organism: uncultured Bacteroides sp. (assembly GCF_963677945.1). NCBI lineage: Bacteria > Pseudomonadati > Bacteroidota > Bacteroidia > Bacteroidales > Bacteroidaceae > Bacteroides > uncultured Bacteroides sp. The sequence continues at coordinate 3,600,452 of NZ_OY782578.1, read as the reverse complement.
GGTTTTATAGCCTCCATTGCTGTAATAGCTATTTTAATTGTATCAATGGCCGGTTTAGGTATTCCCGTTGTTAATGCTCTGAAAAACTCACCTTGGGGAACATTCACGGTTGGCTTTACAATTCCTGTTGCACTTTTTATTGGTATCTATTTGAAATATATCCGTCCCGATAAAATATGGGAAGGAACCATCTTAGGAGTACTTTTAGTTCTGCTGGGAGTCATTCTTGGTCCGGTGATTCAAAATTCAGCTTTAGGTGCTTATTTGGATTTTGACCAAAAGCAGATGTCTTTAATTCTGGCAATTTATGGATTCTTTGCTGCTGCATTGCCCGTTTGGTTATTACTCTTACCCAGAGACTATTTGAGTACTTACATGAAACTTGGTGTTATCGGTGCATTGGCTATTGGCATCATTATTATTCAGCCCGATATTAAAATGCCGGCTATTAC